>JBFWUJ010000010.1:26974-45855 GCA_050247295.1 Sphingomonas sp. | reverse complement strand
GCGATGAAGTCCGTGGGCGAAGTGATGGCGATCGGACGCAATTTCCACGAGAGCCTGCAGAAGGCGCTCAGGGGCCTCGAGACCGGGCTGATCGGGCTGGACGGGGTGAAGCCGCTTTACGGCGCCAGCCGGGACGAGATCGAGGCGGCGCTCGGGCGGCCGACGCCGGACCGGCTGCTGGTCGCGGCGCAGGCGCTGCGCGAGGGCTTCACCGTCGACGAGGTCCACGCGCTGACCCGCTACGATTGCTGGTTCCTGGAGCGGATCGCCGAGATCGTGGCGGCGGAGGACGCGATCTGCGCCGATGGCATGCCGGTCGACGTCGAAGGGCTGAGGCGGCTGAAGGCGATGGGCTTTTCGGACCGGCGGCTGGCCGAGCTGAACCTCAAATCGGCCCATATCGCCGGCGGCGGGGTGAAGGCGCGGGCGCGGATGCACGGGCTGCTGCACGACGCGCTCAAGGGGATGATCGGCGCCACCACCGAGGAGGAGGTGAGGGCGCTCCGCCACAAGCTGGGCATCCGGCCGGTGTTCAAGCGGATCGACACCTGTGCCGCCGAGTTCGAGGCGAAGACGCCTTACATGTACTCGACCTACGAGGCGCCGAGCTTCGGCGCGCCCGAGAACGAGGCCGCGCCCAGCGAGCGCCGGAAGGTGGTGATCCTGGGCGGCGGGCCGAACCGGATCGGGCAGGGGATCGAATTCGACTATTGCTGCGTCCACGCCGCCTATGCGCTGAAGGAGGCGGGCTACGAGACGGTGATGATCAACTGCAATCCGGAGACGGTGAGCACCGATTACGACACCTCCGACCGCCTCTATTTCGAGCCGCTGACGGCCGAGGACGTGCTGGAGATCCTGCATGTCGAGGCATCGAACGGGACCCTGCACGGGGTGATCGTCCAGTTCGGCGGCCAGACGCCGCTGAAGCTGGCGGCGGCGCTGGAGAAGGCCGGGGTGCCGATCCTCGGTACGCCGCCGGACGCGATCGACCTGGCCGAGGATCGCGAGCGGTTCGCCGCCCTGATCGAGAAGCTGGGCCTGAAGCAGCCGAAAAACGGCGTGGCGCGCAGCCGGGACGAGGCTTTGCTGGTGGCGGAGCGGATCGGCTATCCGGTGCTGACCCGGCCCTCTTACGTCTTGGGCGGGCGGGCGATGGAGATCGTCGACGGGCCGGCCCAGCTCGACGATTACATCCACACCGCGGTCCAGGTGTCGGGCGACAGCCCGGTACTGATCGATCAATATCTGCGCGACGCGATCGAGGTCGATGTCGATGCGATCTGCGACGGGACGGATGTCGTCGTCGCCGGCGTGATGCAGCATATCGAGGAGGCGGGGGTCCATTCGGGCGACAGCGCCTGTTCGCTGCCGCCCTACAGCCTGCCGCCGGCGATCGTGGCGGAGATCGAACGGCAGGCGGACGTGCTGGCCCGGGCGCTCGGGGTGGTCGGGCTGATGAATGTCCAGTTCGCGGTCAAGGATGACGAGGTCTACCTGATCGAGGTCAATCCGCGCGCCAGCCGGACGGTGCCGTTCGTCGCCAAGGCGATCGGGGCGCCGGTGGCGAAGATCGCGGCGCGGGTGATGGCGGGCGAGAAGCTGGCCGAGCTGCCGCCGCTCGGCGGGACCAAGGGCCACATCGCGGTGAAGGAGGCGGTCTTCCCCTTCGCACGCTTCCCCGGGGTCGATCCCGTCCTATCACCGGAAATGAAGTCCACCGGCGAAGTCATGGGAATTTCGTCCGATTTCTCCATCGCGTTCCTGAAATCGCAGGAAGGCGGCGGGGTGAACCTGCCGGATGAGGGCACGCTTTTCGTTTCCGTCAAGGACAGCGACAAGCCGGCGATCATCGCGCCGGTGCGGGCGCTGCTCGACCTGGGATTTTCGGTGGTCGCGACCGGCGGCACGGCCGATTTCCTGCAAGGCGAGGGACTGGACGTCGGGCGGGTGAACAAGGTGGCGCAGGGCCGGCCGCACATCGTCGACAGGATCAAGGACGGGGCGATCGCGATCGTCTTCAACACGACCGAGGGCTGGCAGAGCCACAAGGATAGTGCCTCGATCCGCGCCTCGGCGGTGCAGCAGCACGTGCCTTATTTCACCACCGCCGCGTCGAGCGCCGCGGTGGCGCTGGCGATCGGCGCGGCGCGGGCGCACGGCCTTGAAGTGCGGTCCCTGCAAGACTATTATTCGGGTTCCGACGGATAAAATCCATCACAATCGATCCGGATCGGGCGACCCCTTCATGGGGGCGCGAAGACGAGTTTTTGACGAAAGGCATTGAGGACATGGCGACGGTCGACAAGCTGCCGATGCTGGCCGAGGGCTATGAGAAGTTGCAGGCGGACGTCCGCCATCTGAAGATGATCGAGCGCCCGGCGATCATCGACGCGATCGAGGAAGCGCGCGCCCATGGCGATCTTTCCGAGAATGCCGAATATCATGCCGCCAAGGAGCGGCAGGGCCATATCGAGGCGCAGATCGCCGACATGGAAGACCGGCTCAGCCGGGCGATGGTGATCGATCCGGCAACGCTGAGCGGCGACAAAGTGGTGTTCGGCGCTACCGTCACCCTGCTGGACGAGAACGACAACAAGATCAGATATCAGATCGTCGGCGAAGCCGAGGCGGACGCCAAGGTCGGCCGGATCAGCTATGCCTCGCCACTCGGCCGGGCGCTGATCGGCCGGGCGAAGGGCGAGGAGGTGGAGTTCGCCGCCCCGTCCGGCGACAAATATTACGAGATCAAGAAGATCGAGTTCAAATAGGCGCATCGGCGTGCGGGTGCCGCAAAGCTGGGCGAAGGCGCGGCTGACGCTCGCGCTGGCAGTGCTGACGACCCTCGTCTTCGTCCTGATCGCGGCGCTGCAGCTCGATTTGCGGGCCACCATATGGGGCGGCTTCATTCCGGCCCGCCTCGCTTATGGCGGCGACGAGATGCTGGCGCCGTTCTGGCTGACGCCGCTTACTTCGGCCTTCCTGCACGCCAACTGGATCCATCTCGCCTTCAACCTGCTGATCCTGGTCTTTTGCGGCCGGCCGGTCGAGGCGGTGCTGGGCCCGGCCGGGCTGGCGATCCTCTATCTGTTCGGCGCCTATGCCGCGGCGGCCGGCCAATATGCGCTGGAGCCGCTATCGGCGACACCGATGATCGGCGCCAGCGGCGCGATCTCTGCCGTGCTCGGCGCCTATGCGATGCTGTTCGGGCGCAACAAGGTCCGCATCGCCAACCCGAGGCTGGCGACGATGCTCAACGCGCTGTGGCTGATGGTCGCCTGGGTGGCGCTGCAGGCCATCGTCGGCCTGACCTTTGGCGGGCTTGGCGTCGGCATCGCGATCGGCGCCCATATCGGCGGCTTCGCGATCGGGCTGATCCTTGCCATTCCGCTGCTGCTGTTCCGATACCGCCGCGCCTGATCCTTATTTCGCCTCGGCGTCCGGCTGCAGCAGCCGGTGCAGGTGGACGACCACATATTTCATCTCGGCGTCGTCGACGGTGCGCTGCGCCTTGCCGCGCCAGGCATCCACGGCGCTGGCATAATCAGGATAGACGCCGACCAGGTCGATCGTCTTGAGATCGAAATCGAGGCCACGCGGATCATCGACCCGGCCGCCGAACACGAGATGAAGCTTGCTCATGCGCGCTCGCCTAGAAAGGCTTGGCCTCTACCGCAAGGCCGACGGTCAATCCTTGCCGCCGACAGCCTCCGCCACCGCCTTGCCGACCCGATCGCCGATGTCGCCCGACATCGCCTGGACCCGCTCGCGTCCGGCATCCAAGCCGGTGCGCGCCGCATCGCGGGCCGCATCGGTCAGCTTGCGGCCGGCCTTGCCCAGCAAGCGGTTCTCGCGCTCGGTGCGCGGGACGAGCAAGCCGGCCAGCGCCCCCAGCGCGAGACCGCCGAGGACCGCGCCGACCGGATAGACCGCCATCTGATCTGTCACCTGCCGTGCCGTTTCCCGCGACCGGTCGCGGGCCGTCTCGTAGGCCGAAAGGGTGCGTTCGCGCGCCGCATCCAGCGCCGCGGCGGCGCGACCGCGCTCCGTCCGGTCATTGTCGTTTTCGGGTTCGTGGCCGCTCGCCATCATTCACTCCTTACCGGTTCACGCTTCGGCTGATGCCTCTTCATTCAACTCCGAATCCTCGTCTTCGATCCCGTCGCCGTCGCGGGAGACGAGGCCGGTCACCGCCCGGCCGATCGGCTTGCGGGCGACGAACAAGGCGACGGCACCGAGCGCGAGCGAGACCATGCCCGGCCGCGCCTTGACCGCATCGACGGCGTCGTCGGCGAGGTTCGCGCTCTTTTCCTTGACGCCGTCCCACGCTTCGCCGGCCAGATTGGCCGGACGCAGCCGTTCCTGCACCTCGCCCAACGTGGCATCGAATCGAGCCCGTGCAAGACGGGCGGCGCGTTGCGCGCGCTCGATCTCCAACAGGCTCATGGCGCGTCCTTGCCGCGGGCGATCGCGGCGCGCTCGGGTCCGTCCCGCTTCAACCCCTTCATGCCGGCCCAGCCATAGCGGGCCAGGCCATAGCCAAGCAGGCCCATCGGCAGGCCGACGACGACGCCGGCAAGCAACGGGCCGATGGTCAGCGACAGTGCGATCATCGCGCTGATCGTCAGCGCGCTCATCGCCGCAATCAGCAGAAACCAGCCGATCGCCAGGATGATGACCGCCCGCTGCGCCCGCTCGGCCCGATGTTCGGCAATGGTGCGGTAAAGATCGAATTCGGCCGCGGCGTAAGCGCGGCCGTCATCGACCAGCCGGGCGACGAGATCGCCGATCGTCTCTTCGGACGCTTCCGGTTCGGGTTGCTCCGCCTCGTCCAACCTCAGGCTCCGTCGTCGTCGCGCCGGCGATTGCGGCCCCCGGTCACGTCATCGAGGCCGGTGCGCAGGACGCGGACCAGCGCGAAGCCGGCGACGGCGGCGATGCCGATCGCCACCACCGGGCTCTTGCGGACGAATTCGCGCGCATCCTCGACGAAATCATCGACGCTCTTTTCGCGGACCTTGCCGGCGAAATCGCCGACCGCTCCGGCGGCGCGATGCGCATATTCGCCATATTGGCTGCCGAGCCGCTCATCCACCGAACGGGCCGCATCGCTCAGCACCCCGCCGAACTCCTCCAGCAGATTGCTGGCCTTGCCCTTGCCGTCATCGGCATAGCTGCGCAGCTTCTCGCCCGCCTGGCCACGCAGGGTCACGATCTGGTCGCGCGCCTGGCTGACCATCCGGTCGGTGGCGTCGCGCGCGCTCTCGCTGCGGCGGGCGACAAATCCGCCGCCCGAATCGTCGGCTGCGGCGCTGGCGCCGGCGACGACCTGATCGGTGCCTTCGGGAAGTTCGGGATCACGACGGGGCATTGAATTTCTCCACTCTTGAACCATTGCCTTCTCGAACGAGAACCATCGCCGGCGGGCTGCGTTCCGCCGGTGCGGCGGAAAGTTGCGCCATCTCCGCCCGCCGGATAAGCGGCCTCGATCTCTCTTCTATCTCATAACAGGGTCGCAACAAAATGACCGCCATCGTCCATCTTCATGCCCGGCAGATCCTCGACAGCCGTGGCAATCCGACGATCGAGGTCGAGGCGAGCCTGGAGGATGGCGGGTTCGGCCGCGCCGCGGTGCCGTCCGGCGCCTCGACCGGCGCCCACGAGGCGGTCGAGAAGAGGGACGGCGATCAGGGGCGCTGGCTCGGCAAGGGGGTGAGCGGGGCGGTCGCAGCGGTGAACGGTGAGATCGCCGATGCCTTGCTGGGGCTGGATGCCGAGGACCAGACGGCGATCGACGCGGCGATGATCGCGCTGGACGGGACGGCGAACAAATCGCGGCTGGGGGCCAATGCGATCCTGGGTGCCAGCCTGGCGATGGCGAAGGCGGCGGCCGATGCGCGCGGCCTGCCGCTCTACCGTTATGTCGGCGGGCTTTCGGCGGACCTGCTGCCGGTGCCGATGATGAACATCCTGAACGGCGGCGCCCATGCCGACAATCCGATCGACTTCCAGGAATTCATGGTGATGCCGGTCGGCGCGGCGAGCTTCAGCGAAGCGCTGCGCTGCGGGGCGGAGATTTTCCATACGCTGAAGAAGGGCCTGCACGATGCCGGCCTGGCGACGGCGGTCGGCGATGAAGGCGGTTTCGCGCCGAACCTGGCGTCGCCCCGGGAGGCGCTCGACTTCATCATGCGCTCGATCGAGCAGGCGGGATATGCGCCGGGCGAAGACGTGGTGCTGGCGCTCGACTGCGCCGCGACCGAATATTTCAGCGACGGCGCCTACCGGCTGGAAGGCGAGGGGCGCACCCTCTCCCCGGATGACATGGCATCCTATCTCGCCGAACTGGCTGGCGATTACCCCATCCTCTCGATCGAGGACGGGATGAGCGAGGACGATCTGGACGGCTGGGGCGCGCTGACGGCAAGGATCGGCGGCCAGGTGCAATTGGTCGGCGACGATCTGTTCGTCACCAATCCCGAGCGGCTGGCGATGGGAATCGAGCGGGGATTGGCCAATTCGATCCTCATCAAGGTCAATCAGATCGGCACGCTGACCGAGACGCTGGAGGCGGTGAACATGGCGCATGGCGCCGGTTACACATCGGTGATGTCGCACCGCTCCGGCGAGACCGAGGACGCGACCATCGCCGATCTCGCCGTCGCCTGCCGCTGCGGCCAGATCAAGACCGGGAGCCTCGCCCGCTCCGACCGGCTGGCGAAATACAACCAGCTGCTGCGCATCGAGGAGGAGCTGGGCGATGCCGCGGTTTATGCCGGACGGGCGATTTTCGGCTCGACTCGCTGATTGACCGGCTCGCCGCTTTTCTGTGCATTAACGATCAAGGGGCTTGATTCTGCACCGAAACCCTGATTCTGTGACGATGAGATGACGGCGATCCGCAATCCTTTGTCCCTGATCAGGCGCGTCGCCCTTCCGGCCCTGGGCCTGCTGATCATCGCCAATTTCGTCGGCTATGCGGTGGTCGGCCCCAACGGCGTGTCGTCATGGGGCGACTATCGCCGCGCCAAGGCGGAGCGGGGCATCGAACTCGCCCGTCTGGAGGCGGAGCGCGCGCGGCTTCAACATCGCGCGCAACTGCTCAATCCGGGCGGTGCCGATCCCGATCTCGCCGACGAACTGGTCCGCCGCGAGCTCGGCCTCGTCGCCCCGAACGAGATCATCATCGACATGCGCAACGCCCCCGGCGCCACCGACGCCCGCCGGGTCAACGCGCGCTAGGAACCGCATCCCCGCCCGTTGCGTGGCTGGCGCTTTCCCGCCATAGAACCGCCTCCCGACAACGAGAACGTGGAGAGGGCCGGGTGGCCAAAGCAGCAACGTCGAAGCGGGCCTCCGGGGCGCGGGAAGCGGCGCCGCCGGCCAGGTCCAATCGCGAACGCCCGCCCGAGCCGAAGCGCTACAAGGCGTCGAAGGACGAGCTGCTTCAATTCTACAAGGAGATGCTGCTGATCCGCCGCTTCGAGGAGCGGGCCGGGCAGCTTTACGGCCTCGGCCTGATCGGCGGTTTCTGCCACCTCTATATCGGCCAGGAGGCGGTCGCCGTCGGCCTGCAATCGGCGCTGGAAGTGGGCAAGGACAGCGTCATCACCGGCTATCGCGACCATGGCCACATGCTCGCTTACGGCATCGATCCCAAGGTGATCATGGCCGAGCTCACCGGGCGCGAGGCGGGGATCAGCCGCGGCAAGGGCGGCTCGATGCACATGTTCTCGACCGAGCACCGATTCTATGGCGGCCACGGCATCGTCGGCGCCCAGGTGAGCCTCGGCACCGGCCTCGCCTTCGGGCACAAATATAGCGAGGATGGCGGCCTGTGCATGGCCTATTTCGGCGACGGCGCCGCCAATCAGGGCCAGGTCTACGAAAGCTTCAACATGGCGGAGCTGTGGAAGCTGCCGATCATCTTCGTGATCGAGAACAACCAATATGCGATGGGCACCAGCGTCAACCGATCGTCGGCCGAGGATCAGCTCTACAAGCGGGGTGAGAGCTTCCGGATCGCCGGCCTGCAGGTCGACGGGATGGACGTGCTTGCGGTGCGCGGCGCGGCGGAGACGGCGGTGAAATGGGTTCGTTCGGGCAAGGGCCCGATCCTGCTGGAGCTGAAGACCTATCGCTATCGCGGTCATTCGATGTCGGATCCGGCCAAATATCGGAGCCGCGACGAGGTGCAGGCGGTGCGCGAGAAATCCGACCCGATCGAGGCGGTGAAGCGCGAGCTCGAGAAGGCCGGGGCGAAGGAGGACGATCTCAAGGCGATCGACAACGAGATCAAGAAGATCGTCGTCGAGGCCGCCGACTTCGCCGAGCAGGCGCCGGAGCCGGAAGCGGCCGAACTCTACACCGACGTGCTGGTGGAGAGCTATTGATGGCGATCGAGCTGAAGATGCCGGCGCTGTCCCCGACGATGGAGGAGGGGACCCTCGCCAAATGGCTGGTGAAGGAGGGCGACACTGTCGCCTCGGGCGACATCCTCGCCGAGATCGAGACCGACAAGGCGACGATGGAGTTCGAGGCGGTCGACGAAGGCGTCGTATCGAAAATCCTGGTCCCCGAAGGCACGGACGAAGTGAAGGTCGGCAGCGTGATCGCGCTGATCGGCGGGGAAGGCGAGGCGGTGGCTGAGCCTGAGGAGAAGGAAGAGCCCACCCCTCAATCCCCTCCCGCAAGCGCGGGAGCGGAGGATTCTCCCGCGCCGGCCAAAGCCGAGAGCGGCACGGCGCAACTGGTGAAGCCCGCGGCGCGCGCCGATGTCGCCGATCCCGATATTCCCGCCGGCACCGAGATGGTGAAGACGACCGTCCGCGACGCGCTGCGCGACGCGATGGCGGAGGAGATGCGCAAGGACGAGCGGGTGTTCGTGATGGGCGAGGAGGTCGCCGAATATCAGGGCGCCTACAAGGTCACCCAGGGGCTGCTCGACGAGTTCGGCGACAAGCGGGTCATCGATACGCCGATCACCGAATATGGTTTCGCCGGAGTCGGCACCGGAGCGGCGATGGGCGGCCTGCGACCGATCATCGAATTCATGACTTTCAACTTCGCCATGCAGGCGATCGACCACATCATCAATTCGGCCGCCAAGACGAATTACATGTCGGGCGGCCAGATGCGCTGTCCGATCGTGTTCCGCGGTCCGAACGGCGCCGCCAGCCGGGTCGGCGCCCAGCACAGCCAGAATTACGGGCCCTGGTATGCGGCGGTGCCGGGGCTGATCGTCATATCGCCTTACACCGCGGCGGACGCGAAGGGGCTGCTCAAGGCGGCGATCCGCTCCGGAGATCCGGTCGTCTTTCTCGAGAACGAGCTGCTTTACGGCCAGAGCTTCGACGTGCCGAAGCTCGACGATCATGTCCTGCCGATCGGCAAGGCGCGGATCGCCCGCGAGGGCAAGGACGTGACCCTGGTCAGCTATTCGATCGGCGTCGCGGTTGCGCTCGAGGCGGCCGAGACGCTGGCCGGCGAGGGGATCGAGGCGGAGGTGATCGATCTTCGGACTCTTCGCCCGCTCGACAAGGCGACGGTGCTTGCAAGCCTCGCCAAGACAAACCGGATGGTCTGCGTCGAGGAAGGCTGGCCGGCCTGCTCGATCTCGTCGGAGCTGATGGCGATCGCGATGGAGGAGGGGTTCGACGATCTCGATGCCCCCGTCTTGCGCGTCACCGACGAGGACGTGCCTTTGCCTTATGCCGCCAATCTCGAGAAGTTGGCGCTGATCAAGGCGGAGGATGTCGTCGCGGCGGCGAAGAAGGTCTGCTACCGCTGACCTGATCTTCACTTGCCTTTTATTGTCGAACGACTAGCCTCCTCATCAAAAGGATGGAGGGGGCGATGTGGCGATATTTCGCGGGCAGCGGCGCGATGCTGTTGCTGATCGTTGCGGGCTTCTTCATCTGGCAGGGGGTCGCCCAGCGCGACGACAGCGCCGCCATTCCGGCAGCGCCGGAGCAGGGAGCGGCTGCGGACGACGAGGATGAGGAGGCGACCGGGCCGGCGCCGCGCCGTCCGCCCTCCGCCGACGAGCGGACCCGCGAGCAACGCCGCTTCGACCGCGCCGATCGCGACAGGAACGGCCGGATCACGATCGAGGAACTCTATCAGCCACGCCGCCGGGCATTCCAGCGGCTCGACACCAATGGCGATGGCCGGCTGAGCTTCGAGGAATGGGCGGTGCGCACCCGGACCCGCTTCGCGCAGGGGGACCGCAACCGCGACGCGGCGCTCAGCCGCGAGGAATATGCCGCGACCGCCCCGCGGCGGCGGGCAGGGGCACGCAGGGCGAACTGCCGCTGCTAGGCGGGCTCCGGCACGGGGCGTGAAACCGAGGCGAGCCACGCGGCCAGATCGGTCCGCGCCCGCGCCGTATAGGCCTGCTTGCGGCTGGCCTTCTTCATCCGGCCTTCGATCGGCGGAAACAGGCCGAAATTGACGTTCATCGGCTGATAGCTTGCCGCGTCCGCGCCGCCGGTGATGTGGCCGAGCAGGGCGCCGAGCGCGGTCGTCGGCGGCGGTGGCGCAAGCGTTTCGCCGATCCGCTCCGCCGCCGCAAACCGTCCGGCGAGCAGGCCGATGGCGGCGCTTTCCACATAGCCCTCGCAGCCGGTGATCTGGCCGGCGAAGCGGATATGCGGCGCCGATCTCAGCCGCAACGTCGGATCGAGCAGTTGCGGCGAATTGATGAAGGTGTTGCGGTGAAGTCCGCCGAGCCGGGCGAATTCGGCCTTCTCGAGGCCCGGAATCGTCCGGAAGAGTTCGATCTGGGCACCATGCTTCAGCTTCGTCTGGAAACCGACCATGTTCCACAGGGTGCCGAGCGCATTGTCCTGCCGGAGCTGGACCACCGCATAGGGCCAGCGGCCGGTTCTGGGATCGTCGAGGCCGACGGGCTTCATCGGGCCGTAGCGGAGCGTATCCTCGCCGCGTTCCGCCATCACCTCGATCGGCATGCAGCCCTCGAAATAAGGCGTGTCCTTCTCCCATTCCTTGAACACGGTCTTGTCGCCGTCGAGCAGGCCCTGGTGGAAGGCAAGATACTGCGCCTTCGTCATCGGGCAGTTGATGTAATCCCTGGTATCCCCCTTGTCCCAGCGGCTGGCCATCCAGCAGATCTGCATGTCGATGCTGTCGCGATGGACGATCGGGGCGATCGCATCGAAGAAGGCGAGCGCGTCCGATCCGGTCGCGGCGCCGATCGACCCGGCCAGGGCCGCGGCGGTCAGCGGGCCGGTGGCGACGATCGTCAGGCCGGAGGCGGGCAGGGCATCCACCCGTTCGCGGACGATCTCGATATTGGGATGAGCCGCCAGCCGCGCCGTCACCGCGGCCGAAAAGCCGTCGCGATCGACTGCCAACGCCGATCCCGCCGGCACCCGGTGCGCGTCGCCGGCCGCCATGATGATCGAGCCCAGGGCCCGCATCTCGGCGTGCAGCAGGCCGACCGCATTGCTCTCGGCATCGTCGGAACGGAAGCTGTTCGAGCAGACCAGTTCGGCGAGACCGTCCGTATGATGGGCCGGCGTCATCTCGCCGCCGCCGCGCATTTCGGAGAGGCGTACCTGCACGCCCGCCTCGGCGAGCTGCCAGGCGGCCTCCGATCCGGCGAGGCCGCCGCCGATGATGTGGACCTTGTCGCTCATCGGGCGGTTCGATAGTCGCTGGAGCGCCAGGGAGGAAGGCCATGCTCGACCATGTCGGCTTCGCGGTCGCGGATGCGGAGCGCTCGCGCGCCTTCTACGAGGCGGCGCTGGCGCCCTTGGGGCTGAAGCTGGTGATGACCGTAACACCCGAGCAGACCCAGAGCGGCGGGACGGCGCACGGCTTCGGCACAGAGGGCAATCCCTTCTTCTGGATCGGCGACAACGAGAAAGTGGGTGAGGGGACGCATGTCGCCTTCCGGGCCGACACCCGCGAGCAGGTCGATGCCTTTCACGAGGCGGCCCTGGCGGCGGGCGGCAGGGATCATGGCCCGCCGGGTTTGAGGCCACATTACGGGCCCGATTACTACGCCGCCTTCATCCTCGATCCGGACGGCTTGAATATCGAGGCGGTGTGCCACAGGAGCGTCGAGGATGACCGCCAGGCGCATCTTCACCATCGGCTATGAGGGCGCGACCCAGGCGGAGCTGATCGCGGCGCTGAAGGCGGCCGGCGTCGATCGGGTGATCGATGTCCGCGCCGTGCCGTTGTCGCGCAAGCCCGGCTTTTCCAAGAACGTGCTCGCCGCCGGCCTCAAGGAAGCCGGGATCGACTATGTCCACCTGAAGGCGCTCGGCACGCCGCCGGCGGGGCGCGAGGCGGCGCGCAAGGGCAGGATGGCGGAGATGGAACGGATCTACGCCGCCCAGCTGGAAACGCCCGAAGCCGGCGCCGAGGCGGGGCGCATGATCGCGCTGGCGGAAGAGGCGGCGTCGGCCTTGCTCTGTTTCGAGCGTGATCCCGCCCGATGCCATCGTAGCCCGTTGCGCGAGACGGCGATGGCCGACTGGGAGGCGGTGGACCTCTACTGCTGATCGCCGCCGGCCGCGTCCTCCGCGCCGGCTTCACCCTCTTCGCTCTCTTCGCTCTCCTCGATCCGCGCGGCGCTGACGACGAACTCGCCGTCGGCGACGTCGAACAGGCGCACCCCGGCACTGGCCCGGCCGATCACGCGCGTGTCGCCGACGCTCATCCTGATCATCTTCGCCTGATTGGTCACCAGCATGATTTCCTCGCCGTCATGCGCCGGAAAGCTGGCGACGACCGGGCCGTTGCGCTTCAGATTGTCGATATTGGTGATGCCCTGGCCGCCGCGACCGGTCCGGCGATATTCGTAAGCGGAGGATCGCTTGCCGAACCCGTTCGCGCAGACGGTAAGGATGAATTGCTCCGCCGCCTCGAACGCGGCCATCCGGTCCGCATCCAGCGTGACCTCCCGATCGCCTTCCTTCCATGGCGCCGCCCGCAAATAGGCGTCGCGCTCTTCGGTGGTGGCGCTGAAACCCTTCAGCACCGACAGCGAGATCACCTCGTCGGCGCCGATCAGCCGGACCCCGCGCACGCCGGTCGAATCGCGGCTCTGGAACTCGCGCACGTCGGTGGCGGCGAAGCGGATCGCGCGGCCGCCCCGCGTCGCCAGCAGGACGTCTTCCTCTTCGGTCAGCAGCGAGACGCCGATCAGCCGGTCGCCCGATCCTTCCTCGAACTTCATGGCGATCTTGCCGCCGGCGCGGATGCTGGTGAAGGCGTCCATCGAATTGCGGCGGACGCTGCCCCTGGCGGTCGCGAACAGCACGTGCAGCTTGCCCCATTCCGCCTCGTCCTCCGGCAACGGCAGGACGGTCGAGATCGTCTCGCCCTCGGCCAGCGGCAACAGGTTGACCATCGGCCGGCCGCGGGCCTGCGGCGCGCCTTCGGGCAACCGCCAGACCTTGAGCCGATAGACCTTGCCGTGGGTCGAGAAGAACAGCACCGGATTGTGGGTCGAGGTCACGAACAATTCGGTGACCGCATCCTCTTCCTTGGTCGCCATGCCGGAACGGCCCTTGCCGCCCCTGTTCTGGACCCGGAACGTCTCCAGCGGGGTGCGCTTGATATAGCCGCCCAGGGTCACGGTCACGACCATGTCCTCGCGCTCGATCAGATCCTCGTCCTCGATCCCGTCCCAGGCCGGCGCGATCTCGGTCACCCGGGGGGTGGCGAAGGCGGCGTCGACCGCGTCCAGCTCCTCGCGCATCACCGCGTAGAGCTTGGCCCGGTCGCCGAGAATTTCCAGCAGGCCCGTGATCGAGGTGGCGAGCTCCCGCAGCTCGCCGGCGATCTCGTCGCGGCCGAGCGCCGTCAGCCGGTGCAGGCGCAGATCGAGGATCGCCCGGACCTGCGCTTCCGAGAGGCGATAGGAATCGCCGGAAACCTCGGCCTCGACCGCTTCGACGAGCCGGATATAGGGCGCGATCTCTGCCACCGGCCAGGCGCGGGCGAGCAGTGCGGCCCGCGCCTCGGCCGGGGAGGCGGAACCGCGGATGATCCGCACGACCTCATCGAGGTTGGTGACCGCGATGACAAGGCCGAGCAACAGGTGCGCCCGCTCGCGTGCCTTGGCGAGCTCGAACTTCGCGCGGCGGGTGATCACGTCCTCGCGGAACTTGACGAAGCTTTCGATAATGTCGCGAAGGTTGAGCGTCTCGGGCCGGCCGCCGCGGATCGCCAGCATGTTGGCCGGGAAGGAGGATTGCGCCGGGGTGTGGCGCCAGAGCTGGTTCAGCACCACCTCCGGCGTGGCATCGCGCTTCAGGTCGATGACGACGCGGACGCCCTCGCGATTCGATTCGTCGCGAATGTCGGCAATGCCCTCGACCCTCTTGTCCTTGGCGGCCTCGGCGATCTTCTCGACCAGGCCGTTCTTGCCGACCTGGAAGGGAATGGCGGTCAGGACGATCGATTGGCGGTCGCCCCGCCCTTCCTCGACGACATGGCGGGCGCGCATGATGATCGAGCCGCGGCCGCTCTCATAAGCGGCGCGGCAGCCGGCCTGGCCGAGGATCAGCGGGCCGGTGGGAAAGTCCGGACCGGGCACATGCTGCATCAACCCTTCGACGGTGATCGACGGATCGTCGATATAGGCTTTGCAGGCGGCGATGACCTCGCCGAGATTGTGCGGAGGGATGTTCGTCGCCATGCCGACCGCGATGCCGCCGGCGCCGTTGACCAACAGGTTCGGGAAGCGCGCCGGCATGACCTGCGGCTCTTCGCGCGACGCGTCGTAATTGGGCGTGAAATCGACTGTGTCCTTGTCGAGATCGTCGAGCAGGGTCATCGCGACCTTTGCCAGCCGCGCCTCGGTATAACGCATCGAGGCCGGCGGATCGGGATCCATGGAGCCGAAATTGCCCTGGCCGTCGATCAGCGGCACCCGCATCGACCAGTCCTGGGTCATCCGGGCGAGCGCGTCGTAGATCGCGCTGTCGCCATGCGGGTGGTAATTGCCCATCACGTCGCCGACGATCTTCGCCGATTTGCGATAGGGGCGGCCGGCGACCATGCCGCCTTCCAGCGCCGCATAGAGGATCCGGCGATGGACCGGCTTCAACCCGTCCCGAACGTCCGGCAACGCCCGGGCGACGATCACGCTCATCGCGTAATCGAGGTAGGACGTCTTCATCTCATCGACGATGGAGATCGGGGAGATGTCGCTGGGTTCGATGATGGGCGGCTCGGTTGCCAAAACGAAAATCCTGTCCTGAAGGGATGCGCACCTGGGCGGCGAAACGGTCTTTCGGGCCTAGCCCAAGCGGACGACCGGCGCCAGCCCTCGCGCGCGCACACGCGTACGCGAGGCGGTACGAGTCAGACGGTTGTTTTTCGCCGGTTTTCCAGCCTGGCGCAGTTCAAGGCCGGTTCATTCCCCGCCCCCTAGCAAGCGCGCGGCGAAGGCGGTAGAAGCCGCGCCGTCGTAGAGAGGAAGGCTGGTTGATGCGTCACTGGAGGGCCGGACTGGCCGCTGCGCTTTCGACATCCGCGCTGATCGTCGCGCCGATGATGCCCGCCTTCGCCCAGCCCCAGGCCCAGACACCGCGCGCGCTCGACCTGAGCGGCGACGAGCGGCGCGCGATCGAGGCGCTGCAGGCCGCCGCCGGGGGAACGGACAGGGCTGCGCAGGATGCTGCCCTTGCCGCCGCGCGATCGGCCGCCCGGAGTGCCGGCGCCCGCTATGCCACGGGCAGCCTTGCCTTCCAGATCGCCCGCTCCCGCAGCGATGCCCGGGCGATGGGGACGGCGGCGGACGAAATGCTGGCGACCGACTTGCCGCAGGGCGCCGAACGGGCCGCGCTGCTGGCCACCCAGGCAAGCCGGACCTATGCCGCCAACGATCTCAGAGGCACCGACCGCATTCTCGGCCAGATGGTCGAGGCGCAGCCCAACAATCCGGCGATCCTCGCCGATCATGCCCAGTTCAAGGCCCGGCTCGGGGACCGGCCCGCCGCGGTGGCGCTGTTCCAGCGGGCGCTGGCGGCGCAGCGGGCGACCGGGCAGGCGGCGCCGGAAAGCTGGCACCAGCGGGCGCTGGCGGTGGCGGTGGACGGCCGCCTCGTGGCGCAGAGCGCGACGCTGGGCCGCGAACTGATCGCCGTCTATCCGAGCCCCGCCAACTGGCGCGATGCGGTATTGGCGCTGCGGGTCGGCGAACCGCCGCGCCCGACCGGCACGGCGGCACCGCCGCCGCCCGCCGATCCGGCGCTCGACCTCGATCTGCGTCGCCTGCTGCGCGCAGCCGGCGGCATGGCCGGCGAGCGCGACTATCTGGAATTCGCGACGGCGCTGACCCGCGCGTCGCTGCCCGGCGAGGCCAAGGCGGTGCTGGACGAGGGCGTGAGCCGCGGCGCGCTTGATGCCAATGAGGCAGTGGTCCGGGCGGCGCTCACCGCCGTCACCGCGCGGGCGGCGCAGGAACGGGCCGGCCTTGCCGCGCTTCGCACCCGGGGCCTGGCCGGCGACGCGCGGGCCGCGCTTGCCGCCGGTGACGCGCATTTCGGCCATGGCCAATATCCGCAGGCGGTGGAGCTTTACCGCGCCGCGCTGCAGCGCGGCGGCGAGGATCCGTCGCTGGTCAACAATCGCCTCGGCGCCGCGCTCGCTCTTGCCGGGCAGCGGCCGGAGGCGGAGACGGCCCTGCGCGCCGTGACGGGAACCCGCGCGGCGCTCGCGAGCTATTGGCTGGTCTGGGTGGCTCGCCGCCCCGCTTGATCTTTGCGTCGCGACGCCGTCGCGCGCCAACAGGAGGATGATGATGAAGGTTTCGAAGCTCGCCCTCGCGGGATCGCTGATGCTGGTCGCCGCGCCGCTGATCCTGGTTCCGCAGGCCGGCGCGCAAGAGGGCAAGCAGGAGAAGCAGGAGCAGGCGCGCCTGTCGCGCGAGGAAAGCGCGGCGATCCGCCCGCTGAGCGAGGCAGTGCGGGCGCAGAACTGGGAAGCGGCGAATGCGGCTCTGGCGGCCGCGCAGGCCGGCGCGCAGAGCGCGGCGGCGCGTTTCGAGGTCGGCCGGCTGCAGCTGCAGATCGGCAGCGGGACCCAGAATCGGGACGTCCAGATTGCCGGCCTCGAAGCGATGCTTGCCAGCACCGGCGCGCCGGCGTCGGCGATGCCAACCCTGCTTGGCGGCCGCGCCAGCCTTGCCATCCAGGCCAGCGACTGGACGACGGCGGAGCAGCGGTTGACCCAGTTCCTGGAGCTGCAGCCGAACAATACCGAACGGCTGTTCCAGCTCGCCGAGGTCAAGATCGCGCTCAACAAGAACAATGAGGCGCTGGCCCTCTATCAGCGGCTGCTGCAGGCGCTCGAGGCGGCCGGACAGCAGCCGACCGAGCAGCAATTGCGGCGCGCCGTGGCGCTCGCCACCGATCAGCGGCAGGCGCCGCTCGCCGCGCAGCTGAACGAGCGTCTGCTGCGCGCCTATCCGACGACCGCCAACTGGCAGACGGCGCTTGTCGCCTATCGCCAGAGCGCCGGTGACGAGGCGACGCTGGCGCTCGATATCCGAAGGCTGATGCGGGTCGCCGGCGTCTTTGCCCGCGCCGGGGACTATGTCGATTTCGCCTCGCGGCTCGATCGTTCCGGCCAGTGGGGCGAGGCGAAGGCGGTGCTGGACGAAGGCATTGCCCGCGGAACCGTCAACGCCACCGAGCCTGACGTGCGGCAGATGCTGACCAGCACCGCTGCGCGGATTCGCGAGGATCGGCCGCAATTGGCGGCGATGCGCACCCGGGCGCTCGCCGCCGCGACCGGCCGCGAGGCGCGGATCGCGGGCGATACGCACTACGGCTATGGCGAATATGCGGCGGCAGCCGAACTCTATCGGGCCGCGCTGCAAAAGGGCGGCGAGGATGCCAATTTGGTCAATACCCGGCTTGGCGCGTCGCTGGCGCGGGCCGGCCAGACGGCCGAGGCGCAAGCCGCATTCCGGGCGGTGACCGGAGCCCGCGCCCCGCTCGCCGCTTATTGGCTGTTGTGGCTGGAGCGGGGGGCGCAGCAGCCGGCCGCCCAGCCGGCGCCCGCCCAGCCCACCCAGCAATAAAGGCGGATATTTCCGGGCCGGCGTCCGTCCCACTTTGTGACGGCCGCCGGCGCGGGGCTTCCTCGGCTCTGTCCTTTGCGGTTACGCCTGCGGCGTAGGCAGGCGGAGCCAGGGATGCGCTTCAACGACATGATCGCGACCGTGCTCGCCGCTTCGGGCGACAGGCCGCAGGCGCGCGAGGCGCAGTGGCGCCAGCTCGTCGATCTGCTCGCCCAGCCGCAGCCGGCGGCCAACGACCGGGTCCGCGAGGATGCCTACGCCTTTCTGCGGATGCATCGGGCGGCGGTGGAGCCGTCGGCGCGGACCAATGTCGCGGCTTCCCTCGCCGGGCTGGCGATCGATCCGGACCTGCTGGTCTTCTTCGCCGAGGACCGGGCCGAAATCGCCGCCCCCTTGCTCCGCGCCGCGCGGCTGCGGGCGGACGACTGGCTGGCTGTCCTGCCCCGGCTCGGACCGACCGCACGCTCGCTCCTGCGGCACCGGCGGGATCTGCCCGACGACGTGCGGCGGGCGCTGGCCGCCTTCGGCCCGGCCGATCTGGTACTGGGCAAGACCGAAGCCGGCGGCCGGCCCCAGACTGCGGACGCCGAGGTCGGCGAATCGCAAATCCGCGAGCTGGTCGAACGGATCGAGGCCTATCAGCGCCGCCGCCGGGAGCCGGGGGAAGAGGCGGAAGGTCTGGCCGTCGAGCCGGTTTCCGCTTTCCGTTGGGAGACCGGCGCCGAGGGGGTGATCCGCTGGGTGGACGATGCCCCGCGAGGGCCGCTGATCGGGTTGAGCGTCGCCGGCCGAGAAGGCCTGGACGAGGCAG
>JBFWUJ010000010.1:6271-26874 GCA_050247295.1 Sphingomonas sp. | reverse complement strand
CAGGAAGGCGAGGCGATCACCGCCCGGCTTGACCTCGGCCGCCGCGACGGCCGCGAGATGCTGCGTTTCGCGATCGATCGGCCGCGCATCGTCGCGGGGCTGGACGAAATGGCCCTGCTTGATCCTGTCAACAGCCCGGCCGGCGACTGGCCCGGCGCGCCGGGCCTGGGCCTCGGTTTCGCGCTCAGCCTGGTGCGCAAGCTTTCGCAGGCCAATGGCGGCGATCTCGCCATCGGCGCCGATTCGGTGCAGCTGTTCGTGCCGAAGGCAGGCGAAGACGCTCGCTGAGCACGCTCCGCGCTGGAATTGCCCGCGACCGTCGGCTATTCGCAGCGGCACCGGGGAAGGGCCTGTAGCTCAACGGTAGAGCCGGCCGCTCATAACGGCTTGGTTGCAGGTTCGAATCCTGCCGGGCCCACCATTTTTCCCAGCCGCCGCGAAGGGTGGTCGGGGAGACAGGATTCGAACCTGCGACCCTCTGCTCCCAAAGCAGATGCGCTACCAGGCTGCGCCACTCCCCGATCCCGGCTCCCAAATCAGAAAAGTGCGAAAGCCACAATCCGCTTGTGATCGTCAACGCGCCTGGGGGCCTGCCGGTTCGATCGGCTCCGGCGCGTTTGCGGCCGCCGCGAGCACCGCCGTCCAGGCCGCGACGTTCTGGCGAAGCTGCGCCGGATCGACCTTGTCGAGCGTGTCGTCGGGGGTGTGATGGTAATCGAAATAGCGGCTGCCATCCTGGTTGAGATCGACCGCCGCGACCCCGGCTCGCGCCCAGGCACCGAGATCGGCGCCGGCATTGGCCCGGTCGCGGCCGCGGACGATGCCCAGCGGAGCCAGCAGGGCGTTGATCCGATCGCCCAGCGCCGCATTGGCGGCGGCGAAATTGCCTTGCAGCCGCCAGACCCGGTCGGCGCCGAAATCGGATTCGCCGACCATCACGACATTGCCGTCATTGCGGTGGGCGTTGAAATAATGGGTGCCGCCGAACACTCCGACCTCCTCGGCCCCGAACAGCACGACCCGAATCGTCCGCCGCGGCCGGCCGGCCTGCATGATCCGGTGGGCCGCGGCGGTGGTGATGGCGACGCCGGCTGCATTGTCGATCGCGCCGGTGCCGAGATCCCAGCTGTCGAGATGGCCGCCGATCAAGACGACGCCCGCGTCGGGATCGGTACCGGGGACTTCGGCGATCACGTTGCCCGACTGGCGGCGGCCGATATTGCGAGGGGTGAGGATCAGTCGCAGCCTGACCGGCTGGCCGCGCCGCAGAATGCGCTGCAGCTGCTCGGCATCGGGGATGGACAGGGCGCCGGCCGGTATCGGGCGGACGCCTTCGGCCCAGTCCTGGACCCCGGTATGCGGGTTGCGGTGATAATCGGTGCCGATCGATCGGATCACGATGCCGGCCGCGCCCTTGCGGCTGGCGATGCTCGGACCCTGCCGGCGCGCGGCGCCGAACGGGCCGTAGCCGGAGCCGTCCTGATTGGGCTGCATATTGTGGGTGATGAAGACGATCCGGCCGCGCACCGCCGAATCGGGGGCCGCCTCCAACGCCGCGACGGTCTCGAAATGCACGACCTCCGCCTCGATCCCGCGCGCCGGGGTGGCGCCGCTGTTGCCGAGTGCGGTGACGACGAGATTCTGCGGGAAAGGCGAAACGATCTGCGCCCGTTCCTCGCCGCGCACCCAGACGTCCATGTCGAAATTCTCGACATGGACGTTGGCGAAGCCCAATGCGGTCAGCCGCCGCACCGCCCATTCGCGGGCCCGCGCTTCCGCCTCGGTTCCCGCCATCCGCTGCCCGACTTCCGTCGTCAGCCCTTCGAGAATGTCCCAGGCGAGCGTGTCGCCGGTCAGAGCCGCGTCGCGCAGCGCGGCTGCATCGTGCGGGGCGCTCTGGAAGGCGGCGGCGGGAGAGAAAGCGAACGCGGCGAACGCGGCGAGCAACAGCGGCATTTTCATGGCCCAGCCGCCTAGCCGCTCGCCGGGGCGGGTGACAAGCGGGCCCAGCCACACTAGGTGGGCGGCAATCCCGCCAGCATCATTCAATACGGAGACCGCGCCGCGATGGCTCGTCAATTCAGCTACGTCATGCAGCATATGACCAAGACGTTCCCGGGTGCCCCCAAGCCCGTGCTCAACGATGTCAGCCTGCAATTCTATTCCGACGCCAAGATCGGCATCGTCGGCCCGAACGGCAGCGGCAAATCCACCCTGATGAAGATCATGGCCGGCCGCGATACCGAGTTTCAGGGCGAGGCCTGGCCCGGCGAGGGGATCCGGGTCGGCTATCTGGAGCAGGAGCCGCAGCTCGATCCGGCGAAGAATGTGATGGAAAATGTCCGCGACGGCGTCCGGCCGGTCGCCGATCTGGTCGACCGCTACAACCAGATCGTCGCCGAGATGAGCGAGGAGGGCGCCGATTTCGACGCGCTCGGCACCGAGATGGGCGAATTGCAGGAGAAGATCGACGCGGTCGATGGCTGGACGCTCGACAACCAGCTCGAAATCGCGATGGACGCGCTTCGATGCCCGCCGGGCGACGCATCGGTGGAAAATCTCTCGGGCGGCGAGAAGCGGCGGGTGGCGCTGACCCGGCTGCTGCTGGAAAAGCCGGACATCCTGCTGCTGGACGAGCCGACCAACCATCTGGATGCCGAAAGCGTACAGTGGCTGGAAAAGCATCTCGTTGACTATCCGGGCAATGTCATCCTGGTCACGCACGACCGCTACTTTCTCGACAATGTCGTGAATTGGGTGCTCGAGCTCGATCGCGGCCGCTATTACGTCTATGAATCCAATTATTCCGGCTATTTGGAGAAGAAAGCGAAGAGGCTGGAGCAGGAAGAGCGCGAGGAGGCGGGCAAGCAGAAGGCGATCAATGACGAGCTGGAATGGATCCGCCGCAGCCCCAAGGCCCGGCAGGCCAAGTCCAAGGCCCGCATCCGTGCCTTCGACGAACTGGTGCAGGCGCAGGAGAACCGGGCCCCCGGCAAGGCGCAGATCCTGATTCAGGTGCCGGAGCGGCTGGGCGGCAACGTGATCGACGTCAAAGGCGTTTCAAAGGCCTATGGCGACAAGCTTCTCTTCGACGATCTGACCTTTTCGCTGCCGCCCGGCGGCATCGTCGGCATCATCGGCCCCAACGGCGCCGGCAAGACGACCCTGTTCAAGCTGATCACCGGCGCCGAACAGCCGGACGAAGGCGAAATCAAGATCGGGCCGACCGTTCATCTGGGCTATGTCGATCAATCCCGAGACCATCTCAGCCCGAACAAGAATGTCTGGGAGGAGGTTTCGGACGGCCTCGATATCTTCCGCTTCGGCAAGCACGAGGTCGGGACCCGCGCCTATGTCGGCGCCTTCAACTTCAAGGGCGGCGACCAGCAGAAGAAGGTCGGCCAGCTCTCCGGCGGCGAACGCAACCGCGTCCACCTCGCCAAGATGCTGAAGGAGGGCGGCAATGTGCTGCTGCTGGACGAGCCGACCAACGATCTCGACGTCGAGACGCTGCGCGCGCTGGAGGAGGCATTGGAGAATTTCGCCGGCTGCGCCGTGATCATCAGCCACGACCGCTTCTTCCTCGATCGCCTGGCAACCCACATCCTGGCCTTCGAAGGCGACAGCCATGTCGAATGGTTCGAGGGCAATTTCCAGGATTATGAGGAAGACAAGCTCAGGCGGCTCGGCCCGGAGGCGGAACGCCCGCACAGGGTGACGTATCGGAAGCTGACGCGCTAGCGCTTTTCAGGCCTTTTGGCGCTGCTCTCGGAAGGGCGCGGCGCGGGCTTGGTTAACCATCCCCTAAGACCTTGGCCCTACGTCGGCGGAGATGACGGGCCGCCTGATACTGATTGCCGCGATGAGCCTGCTCGCCTCCTGCGTGCCGCAGGCGACGGCGCATGTCGATGGCGCCGCCGAAGCGCGAGGGCCGATCGACTGGGGCGCGCCGCCGCTGGCCCAGGTTCTTGCCGCGCCCACCCGCGACGAGATCGTCGAGGCGACATCGGTGGGCGCGTCGGCGCAACCGTTCCAGTTCGCCGGCGGGGAGGAGTCGCTGCGCGGCAACTCGCTCGAATGCCTGACCGCCGCCATCTATTACGAGGCGCGCTCGGAAACGCCCGACGGCCAGCGGGCGGTGGCCCAGGTCGTCCTCAACCGGGCGCGCCACCCGGCCTGGCCAAACACCGTCTGCGGGGTCGTCTATCAGGGCTCCAGTCGCCGCACGGGCTGCCAGTTCAGCTTCACCTGCGACGGATCGATGCAGCGCGGCATCCGTAACCGCGCCGGCTGGGAGATGGCCCGCCAGATCGCCGCCGCCGCGCTCGCCGGCTACGTTCATGGCGCGGTTGGCCTCGCGACCCATTATCATACGACCGCGATCCGGCCCTGGTGGGCGCCCTCGCTGACCCGCGCGATCACCATCGGCGCCCATATCTTCTACCGCTGGCCGGGCCGGTGGGGCGATCCCACGGCTTTCCGCCAGCCGGTGTTCGAAAGCAGGGCGGCCGGCCCGGTTGCAATCGCTTCCGCTTCCGCGGTGGACCCCGGCCCGCGGCCGGCGGTCGAGACGGTCATGGGCGTCACCATTCATCGCGGCGGCGGTAGCGCGCGACCCATGCCTGCCGCGGTCGAGGCGCCGCCGCGCCTGGCCGCCGCCGCACCGCGCATGCCGCGCACCCGGATCGACGGCGGCGTCCGGGTCCATCGCGGCACGCCGGCGCCGGCGACCGGATCGGGCGGGGAGGGCGGCGGCCCGATCGTCGCGGAGACCGCGGCGACCCGCTAGAGCGGGTAATCGTAGCGGATGAAGCCCTTGTTGCGGGCAAGCCTGTCGTAAAGCAGCCGCGCCCCTTCATTGCTATCCTTGGTCAGCCAGTAGAGCGCCGCCGCCTTGCGTGCGCGCGCCGTCTCGCCGACCGCGTGGATCAGCGCCCGGGCGATCCCCCGTCCGCGGGCTTCCGGGGCAGTGAACAGATCCTGCAAATAGCAGACCTCCCCGTGCCAACTATGGGCGTGGAACAGGAAATGGACGATGCCAAGGAGCCTGCCGTCCAGCCGGGCGCCAAGACCGCGCACCGGTTCGCCCGTCATCACTCGATCCCAGACGGCGTCGTAGACAGCGTCCGGCGTCGGATCCCGGTAAAAGGCCTTGTAGCCGCGGGCGAGCGCCTCCCATTCGCGGCGATCGTCCGGCGCCAGCGGCGCGATTTGGATCGAGGACGGTTCGGCGGCGGTCATGCCGCGACGCTACAGGCTCGCGGAGCCGCCCGCCAGCGATCAGCCCGCCACCCGGCCGGCGCGCCGATCATAGTCCCGCGCCAGCTCCTGCAGGATATCCACCGTGCGCTTGTCGGTGAGCGCTTCGGCGAGCCGGCGGCAGCGTTCGGCCTCGCGATCCGGCAAGGAATGATGGCGCGGGTTTTCAGGCAAATCTCTGAGCATGACAGGCGAAGTTAACGCAAATTAACGTTTCCTGTTCCGCCGGCTGAACGGAAAAATCGGTGCTGTTGCAGAAAGGCCGTTTCCCGTATCGCGCGAGCCTGAGTGCGCACCCGCTTGGAGCCGATCCTCATGACCCGCCGACTGTTCATCGCCCTGCTCGTCCTCCTTGGCTGGCCGGCGCTCGCGCAGCCGCCGGCGACCACACGCGTCATCCTCCAGACCAGCGAGGGCAATATCGTGCTCGAACTGGAGACGCAGCGGGCACCGGTCACGGCAGCCAATTTCCTGCGCTATGTGGATCAGCGGCAGCTGGACGGGACGGAATTCTACCGGGCGATGCGGATGGGCGAGAATAGCGGCCTGATCCAGGGCGGGATCAGGGATTCGCGGCTGCTCCATCCGCCGATCGCCCACGAGCCGACCAGCCAGACCGGCGTTACCCATGTCGACGGGTCGATCTCCATGGCGCGACTGGCGCCGGGCAGCGCCCAGGCCGATTTCTTCATCACCGTCGGCCCGGTCCCCGGTTTCGACGCCGGTCCGCTATCGGGCGGCGACCAGCTCGGTTTCGCCGCCTTCGGACGCGTCGTCGAAGGGATGGACGTCGTTCGCCGCATCTGGGTGTCGCCGACCTCCCCCACCGAAGGGGTCGGGGTGATGCGCGGCCAGATGCTCAGCCCGCGAATCCGGCTGATCACCGCGCGCCGGGCGACGCCGGCCCGCTAGACCGGCGCGAATTCGCCCTTCGTCTCGTCGAGAACGTGGAGAATGCCGTCGGCGATCGCGAAATAGGCGCCGTGCAGCTTCAGCCGCCCGTCCGCCTCGCGTTCGCGCACCCAGGGGAAGGTGCGCAGGTTGCGCAGCGACAGGCGGACGCCGGCATGCTCCATCTCGAGAAACGCGGTGGAATCGAGCGCCGGATGGCGTGCCCGGATCGCCTCGCTGGCGTCGGCGAGCATATCGGTCCAATGCGCGATGAAATGGCCTTCGCCCTGGCCCGCGGCGTGAAACTGGCCGGTTAGCGCCGCCGCGCAGCCGCCGCAGGAGCCGTGCCCCATCACCACCAGCTCCCCGACCTCGAGCTGGGTCACCGCGAACTCCAGCGCCGCCGATACGCCATGGTAGCCGGTGTCGGGCTCGAAGGGCGGGACGAGATTGGCGACGTTGCGGACGACGAACATCTCGCCAGGCCTGGCGTCGAAAATCTGCGCCGGATCGACCCGGCTGTCGGAACAGGCGATCACCATCACCCTGGGCTGCTGGCCGGTCGCCAGCTGTCTCCACCGCTCGCGCTCCTCGCTCCAATGATCGACGCGGAAGCGGCGATAGCCTTCGATGAGGTCGCTGAACTGGGTCATGGCCGGCCGTTAGGGCGACGGAGAAGGGGTGGCAAGTCGCGCCGCGCGTCGCTATCTGGCCGCCATGAGCGAAGCCGATCCCGCGATCATGCCCCGTCAGCGCAAGCCGGACTGGATCCGGGTGAAGGCGCCGACCAGCGTCGGCTTCGCCGAGACCAAGGCGCTGATGCGACGGTTGAACCTCGCCACTGTCTGCGAGGAGGCGGCCTGCCCGAATATCGGCGAATGCTGGACCAAGAAGCACGCCACGGTGATGATCCTGGGGGACACCTGCACGCGGGCCTGCGCCTTCTGCAACGTGAAAACGGGGATGCCGCGGGCGGTCGACCCGCTCGAGCCGGAGCATGTCGCGACCGCGGCGGCCGAGCTCGGTCTCGAGCATATCGTCGTCACCTCGGTCGATCGGGACGATCTGCCGGACGGCGGGGCCAGCCAGTTCGTGAAGGTGATCGAAGCGCTTCGTCGCAACACGCCGCGCACGACGATCGAAATCCTGACTCCCGACTTTCGCAACAAGGCGCAGAGCGCCGTCGAGTCGATCGTCGCCGCCCGGCCGGACGTCTACAATCACAATCTGGAGACGGTGCCGCGGCTCTATCCGACGATCCGGCCCGGGGCGCGCTATTACGCCTCGCTGCGGTTGCTCGAGAGCGTCAAGCGGCACGATCCATCGATTTTCACGAAATCGGGGGTCATGGTCGGGCTGGGCGAGGAGCGGCTGGAGGTCCACCAGGTGATGGACGACATGCGCTCCGCCGACGTCGATTTCCTGACCATGGGCCAATATCTGCAGCCGACGCCGCGCCATGCGAAGGTGGAGGCGTTCGTCACCCCGGAGGCGTTCAAGGCCTATGCCGCGATCGCGCGCGCCAAGGGCTTCCTGCTGGTCGCGGCCAGCCCGCTCACCCGATCGAGCTACCATGCCGGCGACGATTTCCAGAAGATGCGCGCCGCCCGCGAGGCGAAGCTGGCCGCCGGAACGCCCGCGAAGGCCTGAATGCCCTGTCACCAGGAAGTCCGGTTTCTTCCCTATTCGCCGGAGCAGCTTTTCGATCTGGTCGCCGATGTCGGCCGCTACCAGGAATTCCTGCCCTGGGTCGCGGCCACCCGCGTGCGGGCCGACAGCGATAGCGAGATGGTCGCCGACCTGGTCGTCGGCTTCGGCGCGCTCAAGGAAACTTTCGCCTCGCTGGTCAGGAAGGATCGGCCGCGCGAGATCGAGATCGACTATATCGATGGGCCGCTCAAATATCTCCACAACAACTGGAAATTCCATCCGGCGGCAGGCGGCACGGAGATCGAATTCTGTGTCGATTTCGCGTTCAAGAACCGGATTTTCGAGGCGCTGGCGGGACGGATGTTCGACCGCGCCTTGCGCAGGATGACCGGCGCGTTCGAAGCGCGGGCGGCGGCGCTCTATGCGTCGTCGGGCAGCAGCAGCTCCAGCGCGCACAACGCCGCCTGAGTGCGGATGCCGCCGCGGCCGAGATCGCCGAAGCAGCGGGTGTCGGCGACCATGTCGCCCTGATCCGATCCGCGCACCGCGCAGGCGAAGACGACGGTGCCGACGGGCTTCAGCTCCGATCCGCCGCCTGGCCCGGCGATACCGGTGATCGCCACCGCGGCATCGGCTTCGCTCTTGGCGATCGCCCCCTGCGCCATCGCCCAGGCGCAGGCGATCGAGACCGAGCCGAACGTTTCGATGACGTCGGAAGCGACGCCCAGCACCGCCATCTTCGCCTCGTTCGAATAAGTCACGAACCCGCTCTCGAAGACGTCCGAGCTGCCCGGAATCTCGGTCAGCGCGGTGGCCACGAGGCCGCCCGTGCAGCTCTCGGCGACGGCAATCCGCCGGCCGGCGGCGCGGTTCGCCTCGATCACCCGGCGAGCGAGGTCCACGAGCTCGGCGGTCAGGGTGGTATCGGCGCTCATGCGCTCTCCGGAACAAGGACGGTGGCGATCGCCTGCGCGGCGATGCCTTCGCCGCGACCGGTGAATCCCAGCCGCTCGGTGGTGGTCGCCTTCACGCTAACCCTCGACAGCGGCAGCTGCAACAAATCGGCGATCCGGGCGCGCATCGGATCCCGATATGGGCCAATCCGGGGCGCCTCGCAGATCAAGGTGAGGTCGCAATGGACGATCCGGCCGCCGATGCGGTCGATCAGGCCGCGGGCATGGTCGAGGAAGAGGGAGGAGGGCGCGCCCCGCCATCGCGGATCGCCGGGCGGGAAATGATCGCCGATGTCGCCGGCCCCGATCGCGCCTAGCAACGCATCGGTCAGCGCATGGAGGGCCACGTCGGCGTCGCTGTGGCCGGCGAGGCCGCGCTCGTGCCCGATACGGATGCCGCCGAGCCAGACATGATCGCCGGCCCCGAAGGCATGCACGTCAAAGCCGATGCCGGTCCGCGGCTGAAGCCTTGACGCCAGCATCGCTTCGGCGCGGGCGAAGTCATCCATCGTGGTCAGCTTGAGGTTCGCTTCGTCGCCCGCGACCGTCTCGACGGACAGCCCCTCGCTCATGGCCATGGCGGAATCGTCGGTAAAGCGCCCGGCATCGCGGGCCCATTTGCGGTGAATCTCCAGAATTCGACCGAGGTCGAATCCTTGGGGCGTCTGGACGCGCAGCAAGCTCTTGCGGTCGATCTCCGCCGTCAGCCTATCTGTGCCTCGTCTGAGGCTGTCCACGACGGGCAGGGCGGGAACCACCGCCACATCCGCGCCGGCCGAGCGCTGCGCATCGGCCTTGTCGAGACATCGATCGATCAGCGCCGCCGAAACGAACGGCCGCGCCGCATCGTGAATGAGCACGGTGACGTGGCGATCCTCGTCGGCGATCTCGGACATGACGCCCTCAAGGCCCCGGTGGACGGAGGCCTGGCGGGTATCGCCGCCGATGATCGGCTCATCGATGGAGAGACCGTCCACGGCGGACGCGTAGCGGTCCAGATCCTCGAAGCGAATGACCACGCGAACCCGATCGATCCGCGGGTGATTGAGGAAGGCCAGCACCGTTCGCCGCAGCACCGGGATGCCGCCCAGCGGCTGATATTGCTTAGGCAGATCGCCGCCCGCGCGGCTGCCGCTGCCCGCGGCGACGATCAGGGCGAGGACATGGGGCGAGGTCACGGCCCTGCTCTAGCGCCGCCCTCGCGGCGGTTCCACCGCCTTGGACATTGCCCCGCCGCCGGGCGGCGCGTAGGATGAAGGCGCGTACAGGTGGCGTTCTCACCCCGTTTGGCTGCGGAGGCGAGTCCATGCTTCGGTGTCTCGGTATCTGCTTGCTGCCGGCCCTCTGCCTGTTCGTGGCCGCCGCGCCGGCGGGCGCCCAGGCCGGAAATGGCCAGACCTACGCCTGGACGAGCGGCAGCCATCTGGGCCAGTTCGAGCCATCCTATCTTGTCGTCTGCACGCCGTCGCCGACGACCGTCGCGTGCCCGGCCGACGGGATGGCGCTGCTGCCGGACCCGCTTCGCTACACGAACCTCACCCTGCAAATCCTCGGCGGGCCGTTCACCCAGCGCTACGAGGTCGAGAACATGCGCGCCGCGCTGGTGCGCCGGGGCATGCCGAGCCACGCCATGTACATCATCGTGGTGAACAGCACCGGGCAGACGCTGGGCGGCTTCTGGCTGGGTTCGCGGCCGACCTGCGTGGACGTCTACGGGCAGGGGCCGCTCGAGGGCGAGGTGAGCGCCGACCTGTCCCCGACCGGAGCCCGGCCGCCGACCCTGCCGCTGAGCGAGAATGCGCTCAGCGCCTATGTCGCCTATGTCGAGCAGATCAGGCCGCAATGCACGGCGCGGCGGCGGGGCAGGCTGCCGCCGCCGCCGGTCGGCATGTCGGAGCCCTGACGGGCCGCGGCTTGCCCGCCGGCGCCTTTCACCTTATTTCGCGCGGCCCATGAGCCGCCTCGCGCCCATCCAGATCGGTCCGGTCAGGATCGAAACGCCGGTGATCCTGGCGCCGATGACCGGCGTCAGCGACATGCCGTTCCGGCGGATCGCCAAGCGCTACGGCGCCGGCCTGACGGTCAGCGAGATGATCGCCAGCCAGGCGGCGATCCGCGAGACCCGCCAGTCGCTGCAGAAGATGGTCTGGGACCCGAGCGAGGAACCGGTGTCGATGCAGCTCGCCGGCTGCTCTCCCCGCGAGATGGCGGAGGCGGCGAAGCTGAACGAGGATCGCGGGGCCGCGATCATCGATATCAACATGGGCTGCCCGGTGAAGAAGGTGGTCAATGGCGAGGCCGGATCGGCCCTGATGCGCGATCTGAAGCTCGCCGGGGAAATCATTGATGCGACAGTGAAAGCTGTCAGCGTTCCGGTGACGCTGAAGATGCGGATGGGCTGGGACCATGGCAGTCTCAACGCGCCTGAACTGGCCCGCATCGCCGAGGATCTCGGGGTCCGGATGATCACCGTCCACGGCCGCACCCGCTGCCAGATGTACAAGGGCGAGGCGGACTGGCGTTTCATCGCCCGGGTGAAACAGGCGGTTTCCGTGCCGGTGATCGCCAATGGCGACATCTGCTCGATCGAGGATGCCGACGCCGCCCTCGATCAATCGGGCGCGGACGGCGTGATGATCGGCCGCGGCGCTTATGGCCGGCCCTGGCTGCTCCGGCAGGTCGCGCATTGGCTGAAGACCGGCGAGCGGCTGCCGGATCCGTCGCTGGACGAGCAATATGCGGTGATCGGCGAGCAATATGCGGCGATGATCGAGCTTTACGGCCCGCAGATCGGCGCCAATTGCGCCCGCAAGCATATCGGCTGGTACACCAAGGGCTTGCCGGGATCGGCGGAGTTCCGGAACCTGTTCAACAAGGAGCCGGATCATCGCAGGGCGGCGTCGATGCTGGCCGATTTCTACGCCCCGTGGCTGCGCAAGGCGGCGGCCTGAGCGACCGGTGCTGCCGCCGCTGCGGCGAACCGTCACAATCGCTGTGTTCTTTGGGCCACATTGTTGTGCTAGGGCCGCAATGTGACCGCCGAGACACTCATCGTTCCTGCCGTCCGCCTACCGCGCTGGCGCCGGCGCCTCGCGGTGTTGCGCCGGCGCACCGGTTTCATGCCGGTGATCGAGGTCGGCGCGGTGCTGCTGCTGATCCTCACGGCGGCGGTCAGCATCTGGTTCTTCACCCGCGGAACGGCGCTGACCCCGGCGCTCGCGGCGACCCTGCTGGTCGCCAATCTGGTGCCGGCCATGGCGCTGATGGTGCTGCTGGCGCGACGGCTGGCGCGGCGCCGCGCCGCGCAGACCGCGCTCGGGCTGAAGAGCCGGCTGCCGGTCCGGCTGGTCGCGATCTTCTCCGTCATCGCCAGCGTGCCGACGGTGCTGGTCGTGATCTTCGCCTCCCTGCTGTTCCAATATGGCGTCGAATTCTGGTTCTCGGACCGGGCCCGCGGGATGCTCGAAAACGCGGCCAGCGTGGCGCGGGAGAATTACAGCCGCGAGGCCGAGCGGGTCGGCCTGGAGGCGGTGGCGATGAGCGGCGACCTCGCCGGCTACCTGCGCGAGGCGCCGATCGACAGCCCTGCGTTCGCGGAAGGGTTCGGACGGCAAATCTATGTCCGCAACCTCTCAGAGGCGTTCATTTTCCGGCTGGCCGCGAACCGCTCGATCCAGACGCTGGCCCTGGTCAATCCCTACGACCGGGCGCCCGAGAGCGTCGTCACCCTGCAGATGATCGCCCAGGTGACCGCCGAGCGGCCGATGATCATGGTCCGCAACGACCGGTTCGAGGCGCTGACTCTGCTTCCTTATGGCGAGGGCACCTATCTCTACACGTCGCGGGTGTTCGAGCCGGAGCTCGCTGCCCAGCTCAGCCGCGGCGCCGCGGTGCTCAACGATTATGAAACGCTGATCAATCGGTCGCGCGACCTGCAATTGCGGTTCAACGCGGCCCTGTTCGGCCTGTCGCTGCTGATCGTCGCCTTCGCCATCTGGATCGCGCTGCGGCTTGCCGATCGGCTGGTGCAGCCGGTCGGCCGGCTGGTCGACGCGGCGCGCCGGGTGACGGCGGGCGACCTGTCCGTCCGGGTGCCGGTATCCGAGGAGCGGGACGAGGTCGGGACGCTCAGCAACGCCTTCAACCGGATGACCCGGCGGCTGGAGGAGCAGACCGGCGATCTGGTCGCCGCGAATGACCAGCTGGAAAGCCGCACCGCCTTCATCGAGGCGGTGCTGTCGGGGGTCACCGCCGGGGTGATCTCGGTCGATGACGATCATGTCGTGCGGCTGATCAACAGCTCGGCCGAGGCGCTGCTGAAGACCAGCGGCACCAGTCCGGTGGGGCAGAAGCTGAAGGATCTCGCGCCCGAGCTGGACCGCCAGCTCGCTGCCGAGGAGCGCGAGGACGTGGTCCAGATCGCCGGTGCCGGCGAGCCGCGAACGCTGGCGGTGAAGACGGTGAAGGTGGAGGGCGGGCACGTCCTGACGTTCGACGACATCACCGAACAGTTGATCGATCAGCGCCGCGCCGCCTGGTCCGACGTCGCCCGCCGGATCGCGCACGAGATCAAGAATCCGCTGACTCCGATCCAGCTCGCCGCCGAGCGGTTGCAGCGGCGCTATGCCGGCGAGGTCGGCTCCGATCCCGCCACCTTCGAGCGGCTGACCGGGACCATCGTCCGCCAGGTCGGCGACTTGCGGCGGATGGTCGACGAATTCTCGTCTTTCGCCCGGATGCCGAAACCGACGTTCAACGAGGAACCGGTGAACGAGATCGTCCGCCAGGCGATTTTCCTGCACGAGGTCGCGCATCCGGAGATCGCCTTCAGCCTGGAGGCGCCGGACCCGGGCCCGTTGCTGGTCTGCGATCGCCGGCTGCTCGGCCAGGCGGTGACCAATGTGATCAAGAACGGCGTCGAGGCGATCCAGCAGGGCCGCGAGGAGAGCGGCGAGACGGCGCGGGCGGACCGGATCGCGGTCGCCATAAGCGAAGCGGAGGGACGATTGCGGATCGAGGTCGCCGACAGCGGCATCGGCCTGCCGGCCGATCGCCGCCGCCTTACCGAACCATATATGACGACGCGGGCGAAGGGCACCGGCCTCGGCCTCGCGATCGTCAAGAAGATCGTCGAGGATCATTTCGGCCAGATCGAGTTCGAGGACGCCAAGGGCGGCGGCTCGCTGGTCCGCTTCGTCTTCGACATCGAGGCGCTCCGCCGGCTGGCGGCCGACGGTACGGCGCAAACCCAGGAAGCGAACGGTTAGTCTTATGGCCTTGGACATTCTCATCGTCGACGACGAGCAGGACATCAGGGAATTGGTGGCCGGCGTGCTGGAGGACGAAGGTTTCGCCACCCGCACCGCCGCCAACAGCACCGAGGCGTTGCAGGCACTGGCGGATCGCCGGCCGTCGCTGGCGCTGCTCGATGTCTGGCTGCAGGGATCGAAGCTGGACGGCCTGCAATTGCTCGAGGAGATGAAGAAGCGCGATCCGACGCTGCCGGTGCTGATGATCTCCGGGCACGGCAATCTGGATACCGCCGTCTCGGCGATCCGCCAGGGGGCGGTGGACTTCATCGAAAAGCCGTTCGAGGCGGGACACCTCGTCCACCTCGTCGCGCGGGCGACGGAGACGGAGCGGCTGCGGCGCGAGAATGAGGCGCTGAAGGCCCAGGTCGGCCATGAGACGGAGCTGACCGGCACCTCGGCGGCGATCAACAACGTCCGGGCGACCCTGAAGCGGGTCGCCGGGACCGGCAGCCGGGTGCTGATCTCCGGTCCGGCCGGCGTCGGCAAGGAGGTGGCGGCGCGGCTGCTCCACAATTGGAGCCCGCGGGCCAAGGGTCCGTTCGTCGTCGTCACCGCGGCGCGGATGACGCCGGAGCGGGTCGAGGAGGAATTGTTCGGGGTGGAGGAGGGCGGCGAACTGGCCCGGCCCGGCCTGCTCGAACAGGCGCATGGGGGCACCCTGTTCCTCGACGAGATCGCCGACATGCCGCATTCGACGCAGGGAAAAATCCTGCGCGTCCTCACCGATCAGAGCTTCACGCGGGTCGGCGGCCAGCGGGTCGTGAAGGTCGACATGCGGGTCATCTCATCGACCTCGCGCACCTTGTCCGAGGAGATCGCCCAGGGGCGGTTCCGCGAGGATCTCTATTATCGGCTCAACGTTGTGCCGGTGCACCTTCCGGCGCTGTCCGACCGGCGCGAGGACGTGCCGCCGCTGGTCCGTCACTTCGCGGCCCGCTACGCGGTCGACCAGCGGCTCGAAACGCCGGAAATCTCGGACGACGGCATGGCGGCGCTGCAGGCCTATGACTGGCCGGGCAACGTCCGCCAGCTGCGCAACGTCATCGAACGGACCATCATCCTCGCCCCCGGCGAACGGGTGGGCTGTATCGAGATCGACATGCTCCCGCCCGAAGTCCTGAACGAGCAGGCGCAGCTGAACCCGAGCGAAGCGGTCAAGGCGATCATGGGCACTCCGCTGCGGGAGGCGCGCGAGACGTTCGAGCGCGAATATCTGAAGGTCCAGATTCGCCGGTTCTCCGGAAACATCTCGCGTACCGCGACGTTCATCGGCATGGAGCGCTCGGCGCTGCACCGGAAGCTGAAGGCGCTCGGGCTTGGCGATGCCCGCGGCAACAGCGGCGACAGCGAATAGCGCGGTGGCGCCGCTCGCGCGGCTTTGATAATCTCGTGCCGCCATCCCCCGGGGCCGAGGAGAACAGAAAATGGCCGACAAGGGCGTCAACAACCTGCAGGACATGTTCCTGAACAGCCTGCGTCGCTCGAAGACGCCGGTGACGATGTTCCTGGTGAAGGGCGTCAAGCTGCAGGGGGTGATCACCTGGTTCGACAATTTCTCGGTCCTGCTGCGCCGCGACGGCCAGGCGCAGCTCGTCTACAAGCACGCCATTTCCACCATCATGCCGGCCCAGCCGGCCGATCTTGCGGGTATCCGCGAGGCGTTCGCGGCCAATGCCCAGGCGGCGAAGTCGGCCCAGCTTCAGGAAACGTTTCTTGTCGCCGCGCGGCAGTCCGGCGGCGCGGTGACGATGTTCCTGGTCAACGGGGTGATGCTGCAGGGTGATATCGCGGCCTTCGATCTGTTCTGCCTGCTGCTCGAGCGCGACGGCCTGTGCCAGCTTGTCTACAAGCATGCGATCTCGACGGTGCAGCCGGACGGGCCGATCGATCTGGGCGGCGGGGCAGGCGAGGAAGGTGACGCCTGAGCGTCTTTGATCGTGACAGCGCCGATGAATTCGCGCGCGGCGCCCGCGCCGTCGTCGCCTTTCCCGATCTGGGCGGGGAGGGCCGCGATGCCGGCGCACGGCTGGCCGAGGCGGCCGGCCTCGCCGAGGCGATCGGCGTCGTGGTCGAGGACCGGCTGCACTTCCGCCTGCGTCAGGCGCGCCCCGCCACCCTGTTCGGCAAGGGCCAGGTTGAAAAGATCGCCGACGCGGTGCGTCAGGCCGAGGCGGAGCTGCTGATCGTCGATGCCGCGATCAGTCCGGTGCAGCAGAAGAACCTGGAGGACGAGACCAGGGCCAAGGTGATCGATCGCACGGGCCTGATCCTGGAAATCTTCGGCGAGCGGGCGGCGACGGCGGAAGGCCGGCTGCAGGTGGAGCTGGCGCATCTCGATTATCAGGCCGGGCGGCTGGTGCGCAGCTGGACCCACCTCGAACGGCAGCGCGGCGGCTTCGGCTTCCTCGGCGGGCCCGGCGAGACCCAGATCGAGGCCGACCGGCGCTTGATCCGCGACCGGATGGCGCGGCTGCGCCGGGAGCTCGATCAGGTCAGCCGGACGCGCGGCCTGCATCGCGGCAGGCGGCAGCGCGCGCCCTGGCCCATCATCGCCCTCGTTGGCTACACCAATGCTGGAAAATCCACTCTTTTCAATCGCCTGACCGGAAGTGACGTCATGGCGGAAGACCTGCTGTTCGCGACGCTGGATCCGACCCTGCGGCAGATCCGTCTGCCCGGCCTCGACAAGGCGATCCTGTCGGACACGGTCGGCTTCGTCTCCGATCTGCCGACCCAGCTTGTCGCCGCGTTCAAGGCGACGCTGGAGGAGGTGGTTTCCGCCGATCTGCTGATTCACGTCCGCGACGTCGCCCATCCCGACAGCGAGGCGCAGCGGGCCGATGTGGAGGCGGTGCTGACCGACATCGGCGTCAGCGAGGCGACGCCACGGATCGAAGCCTGGAACAAGATCGATCTTCTTTCAAATCAATTGGTTATACATGGTTCTGATCATCGAGAGGGAGATCGGGAGCCGGCGGCGCAGCATCCCGATGGACGCGCTTCGGCCGGGCATGGCGATGGCGAGTCCTCAAGCTTTGACCGCGACGCCCTCCTCGCCGAGGCGGCCCGACGCGAAGACGTGGTTCCGCTCTCGGCGCTCAGCGGGGAAGGGGTGGGCGCTCTCCAGGCCGCGATCGCCGCGCGCCTCACCAGCGGCCACCGGCTTTACACCATTACCCTTGCCGCCAGCGACGGCGCCGGCGCGGCATGGCTGCACCGGCACGGCGAGGTGCTGGAACGGGTCGTCGACGGCGAGCGGGCGGTCTATGCGGTCCGGATGGCGCCGAAGGATTTCGAACGCTTCGAAACGCGGGTCCGCCAGGGGTAAGCAGGCGGCCTAGCCCGCCTTCGATTTCACCCGCTGCCAGAGCGCTTCCTGCGCATCCAGGTCCAGTGCGGCAAAGCCGTCGCCGGCCTCGGTCTCCATCGCCCGGAACCGCCGCTCGAACTTCGCATTGGCGGCCCGCAGCGCCGCTTCCGGATCGATGTCGAGCTTCCGGGCCCAGTTGACCACCGCGAACAGCAGGTCGCCAATCTCTCCGGCCCGCTCGTCCGCCGCCGCCGCCTCGACTTCGGCCAGTTCCTCATCGATCTTCGCCCGCGCGCCCGATGGATCGGGCCAGTCGAAGCCGGTGCGGGCGGCGCGCTTCTGCAGCTTTTCGGCCCTGAGCAAGGCGGGGAGGGCGAGGGCGACCCCGTCCAGCGCGCTTTCATGCCCCTTCTCGCCCCGCTCCTCGGCCTTGATCTGTTCCCAGAGGTGATGGCCGCCCTCGGCGGCGTGACCGAACAGATGCGGATGGCGGCGCTCCATCTTGTCGGCGATGGCGCCGGCGACCGCATCGAAATCGAACGCGCCGGCTTCCTCGGCCATCCGGGCGTGGAACACGACCTGGAGCAACAGGTCGCCGAGCTCGTCCTTCAGATCCGCCAGATCGCCGCGGGCGCAGGCGTCCGCCACCTCATAGGCTTCCTCGATCGTGTAGGGGGCGATCGTCGCGAAGGTTTGCACGCTGTCCCATTCGCAGCCGGTTTTCGGATCGCGCAGCCGCGCCATGATCGCCAGCAGCCGCTCGATCGGCGGCGTTTCGCCGGCGGCCGGGCGAGCGGGGGACCCCTCTTCTTCAGTCATCACAAAGTCCGATAATATACATTATGTAAAATATAGAAGTGTGAGAAAGGGCACCTGAGGGGCTCCCCGCTCACGGCCGCAGCACGAGCGTGTCTCCCTCGACGCTCCAGCCGCTCAGCCCGGAAAGGAAATTCATCCCGATCACGTTGACCATGCTGTTGGGCGCGATGTGGATCGCCACGCTCTCGCGCTGGATCGGCCCGAGCCGCAGCCGATCGATCCGGCCGCGGTCCATCACGACGGTGCCATTGGCGGTGTCGACCATGACGCCGAAGCCGCCGGCGCGCTCCACGCCGGCGCTGGCGGCCGCCGAGGCCGCCAAGGTCGTCACGGTGGCGCCGCTATCGATCATGAAGCGCACCGGCCGGCCGTTCACTTCGGCATCGACCCAGAAATGGCCGTCGTCCGAACGACGGATGCGCAGCGTCTCGCCGCGCGTTTCCTGGCCGGCCGTACCCGTCGCCTCGCCGATCAGCCGCCGGCCCAACGCCATGAAATCGTTGCGAAGCGCGAAGATGGCGAACACGGCCGCGAAGATCAGGATCCAGGCCAGCATCAGCTTCAGCGTGTGACCGAGCGGCAGCCGCCGGACGAGCAGGCTGCTGACCACCATCACCAGGATCAGGACCAGATAGACGAAGCTCAGCGCCTGATCGCCACCACTCACAGAATCACCTCCAGCCCGTCATAGCCCGGCTCCACCCCGGCCGGCAGTTCGGCCGCCAGCGTCGCATAGTCCATCGAGCTGTCCATATGGGTGAGCACCGCCCTTCCCGGCCGGAGCTCGCGGATCCATTTCAGCGTGTCCTCGAGATGGCTGTGCGTCGGGTGCGGCTTGCGGCGCAGCGCGTCCACCACCCACAGATCGAGCCCGGTGAACAGCAGCGCCATCGCGTCGGTCAGCTCGTGAAAGTCGGTCGAATAGCCGATCGCCCGGCCGCCGGCATCGAACCGCAGGCCGGCGCTGGTGATGTCGCCATGCGGCTGGTCCACCGTCCGCACAGATATGCCGCCAAGATTGATATGGTCTGGTAATATATCACCATAAACAACTGGTGGATAACCTTTTCCGCCCTCAAATGCATAAGCGAAGCGATGCTTGAGCAGGGCCAGCGCATCCGTCCGCGCATAGCCCATGACGGGCCGGCGGCGGGCATGGTAGAGCTGCCGCAGGTCGTCGATCCCGTGGCAATGGTCGGCATGGTCGTGGGTCCACAGGACCGCCTCGACATCCTTCACCCGCGCGTCGAGCAGTTGTTCGCGCAAATCCGGGCTGGTGTCGACGAGGATGCGGGCGTCGCCATGTTCGACCATGATCGAGGCCCGCCGCCGCCGGTTCTTCGGCTCGGCCCGGTCGCAATCGCCCCAATCGTCCCCCACCCGCGGCACGCCGGCCGACGTGCCGCAGCCCAGGATGCGGACCTTCATGCCGCCGCTTTCGTGAACAGGGCGCGGAAATTGGCGCTGGTCGCCGCCGCCAGCTGCTCCACGCTCTCGCCGCGCAGCCCGGCGAGGAAGCGCGCGGTGTCGGCGACAAAGGCCGGCTCACAGGTCCGGCCGCGGTGCGGGACCGGGGCAAGGAAGGGTGAGTCCGTCTCGATCAGCAGCCGGTCCGCCGGGATTTTCCGCGCCACATGCTGCAATGCCGTGGCATTCTTGAAGGTGACGATGCCGGAGATCGAGACGGTGAGGCCGAGCGCCAGCACCTTGTCGGCGAAGTCCTGGCTGGCGGTGAAGCAGTGGATCAGCGCCGGATAGCGCCCCTTCCCCATCTCGTCGGCGAGGATCTCATGGGTGTCATCCTCGGCATCGCGGGTGTGGACGATCAGCGGCAGCTGTGTCTCCCGCGCCGCCGCGATATGCGCGCGGAAGCTCTGCCGCTGCCGCTCCCGGTCGGAGCGGTCGTAATAATAATCGAGGCCGGTTTCGCCGATTCCGATCACCCGGGGATGCGCGGCGCGCGCGACCAGCGTCTCGGTCTCCACGTCCGGGTGGACGTCCGCCTCGTGCGGATGGATGCCGACCGACGCCATGACGTCATGTTCCGCCTCGGCCAGGCCGATCACCTCGTCCCACTCGCTGGCCCTGGTGGAGATGTTCAGGAAGGCGGTCACGCCGGCGGCCCGGGCGCGGGTGAGGACGCCCTGCTGGTCCTCGATCAGGCCTTTGTAATTCAGGTGGCAGTGACTATCGATGAACATGCCGGCGCATGTAGCGATTGGCCGGCCCAGCGTCACCCCGTCAGCGGCGGCGGCGCTCCCGCGCCTCCTCGGCCGCCATGCAGCCGATGCGATAGGATTCGCCCTGCCGCTCGCGATCGAAATTGCCGGTCGTGCAGTCGCGCCAGCCGCGCTCATATTCGCGCCGCCGATAGGGGCTCATCGCGGCAAGGCCCGGATCGCCGGCCGG
>JBFWUJ010000010.1:0-6171 GCA_050247295.1 Sphingomonas sp. | reverse complement strand
GGCAGGATGCCATCGCAATTCTTTGCAATGAAAGACAAAGTCCTCTGGGCGAGGTTGCCGAAGCTGTTCGCGAGATCGGCATTGACCTTGGTGACGATCGCCTCCGCGCTATAGCTGCCGTCCTGGCCGAACGTCACCTCGCGCAGCAGGAAATAGCGCAGCTGATCGACCCCGAAGGCATCGGCCAGCGCGATCGGATCGACGACATTGCCGAGGGATTTCGACATCTTCTCGCCGCGCGACAGCAGGAAGCCGTGGCCGAACACCTGCTTCGGCAGCGCGATTCCGGCCGACATCAGGAAGGCGGGCCAGTAGACGGCATGGAAACGGACCACGTCCTTGCCGATGACATGGAGGTCGGCCGGCCAGTATTTCTCCCACGCCTCGCCGCCGTCCGGATAGCCGATGCCGGTGATGTAATTGGTCAGCGCGTCGAGCCAGACATACATGACGTGCCGCTCGTCGCCCGGCACCTTGACGCCCCAGTCGAAGCTGGCGCGGGAGATCGACAGGTCGGTCAGCCCGCCCTCGACGAAGCGTTTCACCTCGTTGCGCCGGCTTTCGGGGCGGATGAAATCCGGATGCGCCTCGTAATGCGCGAGCAGCCTGGCTTGATAGGCGGAAAGCCGGAAGAACCAGCTCTCCTCGACTGTCCATTCGACCAGCGTGCCCTGCGGCGACAGCTTCTCGCCGCTGTCGGCGACGATCAGCTCCTCCTCGCCATAATAGGCCTCGTCGCGGACCGAATACCAACCCTCGTAGCGGCCGAGATAGATGTCGCCCCGCGCCGCCATCGCCTGCCAGATCGCCTGGCTCGCCTTGTGATGGGCGGGCTCCGTCGTGCGGATGAAGCGATCGAATGAAATATCAAGTTTTTCATCCATCGCCCTGAAAGTAGATGACATCTCTTCGGCGAATGCCGCCGGCGCGATGCCCCGCTCGCGCGCCGCCTGGGCCATTTTCAGCCCATGTTCGTCGGTGCCGGTCAGGAAGAAGACGTCGCGGCCGCGCAGCCGCTGGAACCGGGCGATCGCATCGGTCGCGATCGCCTCATAGGCATGGCCGATATGCGGGCGGCCATTGGGATAGGAAATGGCGGTGGTGATATAGAATGGCGTGGCCATCGGGCGCCGGTAGCCGCCAATCGCGTGGCGATAAAGCCCTTCCCCCGTCGAAGGGGAGGAGTCAGGCGGCGCGCTGGCGCTGCTCCGGGGCCAGCGCGGCCAGCATTCCGGCCAGTTCGAACACGGTGCTGGGGCCGTCCAGCGACAGCCGCCGCGCCGCTCCGGACAGCGCCACCGCCCGTTCCCACAAGGCGATCGCCTCGGCCAAGGCGGGGCCCTGCCGGCCGCGCGCCTCGGTGGCGATCCGGGCCGGGGCGCGGGAAAGGAAGGCTTCGTAGCGCGGCTGCGCCGCCTTCAGCGACAGCGCCTGGGCCAGCGCCGAGCGGCGGGCATTGGTCGGATCGCCCATCCGCACCAGCTCGTCCATCGCCGCGTCCAGCCTGTCGAGGTCCAGCCCGCGCTGCGCCAGCGCCCGCCCCGGTGCGCCGGCCGCGGATCGCAGCATCGCCGCGATCTCCGCCTCGCCCGCTTCCGGTGCGAGAACGCGCAGCGCCGACGTCATGACGTCATCCGGCAGCGGCTTCAGCCGCAGCAGCCGGCAGCGCGACCGGATCGTCGGCAGCAGCCGGTCCGGATAATGGCTGACCAGCAGGAACAGGCTGTTCGGCGGCGGCTCCTCCAGCATCTTCAGCAATGCATTGGGCGCCCCTCGCCCCTCCAGGTCGTCGGCTGAATCGACAATCACGACCCGCCAGCGGGAAAGCGATGGGGTGGTGTCGAACAGCCGGTGCAGGCCGCGCACCTGGTCGACGGTGATGCTGCGGGCGATACCGGCCGCATTGTCGGCCGGCAGGCGCTCGAGCCGCATCAGGTCCGGGTGGCTGCCGGCGGCGAACAGGGCCGCGATCGGGTGGCCGGCGGGCACGTCGAGGCCGGCATCGCTGACCGGCGGCCCGGCCCCTTCGGCGAGCACCCGGAGCGCCGCCTTGTCGGCGAACGTCGCCTTGCCGATCCCTTCGGGGCCGGCGATCAGCCAGGCGTGCGGCAGCTTGCCCGCGTCGAGCGCGGCGCGGAAAGAGGCGATCGCCGCCGCGTGGCCGAAGAGCGGCATCAAGGCAGCAGGTCCGCCAACGCCGCGAGCAGGCGTGCGGTCACCTCTTCCGGCTTGCCGGATGCATCCACCAGCCGCACTCGCTCCGGCTCTTCCGCGGCAATCGTTCTGAATGCCGCATCGACCGCCCGGTGATAGTCGATCGAACGCTTGCCGATCCGGTCACTCCCGCCGGCGTCGCGCTCCAGGGCGCGCCCCAGGCCCTCCTCAAGGGTCAGCACCAGCGTGCGGTCCGGAAACCACTCGTTGATCCCGAAGGCATTGATATATCGGACGGCCTCTATGCCCAATTCGCCAGCTCCGCCCTGATAGGCCAGCGAGCTGTCGATGAACCGGTCTGACAGCACCCATTTTCCTTCATGGAGTGCCGGCCGGATCAGCTTGTCGACATGATCCGTACGTGCGGCTGCGAACAGGAGCGCTTCGGCCTCGGCGCTCCAGCGATCCTCGGCACCATCGAGCAACAGCTTGCGGATCGCCTCCGCTCCCGGCGTCCCGCCCGGCTCGCGAGTGATCACCACGTCAACCCCGCGCCCTCGCAGCGCTTCGGCCAGCGCCCGCGCCTGGGTCGATTTGCCGACCCCCTCACCGCCTTCGAGGGTGATGAACCGGCCGGTCACGCCAGCCCGACGAGGCCCAGCAGCCCGGTCCAGACCCGGCGGAAGAAGCCGGCCTCGCCGACTGCATTCTCGGCCACCAGCGGCGTTGTCTGCGGCGGCCCGTTGCCGGTCTCGACGATCAGGTTCGCGATATGCTGGCCCTGCGCGATCGGCGCCGCGATCGGCCCCTGATAGACGATCCGGGCCCGGATATTCTGCCCCATGCCCTGCGGATAGGTGACGGCCAGCGCCCGCGGCGCCACCAGCCCGACGGCGCTGGCATCGCCGCCCTGCACCTGCGCCTCGCCGATCCGTTCGTTGCGGGTCAGCAGCGGCCGCGACTGCCAGGCATTGAAGCCCCACTGCATGAAGCGCACCGATTCCGCGGCCCGCTGGTTGAAGCTGCTGAGGCCGGCGACGACCATCACGATCCGCCGCCCGTTCTGCTCCGCCGATCCGGTGAAGCCGTAGCCCGCCTCGGCGGTATGGCCGGTCTTCAGCCCGTCGGCGCCGGGCACCTGGCCGAGCAGGGGGTTGCGGTTGCCCTGGGTGATCGCCCGGTTGGAGCCCATCGTCCGGCCCCAGGTGAACTCCCGCATCCCGTAATATTGGCGATAGAGCTGCGGAAAGCGGCGGATCGTCGAAACCGCGACCCGGGCGAGATCGCGCGCCGTGGTAAAGGTCACCCCGCCGTCCGGCCAGCCGACCGGATTGCCCCAGTTGGAGCCGGTTAGGCCAAGCTCGCGCGACTTGCGGTTCATCAGCTGGACGAACGCCGCCTCGGTGCCGGCGATGCATTCGGCCAGCACCACCGTCGCGTCGTTTCCGGACAGGGTGACGATGCCGTGCAGCAGGTTGCTGACGCTCACCTGCTCGTTCGGCGACAGGAACATCGTCGATCCGGCCGCCGGCCCGTGCCAGCGCTGCCAGGTCTCCGGCCGCACGGTGCACATCCGGTTCGGGTCCAGCTCTCGCCGGGCGATCATGTCGAAGGCGATATGGGTGGTCATCATCTTCGCCATCGATGCCGGCGGGATGCGCCGGTCGGCGTCGCGCGCGAACAGCACGGCGCCGGACGAAAGGTCGATCATGAAGGCGATCGGCGCCGGCGTCTCGAAGGCCGGCGCCTGCGCCTGCGCCGCGACGGGCAGGCTCGCAATGCCCAGCAGGAGGGCGGCGAGGATCGGCTGGCGGTTCATCTGGCTCCCTTTTTAACGGCCGATCGCGTTGGCGAGCAGGCCGATCGTCAGCGCGTAGAAGTTCGAGCAATTGTAATCGAGGATCGCGCGGTAATTCTGGGTCGTCAGATAAGCCGTCCGCCCCGGCCCGTCCGGCTCGATCAGCGAGGCCGGGGTATCGTCCGGGATCGATCCGAAGGCGACGATGCCCAGCCTGCGCCATTCGCGGATCGGGAGCATCCGGCTGTGGCGGGCGAAGACCGGCGCGCAGCGCGGCGCCGGCACCGGATTGGCGACCGCCGCCCGGTTGAACCCGTCCGGCACCCGCACCGGCACGCCCCATGGAATGCCGGGCTGCCAGCCGGCGTCGCGCAGGTAATTGGCGATCGATGCGAGCGCGTCGACATGGTTGCGCCAGATATCGGCCCGGCCGTCCCCGTCGCCGTCGACCGCGAGCCGGATATAGACCGAAGGCAGGAACTGGGGATGGCCGGTCGCCCCGGCCCAGCTCCCCTGCAGGGTCGAACGCGGGAAGCCGCGGTCCAGCATCTGCAGCGTCGCCACGAACTCGCCGGTGAACAACGCCCGCCGCCGCCCCTCATAAGCGAGGCTGGCGAGGCTGTTCAGCAGATCGAAATTGCCCATGATCGTGCCATAGCCGGTCTCCTTGCCCCAGATCGCGATCACGATCGCCGGCGGCACCCCGTAGCGGCGGCCGATCTCGTTCAGGCGGGCGGCGTTGGCGGCGTAGCGCGATCGGCCGCGGTCGATCAGCGCCTGGGTGATGTGGCGGGCGCGATAGGGCGCATAAGGCGGATTGGGGTTGGAGCGCGCCCCGCCGGGCGTGCCGCCCGGCTGCGAGCGGTCCAGCGAGATCGTCCGCGACGAGAAGGTCAGCGTCGGAAACACCCGGTCGATCGTCGCCTGGCTGATCCCGGCGCGCCGTGCCTCGGCGCGCAGCACCGGCAGATAGGCTTGGAAGCCGGCCTCGCTGACGCCGGTTTGGGCGATTGCGGGGGCGGCGGCGAAGGCCAGCGACAGGCCGGCCATGGCGATACGGATCATCTGCATGACCGCAGCCTATGGCATGGCGGAGCGGCGGGCGAAACCGCCTCGCCCGCGGTTTTTCGTTCCGGTTGCGACGCGGCGAGTCGGTGGCGCGACGGATGCACCCCCAGGGTTCCGCCGTGGCGCTGCGATGGAGGCAAGCTGACCCCTTTCCTCCTCCCCGCCGATCCGCCAAAAGCCGGTTCGCCGGATGGGTGGCCGAGTGGTTTAAGGCACTGGTCTTGAAAACCAGCGACGGCGCAAGCCGTCCGTGGGTTCGAATCCCACCCCATCCGCCAGGGCGCAAGACGAATTGTCGCCCGATCGGGTCGCGCAGCCCGCAAAACCGCGACGGCGCCGTGTCGATCGGATCCACCCCGCCCCCGGCGAGCAGCGGATATCTCCCCAGCTCAGAGGATTGTGAGCGAGATGAGGCTACCCAGCTGAACCGCGACGATAAGCAGGAGCCGGGTCGAGAACGGCTCCTTGCGTGTCTTGTGGCGGAACCACCTTCGCGCGAGAAGCGCGCCGGGCGAGCCGCCCAGCAGCGCGAGGCCGAGCAAATCGGCTTCGGCGATCCGTCGTCCACCGGCCACCGCCCGCTGCTTGTCCTGCCAGAACCGAAAGACGGTCCAACAGTTCACGCCGACGAGGGCGAGGATGATGAGCGCCACCCGGTCCATGGCCGGGCTGTAACCCGGCGATCTTTGCGAGATGGTGAAGAGGAGGATCGAGGATCGCGAACCGCCGCTACGGACGGAAAGCGGACTTTCCCGGCACACCCGGTTTGAGGAAAGCCGGCAGGCTCATTCGCCCGGCTGCCGCATATTCGGATCCTGCCGCCCTGCGCGCCGCAGCCGCTGTTGGAGCAGGGCCGTGTCTCTCCTGGCGGACTGCAGCCAGGGCGTGATCTCCCGCGGGGTCACGCCGAAGCAGATGGCTTCCTGATCCGCGCCCGGCGCGGCCCTTTGCAGCCGGCGCAAGGCGCCGTTGCGATCCGCGAACCGTTCGAGACGGCGAAGATCCGTTCGCAGGTTGATGATCCGGTGCAGGATGGTTGGATACCAGGCGCAGGTGGCCTCATCCTCGGCCCGCTGCAATCTGCGCTCCGCATCGAAATAGAGCTGCGCGTCGCTGCGCCCTTCGGTTCGCTGCGCTGTCGCGGGCGGCGT
>JBFWUJ010000009.1:45248-49750 GCA_050247295.1 Sphingomonas sp. | reverse complement strand
CGACGGGCGTAGAAGGCGAAGGGGTCGGCCTTCAGCCGGTCCACTTCCGTCACCGACAGGGAATCCGGGCGCCGGTCGGGCGACGGCGCGGGCCGCTCGACCGGCTGGGGCGGGCCGTCCGGCCGATCGATGTCACGCGCCCAGGCTGCAAGCCGCGGCGATCGGGTCAGGCCGCCGGTCATTGCCTCCAGCCGAAGCCAGAACCGCGAAGCGATGGTCGGCGATCGGGCGTCCCGGCGCGCCCGGGTGATCAGCACCTGCGGCGCACCGAGCGCGCTGGCGAAATCATGGGCGGCAAGGCCGATCCGTCGCTCCAGCGACGGCAGGCCGAGATCGGCGCGCAGCCGCGGCGCGAGCCAGGGATCGGGCTGCGGCAGCGACGGCCAGACGCCTTCGTTGAGGCCACCGAGCACCATCAGGTCGGCGCGCTGCAGCCGCGCTTCGAGCAGGCCCCAGATGAACAGGCGCGGATGCTGACCGTAAGGCGGGCGTACCGCAATCCCGACGAGCAGCTGTTCGAGCAGCGCCGGCAGCTCCGCCGGATCGACCCGCTCCGGCCCTTCCGCGCCCGCCGCTTCGAGGCGGCTGAAGAGGTCGGACGCGGCGCGGCCCGCCGGGCCGCTCCACACGCCGTCGCCGGCCAGTCGCTCGGCGGCCTCCCGAACGGCGGCGAGAAGGTGCGGCAGCCCGGCACCCGGAACGTACGCTTCTTCCAGCGGCCGCAGCAATGGTTCGGCGGTCTGCCACCAGGGCAGCGCCGCCGCGCGAATCTTGGCGTCGCGGCTCTCGCCGCCGCCCAAGTGCAGGGATATGCCGTCGAGCCCGGCGGCGGGGCGCGGCCCGCGCAAGGCGAGATCGAGGCGACGAACACCGTCGAGCCAATCGAGCCGGGCGTCGCCGGCCCGGACTAGCGGATGCTTGAGCAGGGCGAGCAGCGGTACCGGCGCGAACCGTTCCGCCGCCACATGGGCGAGCGCGATCAGCATTGTCCCCGGCAGCGTCTCGGCGAGCGGCCGTCCGGCGCTGTCGTCGGCGACGATGTCCCACCGCTTCAGGTGCGCCGAAACGCGCCGCGCGAGACCGCGATCGGGGGTGACGAGGGCGGCGGTGCGACCCGGCTCCTCCAGCGCCTCGCGCAAGGCGATCGCGATCGCCTGCGCCTCCTCGGTCGGATCGGCGAGCTCCAACGCCCGGACGCCGGGAAGCCGCCGTTCGCGCGGCGGCAGCTTTTCCCAGCTGGCGGTGAATTTGGGCGGCGTCATTGCATGGCCGATAGCGTGGCCGCGGGCTGCCGGCGCGTCGCGGCCGCCGCCACGGCGCCAGCGCTCCACCTCGCCGCGCGCCACGCCCATGCGGTCGAGCAGCATCTTTAGGTGGTATTGCGGATGGGTCTCGATCGACGGCGGGCGATAGCCGGTCGCGGGATCGGCATCGTGCGGGCCGAGAGCGATCCATTCCGCCTCCTCCATCGCAAGATCGAGCGCCGGCAGCACGACCATGCCTTCAGGCAGGTTCGCCACCGTCTTCAGCAGCCGTGCCACGGCCGGCGCACTGGTTGTGATGCCGGCAGCGCAGACGAAGCCCGGCGGCGGCGCCGCGCGCCAGCGCCTGGCGGTCGCTTCGAGCAGCCGGTTGCGGCGCTCGGCGAGGTCGATCTTCCCTTTCGCCGCCAGCGCTGCCGGCCACTCGCCGACGATCAGCTGCAGCTGATCGAGCGACTTGTGCCAATGGCGGGCGAGTTCGGCGATGTCCTCGGCGAAGCTCGAGAGCCGCGCCGGAGGCACCTCCTCCACCAGCAATTGATCGAGTGTGCGGCCGAGATCGGCGGCCAGCCGGAGCGCTTCGGCCGCGCCGACGCCGCGCGCCTTCGCGATCAGCCTCGCGAGCAGCAATTGACGCTCCAGAGGATCGACGGCGGGCGGGATCGCCTCCCCCTCGCCGATCGGCTCCAACGCTGCGCCCAGGCGCTCGTCCAGCTCCGGGTCCCCGATCGGGACCAGCCGGGGCAGCAACAGCCCGCCACCCGAGCGACGGACAAAAGCGTCCTGGATCGCCCGCGCGGCGCGATTGTTCGGCACCAGCAGAAGGCCGCGGGCCAGCCCTGTAGCCTCCTTGCCGAACCGCGCGATCAATCCGGCCGCCAGCGCGTCGGCGAAGGCGCGGTGCGCAGGGATGGTGAAGACAGCGGGAGTCATGTCGCGCCGCCGAAGTTCACGAAATTCACGAAGTGTGCAACATGCACTTGGCCACGGGAAGATTGCAGCCGCGCAGGGGACGGGAAGAAGCCCGCCTTCGCGCCGAAGTCGTCCATGCAGCGCGGGGCGGCTTTCCACGCATCGGAGACCCAAGGTCCAATTCCGACGTCCTATCCTCCGCGCAGGATATCCTCAGCGAGCTTGACGCATTCGGGACGGCCGACGTCGAACCAGAGCCCTTGGTGGCGGGCGCCGAAGAGGCGGCCCGATTCGATCGCGCGGTCCCACAAAAGGTTGGTCGAAAACGGCCCTTCGGGCAGCTCGCCGGCGAACAGGCGCTTCGAGACCAGCTGAATGCCGGTGAAAACGAAGGGGGCGACGCTGCGCGGCTTGCGGCGGGTGAGCGCACCTGTCGCGCTCATGCGGAAATCGCCGCGCCCCTGATGGCAGTTCGCCTGGGCCAACGGGACAAGCAGCAGCAGCGCATCCATCCGCTCGTCGTCCCAGCCGGACGCGAGCAGCTTCAGCGCGTCGACCGGGCCATCGACCCAAAGATTGTCCGCGTTGACGGCAATGAACGGATCGGCGTCGATCAGCGGCAATGCCTTGGCAATTCCGCCGCCGGTTTCCAGCAGTCTCGCACGTTCATCTGAAACAATGAATTCAATGCTTTTTGCATGATTCTTAAGATGCGCTTCGATCGCGTCCGGAAGATAGTGGACATTCACCACCGCCTTCGTCACGCCTGCCGCCTGCAGTCTGTCGAGGACATGATCGATGAGCGGCTTGCCGGCGACCTCGATCAGCGGTTTCGGCCGGGTCGCGGTAAGCGGGCGCATGCGCTTGCCGAGACCCGCGGCCATGACCATTGCGGTGCCCGGGACCGCTCGACCGGGATCGGGCCGGAGCGCCAATGGCTTCCTTTGTCGGCTCATACGGGGAGCGGCCCTTTCCAGATGTCGGCGCGCTTTTCGGCCGGCACGTTCATGTCGAACCAGGCTTTCACGCCGGCCAGCGCCGGACAGGCAAGATCGCGCTCAAGCAAACCCCACATGCGTGGCTGGAAGCTCGTATAATGAACCTTGCCATCGCGCTTCCAGAGCCGGGTGAAGACGCCGAGGATGCGCGTGTTGCGCTGCGCGGCCAGTAGCCAATAAGCGGTCTCGTAAGCGGGATCGCAGGCTGTCGCCGCCATGTAGCGATCCAGCATCGCCCGCTCGAGCGTCGGATCGACGTCACGCCGCGCGTCCTCGAGCACGGATGCCAGATCATAAGCCGGGTGGCCCTGAAGCGCGTCCTGGAAATCGAGCAGCCCAAGATGGGTGACGCCTTCACGCCCTTCGACCAGCATGATGTTTTCGGCATGATAGTCGCGCAGGATGGTGACGGGGGCCAGGCCGTCAGCGGCAACCGGCGCCAGCGCCTCGCGCCAGACCGCCCGCCAGCCGGCGCCATCCACGTCGAGCCCCACCGTCGGGCAATACCAATCGGTGAACAGCATCAACTCTTCAAGCCACTGGTCGAGCCCGTGCGTCACCAGGCCTGGCATGGGCGGCCGGGCGTGGAGGTGGACCAGCAAGTCAACAGCTGCTTCGTAAAGCGCCCGTTCGCGTTCCGGCGCGTCGTCGAGCGTTTCGCGTAGGCGCGCGTCGCCGAAATCGTCGATCAGCAGCAACCCCTGATCGAGATCGCGAGCGAGAATCGCCGGGGCGGAAAGGCCTGCGCCGGCCAGCCATTCGGCGACCGCAATGAACGGACGCGGATCTTCATGCGGCGGCGGCGCGTCCATGAGCACGGCGCGGCGATCGCCCTGGATCACGCGGAAATAGCGCCGGAAACTGGCGTCGCCGGCCAAGGGCCGAATCTCGGCGGCACCCCAGCCGTGCGCGGCAAGAAAGGCAGACGCTGCTGCCGGCGGGATCATCGAGGCGGCCATCGTCCGCCCCAAGCGGGCGGCACGGCGGCTGTCAAGACGCGGCCGCCGGCAGGGTCGGTTTCAAGCCCAAGCTGGAGCATGTCGGGCCACGGCATCGAGAGCCGCTCCGGCCATTCGACCAGCAAGGCCACTTCGGCCCGCGCTTCGTCGAGCCCGAGTTCATCGAGTTCCTGCGGCGCATCGATGCGGTAGAGATCGACATGCCACACCGGCAACCGGATCGCCGGTGGATCATAAACGATGACGATGGGAAAGCTGGGGCTGGCGACTTCGCCGTCATGGCCAAGCCCGCCGAGGATCCCGCGGGCCAGCGTCGTCTTGCCGGCCCCAAGCGGTCCGTTGAGACCGATGGCGTCACCCGGCTCCAGCAA
>JBFWUJ010000009.1:40138-45148 GCA_050247295.1 Sphingomonas sp. | reverse complement strand
GCATAGCCGCCGGCCAGCATTTCCGCGAACCCCCCTATCGAGGTGAGCGGCGTCCTGAGTTCGTAGCTCATGTTGGACACGAAGGCGGTCTTCAGCCGATCCGTCTCCTCCAGCGCATCGGTGCGCTCGCGCAGCGCCGCTTCGACCTTCCGGCTGTCGGTGATGTCGAGCATCGTGAACAACGCGGCCCCGTCCGGCAACGGCACGGCGGCAAACTCGAACTCCCGGTCGTCCGCCATCACCACCCGGCCGCTGCGTTGCTTACGCTCCTGGGTCGCGCTGCGAACCAGCTCTCGCACCAGCCCGGCGTGGCTGGCGCGCTTGAGGCGCTTGGCAAGATGCGGTGCGAGCGTGTCGACGCGCGGGTGCTTGGCGAGTTGTTCCTCCTCAAATCCCCACAGTTCCTTGAAACGGTTGTTCCAGAGGTTGAGCCGACCGTCCGAAGCGAACACACCGACCGCCTCGAACAGATTGTCGAAGGTGGCCGAGCGGACCCGGAGCAAGGTGTCGCGGGCGGAGGCAAGCTGGATCTGCTCCGTCCGGTCCTCGAAGATCAGCAGCAGGCCGCCATCCGGCAGCGGCTGGGCGACGACGCGCAGATGCTTGCCGCCGGGCAAAAGCCAATCCTCCTCGTCGGCGGCGAGGCCGCTCGTGAACCAGCGCCGGCGCGCCTCCTTCCACTCGGGAAAATCGCGGACCTCCGGCAGCGCGCCACCTTCGCGCATTGCGTCAATCACCCGCTCGAACTCCGGTCGGTCAGCGAGGAAATCGGCGGCTAGGCTGAACAGGCGCGCAAAGGGCTGATTGAAGAATGCGAGGCTGCGGTCGCGGCCGAACTGCGCGACACCGGCCGAGAGCCGGTCCAACATGTCGCGCTGGGCGCCGGCAAAGCGGGCAAGCGAAAGCCGGGCCTTCTCCTCATCCTCGACATCGATCGCGAAACCGGCCACGCCGCCGGCCGCAAGCGGTGTTTCGGTCACGCGCATCGTCCGGCGCTCGCCTGCGATCGTCGCCGGCTGGATCCGCTGAACGGGCACACCGCCATCGCGCACTCGCGCCGCGTCAACGATCGGGCTGTGCCCATCCGCTTCGTCGATCAACTCGGTTTGCGCGCGAACCACCTCGGCGGCGTCCTCCGCCTCGACCGCCGCGACATAGGCGCTGTTGACCAGCGTCAGCGACAGATCGGACCCGCGATGCCAGATCGGGAATGGGGCCGCTTCGATCAGCGCAGTGAGCGCGTCGAGCGCCGCGCCACGCCGGTCGACCCGCTCCTGCAGCGCTTCGATCCGCCGCTCCCCGTCGGTTAGGTCGAGAAACCAAAGCAGTGCTGTGGCATCGGTGACCTCCGGCGGCGGCGGCCCCGCCTCCACCTTCAGGACTCGGGAGGAGCCACTGGGTGCAAAGGTGAAACTCGCGACGCCGCCGGTTGCCGCCTCATCGAAAATGCGGACCAGATCGGGCGCGATCTCCGGCAGAATGCCGATCAACTCGTCCCACCGCCCCGGCAATGTTCCAAGACCCAGCAGCGGCGCCAACCGTGGATCGGCCTCCAGCCCGCCACCCGCGCGAATCAGGAGCGAAACCGCGGGCCCGGCCGCGAGTAGCGCGCCGCGCCGGGCGTTGTCCTCCACCAATGCCGCAGCCTCTACCGCCGCGCGCCGGGCGCGAGCGGTCGCCCACCAAGCGACCGCCAGCCAGCCACCGGCAAACAGGGCGATCGCGATCGCGGCGGTCTGGCCGAGCACCATCGGCGAACCTGTAGCGGCGGCGGCGCGCTAGCGGAAGCGGCGCGCGCCGGTCAGTAGCGATAGTGCTCCGGCTTGAACGGACCCTGGACGGGGACGCCGATATAGTCGGCCTGCTTCTGGCTGAGCGTCGTCATCTTCACGCCGAGTTTTTCGAGGTGCAGCGCCGCAACCTTCTCATCCAGATGCTTTGGCAGGACGTAGACCTCGTTCTTGTAGGTTTCGGCCTTCGTCCACAGCTCGATCTGGGCGAGCACCTGGTTGGTGAAGCTCGAGCTCATCACGAAGCTCGGGTGGCCGGTGGCGCAGCCGAGGTTCACGAGGCGGCCCTTGGCCAGCACGATGATCTTCTTGCCGTCCGGGAACTCGACCTCGTCGACCTGCGGCTTGATCTCGGTCCACTTCATGTTGTTCAGCGCCGAAATCTGAATCTCGCTATCGAAATGGCCGATATTGCAGACGATCGCCATGTTCTTCATCGCCCGCATATGGTCGAGCGTGAGCACATCCATGTTGCCGGTGGCGGTAACGAAGATGTCGGCGCGGGTCGCGGCCTCCTCCATCGTCACGACCTCATAACCCTCCATCGCCGCCTGTAGCGCGCAAATCGGGTCGATCTCTGTGACCAGCACCCGTGCGCCGCCGTTGCGCAGGCTGGCGGCCGAGCCCTTGCCGACATCGCCGAAGCCGGCGACGCAGGCGACCTTGCCGGCCAGCATCACGTCGGTGGCGCGACGGATCGCGTCGACGAGGCTCTCCTTGCAGCCGTAGAGATTGTCGAACTTCGACTTGGTCACGCTGTCGTTGACGTTGATCGCCGGGAACGGGAGCTTGCCCTGCTTGGCCAGGTCATAGAGGCGATGGACGCCGGTGGTGGTCTCTTCCGAAACGCCCTTGATCGTCTCAACGGTCTTCGTGAGGTAGCCCGGACGCTCCGTGAGGAAGCGGTTCAGTGTCGCGACAAAGACCTCCTCTTCCTCGTTGGTCGGCTCGAACAACGCCTCGCCGCCCTCGACCCGCGCGCCCCAAAGCGCAAACATGGTGGCGTCGCCGCCGTCGTCGAGGATCATGTTGCAGGTCGTGTCCTGCCCCCAATCGAAAATGCGGCAGACATAATCCCAATATTCCTCGAGCGTCTCGCCCTTGACCGCGAAGACCGGAATACCGCGCGCGGCGATCGCGGCAGCGGCATGATCCTGGGTGGAGAAGATGTTGCACGAGGCCCAGCGAATGTCGGCGCCCAGTTCGGCGAGCGTCTCGATCAGCACCGCCGTCTGGATCGTCATATGCAGCGAGCCGGTAATGCGCGCGCCCTTGAGCGGCTTCGAAGCACCGAACTCGTCGCGCAGCGCCATGAGGCCGGGCATCTCGGTCTCGGCGATCTCGATTTCCTTGCGGCCGAAATCGGCGAGGCTGATGTCGCGGATCACATAATCGTCAAACGGTGTCTTGGGCTGGCTCGCCACGGCGATTCTCCTGAAAAAACGGAAGGGACCGCCGCGGAAGATGGGCGGTCGCGCGCCGTTCCCCTAGCCGCGACCGCACCGAGATGCAAATATAAAGATATCTTTATATGTCAGTTTGGCGAAGCCGCCATCGAGGCGAAAGAGATGGCGCAATGTCCGCCCGGAAGCGAGGGCGCGACACCGAGCCGTTCGGCGATCTGCACCAAGCGGCGAACATCGCCGGCGGCGGCCGCGGCCTCCTCCGCGAGCTGGGCCGTCTCGGCACAGATTTCTGCCGTCGTCGCACCGGCACCATAAGCGTTGGCGAGCGCAGTCGCGAAGCGATCGTAATGAAGCTGCGCCTCACCGCCATGGCCAGCGCGGAACTGAGCCAGGATCACGCCGTTCGCGCCCTGCAGCGTCTCCCGGCTCGCCCGAACGAAGCGATTATAGGCCGGCGTCACATCCTGTCCCATCGCCACGCAGCGGAGCGAGGCGACCATCAGGCGCGATTGCAGGTCGCGAATCTGGGCCGCCGCCACCTGGGTCTGGTTCCAGCAACTCATCGCCGCCTGCGCCGGCGTCGCGATACAAAGGCCCGCCGCCAAAGCGAGCCCAATCCTGGTCTTGCGTCCAAACATGCTGATTCCCCCACGTTCCCGGCCGACGCGCCACTGCGCCGGGCCGAGTCGGAGGCTGCAGCCGGTGCGTAAGCGAGACGTGAATTTTCAGGGTTAAATACGACGAATCAGCTGCTTAGAGCCTTTCGCTGTTCATGCGGTGCCGGATTCCGTCGCGAGCAGCCGTGGATCGATACCGGCCTGCCGGAAGGCTGTCGCCCAGCGCGATTCCACATCGCAATCGAACAGCAGATGTTCCTCGCCGGGGGTCACGAACCAGCCGTGGCGGCCCATTTCCGTTTCGAGCTGATCGGGACCCCATCCGGCATAGCCAAGGGCCGCGATCCAGCGCGCCGGCCCCCTCCCCTCGGCAATCGCCTTCAGGATGTCGAGCGTGGCGGAAAGCATCCAGCGATCGGCGACCCCGATACTGTCCTCTCCGCTCCAATCCGGCGTGTGAAGGATGAACCCGCGTTGCGGATCGACCGGGCCTCCGTGATGGATGGCGACGTTCGGCGCCTCCCCGGGGGCGATGTCCAACTGGCCCAGAAGATCATGGAAGCCGAGCCGCGGCACGACCCGGCCGAGGCCGATGCCGAGCGCCCCTTCCTCGTCGTGGACGCACATCGCGATGACGGCCTTCTCGAAGCGCGGATCGCCGATCCCGGGCATGGCGAGCAACAGCTGACCGGAGAGGAACCGTGGTGCGTCCATCCGTGCGCTATAGGCGTTTGGCGCGCGCAGCGACAATTGCTAAGGCCGCGCCCGAACCCCGGTAAGGAGCACCCCATGACGATCCAGGTTGGCGACCGCATTCCCAGCATGACCCTGATCAAGGCGAGCGCGGAAGGACCGCAGCCGGTCCAGAGCGACGAATATTTCGCCGGTCGCAAGATTGCGCTTTTCTCTGTTCCCGGCGCCTTCACACCCACCTGCTCGGCTCGTCATTTGCCCAGCTATGTCGACAAGGCTGACGAACTTGCAGCCAAGGGTGTCGACGAGATCGCCTGCGTCTCGGTCAATGACGCCTTCGTGATGCAAGCCTGGGCCCAGGCTTCCAGCGCCGAAGGCAAGATCACGATGTTCGCCGACGGCAATGGCGATTTCGCCGAGGCGCTCGGCCTCGACGCGGATTTTTCGAAGTTCGGCATGGGCAAGCGCGGGCAGCGCTGGTCGGCTCTGGTGGACGATGGCGTG
>JBFWUJ010000009.1:33271-40038 GCA_050247295.1 Sphingomonas sp. | reverse complement strand
CAAGATCACGATGTTCGCCGACGGCAATGGCGATTTCGCCGAGGCGCTCGGCCTCGACGCGGATTTTTCGAAGTTCGGCATGGGCAAGCGCGGGCAGCGCTGGTCGGCTCTGGTGGACGATGGCGTGATGAAGGAGCTCAATGTCGAGGAGCCGGGCGCGTTCAGCGTCTCCGGTGCCGAGTTCCTGCTGGCCCAGCTTTGAAGGCCTAGCGCAGCACCTCGGTGTGAAAGCGCGCGGCCATGTTGGCGAAGACCAGCAGATTCACCGCCAGATCACCGCGCAGAAAGCCGAAATCGGCGGTAAGGTAGCGGCGCATCGCCGCCGCGCCTTCCGTCGTCACATAAGCGGACGAATAAGCGAAGCGCTGGTTGAAGCGACGGATGTTCGCGGCCAGCCGCTCGGCAGGCACCGCCGTCGGGCGAGGCCAGACCGCCTGGATACTGAGCGCCTTGCACGCAGCGCCTTGCCGCTCGCAGCTTCCCAGCACGATCGCCGCCCGGCGTCCGTTGGGAAACGTCACCTCGAGCGCCGGACGCTCGGCCGTACCACGCCGTTCGAAGCGAGCGTTGATCTGCCGCAACACTGTTTCGACCGTTTCGTAGCTGAACGCCGGCATAACCTGCCGGTTCTCCGGCGCGGCCGGGTTGAACGGCACCTGCGCCACGGCCGGCGAAGCGGACAGCAACAGCAAAGCGGCGGCGAACAGGGCGCGCATTCAATTCTCCCGACGGCGGAAGCCCGCCGAACGCCCCCTGTTCCCCCGACGATCAATCCGTCGTGCGACGGGCCGTGCCGCCGGAGGGACCGCCCGAGCCCTGCCAGCCGCACTGGCGGCCGCGATTCTGCTCGCGCAGCCAGCCGAGAAGCGGCTGGAAATAGGCGACCATCGGCCGTGCCGAAATCTCGCGGCTGCCGGTGAACGCCTGCAGCGCTTCCGGCCACGGCCGTGATGAGCCCATCGCCAGCATCTCGTTCAACCGCCGGCCGACCTCGCGGTTGCCGTAGAAGGAACAACGATGGAGCGGTCCGCGCCAGCCCGCCATCTGGCACGCGGCCTGGTAGAACTGGAACTGCAGGATACGGGCAAGGAAATAGCGCGTGTAGGAGACGCTCGCCGCCGTGTGATATTTGGCGCCGGCGTCGAAATTGCGCTCGCTGCGCGGGCTCGGCGGAACGATGCCCTGATAGCGAAGCCGCATTTCATCCCATGCCGCCTGATAACGGTCCGGGGTTATCTGGCCGGAAAAGATGCCCCAGCGATAACGATCCATCAGGAGGCCGAAGGGCAGAAAGGCGATCTTGTCGAGCGCCTGGCGCAGCAGCAGCTGCCGGTCCTGATCGGGAGTCGGCAGCTGATTCTGCTGCAACAGCCCGACCTGAACCAGATATTCCGGCGTCACCGAAAGCGCGATCGTATCGCCGATCGCCTCATGGAAGCCATCATTGGCGCTGTTCATGAAAAGGAACGGCTGCCGATTGTAGGCACGCTGGTAATAATTGTGGCCAAGCTCGTGGTGGACGGTGACAAAATCGTCGCCATTCACACGGGTGCACATCTTGATCCTGAGATCGTCCTGATTGTCCACATCCCAGGCGGAAGCATGGCAGATGACCTCGCGGTCACGGGGCTGGGTGATCATCGAGCGGCGCCAGAAGGTTTCCGGCAAGGGTGCAAAGCCGAGCGAGCTGAAGAAGGCCTCGCCCTGCCGGACGATCCGCTCCGGCGTGTAGTTCGCTCGGGTCAGGAGCTCGGTAAGGTCATAGGGCGCGGCGGCCTGCTGACCTTCGGCGCGCGGGGCGACGATATCGTAGATGTTGCCCCATTCCTGGGCCCACAGGTTTCCAAGGAGATCGGCGCGGATCGGGCCGGTGGCAGGCTGCACGGAATCGCCATATTGGCGGTTGAGGCCGGCACGAGCGAAGCAGTGGATCTGCTCGTAGAGCGGCCGGACCTCCTGCCACAACCTTTCGGTCAGCTGTTCGAACTGCTCCGGCGTCATGTCATAATTGGACCGCCACATGGCGCCGGTGTCGGCGAAATCCAGTTCGCGCGCGCCGGCGTTGGCGATCTCGACCATCCGCTGATAGGGCTGGCGCATCGGCGAACCGACATTGTCGTGCCAGCTGGTCCACATCTCGCGCAACTGCTCCGGATTGCGGACAGTGCCCATCCGCGCCTCGATCTCGTTGCCTGTCAGGGTCTCGTTGCCCATGCGACCGCGACCGCGGCCATATTGGGACGAGAGATCGGTGGAGATGCGGTTCAATTCCGCCGCCGCGCCCTCGGTCGTGGGCGCCGGCAAGGTCAGGCCAAGCCGCAGCGTGTTCAGCTTGCGCCGCGTCGTCGCATCCAGCCCCGGCGCGCGCAGATAATGTGCCGCCTCGCCGGCGAAGCGGACACCCATCTGGGTACCGATGGTGCCGAAATAGGCGGCGAGCGCATCAGTGTCCTCGGTTATATAGGTCGCGTTCACCCACTGGGCACGGCCGCTGATCACCGAAAATTCGGCCAACTCCCGTTCAGCCCGGGCGACGAAGGCCTCCGCTTCGGCTTTGGTCGGCGCCGGCCGCTGGGCGGACGTCGTGGCGCCGGCGGCCGGCGGTTGCTGGCCGTTGGCGAGGCTCGCGGCGCCGACGCTGGCAACGCAGGCGGTGACGGCCAGGGCGATAGTGGAAACGTGACTCTTCATAGCGGCGGCATCCCTCGTTTCTAGATCTTCGAGTCCCCGCGGGGTGCTTTGGACCCTAATCGAAGAGTCGGTCAATCGGCGAGGAAGGCCGCCATCGCCTCGCCGAGATCGGCTTTCGTCACCGCCCTCATATGATTCCCGGGCACCGACTGGAACGTCGCGCCGGGAATCGCGGCGGCGAGCGCCGCTGCGGAACCGTTATCCTGATCGTCTTCGCCCGCCAGCACCAACGTCGGCATGGAGATGGCGCGCAATTGCGCCCTGCTGGTGTCGACGAAACTCTCGATCAGCGGCAGCAGCGCCTCGGGATCGCCGCCCGTTGTTTTCAGGAACGCCTCGGCCATCCACTCGGGCGAGCCGCGCGGATGAGTGCCGAGGCCGTTGAGGATATGCTTGAAATGATCCCCGCGCGCGCCGGTGTCGATCATGCCGTCCAGGCCCATGCCGGCGATGATCAGACGCCGTGGCTGCGCGCCTCTCACGACCATCCTGACACAGGTGCGCGCGCCCAGCGAGTAACCGCCGAGGTCATAGTCGATCAGGCCCAGATGCGCGATCAGCGCGAGGCCGTCATCGGCGAGGATGTCGGGCGGATAGAATGCCGGATCGCGCGGACTGGCGCTGTCGCCATGAGCCCTGAGGTCCGGCATGATAACTCGAAAACCGGTCGCCGCGATTGTCGCCGCATGGCCGAATTTGAGCCAGTTCGTGGCGGCGTTTGAAAACAGGCCGTGCAGCAGGACGACCGGCCGCCCTTCGCCCAACTCGTGCCAGGCGAGTTCGACACCGTCGTCTGCGACGAAAGTCCGCTTAGTCGGGGAGCCTGCCAACGGCCTTCATCCAGCGTTCGGTCAGCACCTGATATTGATCCGCTCGCTGCTGCGGCAGACCCTGCGTGTCGAGCCAGGTGCGGTGCATGCTCTCGACGCCGAAATGGCTGGTTGGCCGAAAGCGCGAAGGATCATCGAACGAAGCGACAGTGAGGTCCATCTTGTGGTGATCAGGGTGCGCGAAGCCGAGCGAGGTCCCGCATTCGCGGCAATAAGGCCGGTTGGCGATCGGCGACGATGCGTACCAGTCCGGCTCATGCTCCCACGCAACGTCCGCCTTTTTGACGTTGGTGAACGCGATCGAGACGCTGCCCGTCGCCCGCTGGCACATCCGGCAGTGACAGAGATAGGCGTCGTCATTTTCGATCGCAGCAGTATAGCGGATGCGGCCGCACATGCAGCCGCCGCTCATCTGGTCGGCCATTCCGAGCTTCCTTTCGGGTGGCTCGTTACAGGGGCTAGAGCGAACGTTCCAGCCGGCTCAGCAAACCGCGCGCCGGGCTCGGCGGCGATTCGTCACCGATGGGCCCCTGATCGAGGCGGCGAACGCGATCATAGAGCTCGCCGCTGGCCTGGATGATCTCGGCCGCCGCCTGCGGCAGCCGCGGCAGCAATGCCTCGTCGATCGGCACCGCGTCGCCCAGCCGTCGTTCCGGTGTCGCCGCCTCGGCCCGGGTCAACTCGCCCGCCCTTACCGCGCGCTGATTCAGCAGCCAGGCGATGACATGCATCAGCCTGGTCGTGACCCGCAGGGATTCGCAGGAAAGCGCGACACGATCCGCCGGTTCCAGCGCCAGCCGGTCATCCCGCGCCTGGTTGTCGAAATAGGAGCGCGCCTCGTCCGCGAGCACCATCGCTTCGATATAGAGCGCGTCGACCCATTTGGTCGCGACATCGGATTCCGCGAGTGTCGTTGCCATGGCGGCGAGAATTGGCACAGAGCGCCGCAGGGGAAAATGCTGAAAAACCCCGGCCGCGTCCCAAAAGAAAACGCTGCCGTCAGGCGATGATGTCGGGCACTCGAAGGTTTTCAAGCAGCGCGATCTCGTCGCGCAGCCTGAGCTTGCGCTTCTTCATCCGTGCCAGACGAAGCTGATCCGGGCTGGCCGAGGCACGCAGCGCCTCGATTGCCGCATCGAGATCACGATGCTCATCACGCAGGCCGGCAAGCCGAGCCGCCGCTTCGCTCGCATCCCTCGCCCCCGGTTCATCCGCCATCCGTCGCGCCTTCGCTGGCCTCCAACCCCCGATAGGCTCTCGACAAGCCGCCGTCGATATCGGACAATCGGCGGTTTCGGGGGAAGATTTTGTTGGTGTCCAATGGTTAGATAGGTTTCGTCAGCAAGAAGGAGACGGGTTCATGCAGGAGGCGCACGTGTCGGCCCTTGAGGCCAAGCATGCGGGGCTTGAGGCCCAGATTGACGAGGAGAACCAGCGCCCGTTGCCCGACATGGGAACCCTGAACCGGCTGAAGAAGGAAAAACTGAGAATCAAGGAAGAGCTGGAAGGGCTCTCCCACCACTAGAGCGAACCCCCGCCGCTTCCGCCCCAAGGCAGGAGCGGCGGTTTCAGATTCGGCGCTGCGCCAAGACCCAGGGTGGTCCGGCGCCTTAGTCGTCCCTGGAGATGCGCTCGTTGCGCTCGTGCCGCTCCTGCGCCTCAACTGTCATCGTCGCGATCGGCCGCGCTTCCAGCCGCGCCAGGCTGATCGGCTCGCCCGTCACTTCGCAAAAACCATATTCGCCGGCTTCGAGGCGACGAAGCGCGGCGTCGATCTTGGCGATCAGCTTGCGCTGCCGGTCGCGGGTGCGCAAGTGGATGCCCCAATCGGTTTCGCTCGAGGCGCGGTCGGTAAGGTCGGCCTCCTGAATCGGACCGTTCGCCAGGATCGCCATGGTCTCGCGCGATTCGCGGACGATCGCATCCTTCCAGTGGAGAAGCTTCTGGCGGAAATAGGCGATCTGCTCGCCGTTCATGAACTCTTCGTTGGCCGACGGCCGGTAGCCGTCGACGGCCGGATTCAAAGCATCACTGTGAAGCGTAGCCATCACCCCTCCACTCCCCGTCACCCGGTCCTTCGACCAGGGATCCGAACAAGGGGCGGTGGCCTGCCTTCAGGTCTCATTCTCGTGCCTCCCGCCCCGGGGCGCGCCTATACCGTCGCGATTGGACACTCGCAAGCCACGCAAACATAGGGTGAAAATCTGACGCTTCCGAACGCGGCGCGGTTTCGGGCCGGCAAGGCCGCTGCGAATCGCCACGATTTCCGATTCGGAAGCGGGCCCCGCGGACCTGCGATTCGGCAGGTCTGGCGACCCGCCGCGTTCATGCGATCCAAGTCTGTGTCCAGCAATGGGACGTAATCGTACCGAACCACCGCGATCGGGGTCTGAACATGGTTAACACGCTTGCGCTTAAACTGATCGTTTGCATTCGCTGATTAGTGCCACATCGGCCGACGGACTTGGCGACGAGCGCCGCTTCCTTCGGTTCAACGGGCCAGGAACAGGATGCTGCTCATGTCGGTAAGAATGGCTTTGGCGCAACTTTGCGCTTGCACTTGCGGAGGAGCGATCATCGGCGGCGGCGCCGTCCATATCGCCGAAAACCCCCCGGCGCGGCCTTCGCTGGTCCAGTCGGCCCATGCCCGCAGCGGCAGCCACGTCACGCGTAGCGGCACCACGACCACGCGCCGCTATACCCGCCGCGTCGGCCGCGGCCGGGTCGTCAGGCGGACCGTCCGCCGGACGGTCTGCGCGGCGGGAGCCGGTGCGGGCGCGGTCACCACGCAGCGGATGATCATTCCTCCCGTCTTCGCGCCCCCTCCTCCGCCTCCGGTCGTCTCGTCGAGCGGCGGCTCCAGCGGCGTCGTAGTCGTCGGCGGCTCGGGCGGCGGCGGCTTCGGCTTCGGCGGTGGATTCTTCTCCGGTGGCTTCTTCGGCGGCAGCAGCTCGTCGGGTGGCAGCACCGTTGTGACGATCCACAACAACAATGAGCAGCAGCAGGGCCAGAACCAAAACCAAAACCAGAACCAGAACCAAAACCAGAACCAGAACCAGAACGAAAACCAGAATCAGAATCAGAACGGTTCGTCCGGCTCCTCGAGCCATGGCTCCTCCAGCCACGGTTCGTCGAGCCACGGTTCGTCGAGCCACGGGTCTTCCAGCCATGGGTCATCCAGTCATGGCAGCTCGAGCTCGTCGAGTTATGGCGGATCGAGCTCCTCGGGCACGTCGACCTCGTCGT
>JBFWUJ010000009.1:28127-33171 GCA_050247295.1 Sphingomonas sp. | reverse complement strand
AGCCACGGTTCGTCGAGCCACGGTTCGTCGAGCCACGGGTCTTCCAGCCATGGGTCATCCAGTCATGGCAGCTCGAGCTCGTCGAGTTATGGCGGATCGAGCTCCTCGGGCACGTCGACCTCGTCGTCTTCAACCAGTTCCGGGGCATCGACCAGCTCCGGCGCCTCGAGCGGTTCGAGCAGCTTCGGCTCTTCCGGTTCTAGTTCGTCGAGTTCGTCGAGTTCGTCGTCAAGCAGCAGCTCTTCGTCCTCGTCGAGCTCTTCGTCCTCGAGCGGCGGCAGCAGCGGCGGCTCGAACGGCGGCACGCCGGTCCCGGCCCCGCCGATGATCCTTCTCTTCGGCGCGGCGGCGGCAACGCTTATCGCGCGCAAGAGGCTCGGCAAGGCGAAAGCCTGAGCTGGCAGCACCGGGCCGAGGGAGGGCCCCGTCCGGAGCAGCGGGCGGGGCCCTTCACTTTGTCCAGGGTCGGGCCGATCGCCCGGCTACGGCGTCCTCGCAGCCAGGCGCGGCGCGGCGATGGTTGCCCGGCTCGGCGTGACCGGCCATAGCCTAGCCCCGATGCGCATCCTGCTGACCAACGACGATGGCGTGAACGCGCCTGGGATCGAGGTGCTGGAGCGAATCGCCCGGCGATTCTCGGATGATCTTTGGATCGTCGCTCCGTCAGAGGAGCAATCGGGCGCCGGCCATTCGCTGACCCTCACCGTGCCAATCCGCTTGCGGAAGCTGGGAGAGCGGCGCTTTTGCGTGACCGGCACCCCCACCGACGCCGTGATGATGGGGTTGGCGCACCTCATGAAGGAGACGCCACCCGACCTCATTCTCTCCGGGGTCAACCGCGGCGCCAATCTTGGCGAGGACGTCACCTATTCCGGCACTGTCTCTGCGGCGATGGAAGGCGCGCTCGCCGGCATTCCGTCGATCGCGCTCAGTCAGAGCTATGCCAAGGAAGGCATGGGCGACACCGTGCCGTTCGCCGCGGCGGAAGCTTGGGCGGAGCGGGTCCTTGCGCCGCTGATCGAACAGCCGATGGCGGCGCGGACTCTGGTCAACGTCAACTTCCCCGCGCTTCCACCCGACGACGTGAAGGGAGTGCGCGTCGTGCGCCAGGGCCTGCGCGACTATGGCCGGACGCGGATCGACAAGCGGCTCGACCCCCGCGGCTATCATTATTACTGGTTCGGCCTCGGTCCCATGATCCACACACCCGGCCATGCCACTGATCTGGAAGCCATCGCCGACGGCTACGTCGCGGTGACACCGCTCCATCTCGATCTGACTCACGAGCCGTCGATGGACGCGCTGAAGGCGCTCTACGACTGATGGCGCGCCGGCCACGTCGCCCCGATCATGTGACGCTACGGCGCAAGAGTGCGTTTCCCATCTGGGCGCAGATCGGCTGGCGCATCGGGCTGGTTTTCGCGCTGCTCGGCTTCGCGCTCGCCGTCCACTGGTACGAACGCGACGGTCTTGTCGATCACCACGACGGACAGGTGAGCTTCCTGGACATCATCTACTTTACGATGATCAGCATCACCACGACCGGCTATGGCGATGTCGTACCGGTCGCCGATCGGACTCGTCTCTTCGACGCGCTGGTGGTGACGCCGATCCGCATCTTCTTCGTGCTGATCTTTATCGGCTCGGCCTATACGTTCGTTCTCCGCCGCACATGGGACAGATGGCATATGGCCAGATTGCAACGCAAATTGAGCAACCACATCGTCGTCGCTGGTTTCGGAACAAGCGGATCCGAAGCGGTCGATGAGCTGATCGCGCGCGGTACTGCGGCCAGCGACATCGTCGTCATTGACGGCAGTCCCGAGGCTCTAGAACGAGCCGAATCGCTGGGCTGCGCGATCCTTTGCGCCGACGCAACGCGCGACCAGACGCTGAAGGACGTCCACGTCGATCGCGCCCGGGCGATGGTAATCTCGGCCGGAACAGACGATACCTCCATCCTGATCACCCTTACCGCGCGCCACGTCGCACCCGACCTCCACGTCAGTGTCGCGGTGAGAAACGAAGACAATGAATTGCTGGCGCATCAGGCCGGCGCGACAACGGTGATCAACCCTGTGAGCTTCGCCGGCCTGCTGCTCGCCGGATCGACGGACAGCGCCCATATCTCGGACTATATCGCGGATCTCGCCGGCACCAGCGGACGGGTTCAGCTGAACGAGCGGCAGGTGATGCCCGAGGAGTGCGGGAAGCCGTTGTCAGCGATCGCCCACGGGCTCGGCGTGCGCGTCTATCGCGACGGCAAACCACATGGTTTCTGGGAACCGGAAGCTGCATCGTTGAAGCCCGGCGATTTCATCGTCGAAATTCTGCCGACGCTCAGCACCGAGGCCGAGGCGCCGGAACGCAGCGGCCGCGGCGTGATCTGAACACCCGTCTAGTCGAACAATTCCGACAGGAAAGACTTGCGGCGATGACCCCGCCCGCCATGGCGGTAATGAGCGTCGTCGCCATAATATTGCTGCTGGGGTGGCGGAGCGACGGGCTGCACACCCCTGGCGCCGGCGGCCCCCAGCCCTTCGGCCGCAGCGCTGCGCTCGATGATCTTGTCGAGTTCGCCGCGATCGAGCCAGACACCCCTGCAGGTCGGGCAATAATCGATCTCGATGCCCTGCCGCTCCGACATCGTCAGCGTCGCGCCATCGACCGGGCAAGTCATCGGTCCTGGATTCGCCATTGATTCCTCCTCGCCGCCTCAACCGCGGCCTGAGCTGTTGTTCCGATCGGGTGCTGCTGCAACGGCCAACGCCAAGGAACCTGCATCGAGCCATCCCGATGCGGTCCGACATCACGCCGCCCGAAAGCGCCGCCAGAGGGGCCCGGTCCGCAAACGCGCGTTAAGGCCGACCGCCGTGCGTTACAAGCGTCGCCCGGCTGGTTCGCCGGTGGGGCGCCCGCTATAGCGCCGGCATGGCATTGCCCGATCCGCGACTGCAGACCCTTGCCCGTGCCGGTGCCGAGGCGCTGGCGAAAGGCGATCCGCGCGCGGCCCTCAACCACTTTGCCGAAATCGTAGCGGCGGGGGGTGAGCCGCCTTGGTTGGCGGTCGCACGCGCCTCGCAGCTGATCGGCGACGGCGAGGGCGAGCGAAACGCGCTGCAACGCATTCTTGATGACGACAAGCGCAACCTCCCGGCGCTGCTCGCAATGGGTGAGCTTCATGTCCGGCAAAAGGACGATCGGGCGGCGATGTCGTTTTTCGGTGCTGCCCTCAATCAGGCCGCGGTCACCCAGCCCCCGCCGCACATTCAGCCGTTTCTCGAGCGAGCACGAGCGTTCATCACCGAAGCCCAGGGACGCTATGTTTCGCATCTGGAGAGGCAACTCGAGAATGCCGGCTTGTTCGCCGAGAAGGCGAGTCCGCGGGTCGCCATGGCGCTCGATCTGCTGCACGGTCGCAGGGAACTCTACCTGCAGCAGCCGAATGTCTTCTATTTTCCAGGTCTTCCACAACGGCAATTTTATGAGCGCGACGAGTTCGGCTGGCTCGGCGAAGTCGAGGCCGCGGCGCCGGCGATGCGGGACGAGCTGAGCGCGGTGATGGCCGCCGACGGCGATTTCGACCCCTATGTTCTGAGCGCCCCCGATCGGCCGCCGCCCAACAACCATTTGCTTGGTGATCCGAGCTGGGGCGCATTCTATCTATGGCAAGGCGGCACCCCTGTTGCCGGCCAGGCGGAGCGCTGCCCAGCTACGATGGCGGCGCTGGAAACGGCACCGATGCCGGTCATTGCCGGCCGGTCGCCGATGGCGCTCTTCTCGCTGCTGAAGCCCAATACCCATATTGCCCCGCATCACGGGATGCTGAACACCCGCCTGATCTGTCACGTTCCGTTGATCGCGCCCGACGGATGTGCTCTCAGGGTCGGCAACGAAACTCGGGAATGGCGCTTCGGTGAAACGCTAATCTTCGACGACAGCTTCGAGCACGAGGCATGGAACCGCGGTACACAAACCCGGGTCGTGCTGCTGTTCGAAATTTGGCGGCCGGAAATCGGCGCCGCCGAACGCGAGGAGCTGACTGCAGTGTTCGAGGCGGTCGGGATGTTCGGCGGCGAGGAGGTCGAACCCGCCTGAGCCGAAACTTACGCAGCGATTGTCCGGATGAGGACTTTTTCGCGCCTGGCCGACGCAGCGTGGCAAGCCTTGACCTTCATCATCCGTGCCGTTGAAGGCGCACCGCTTCCCGCCTAAGCGCAAGACCGATGTCGGACGGCTCGCCCTTCCAATTTCGCGATTACCGCGCCTTCTGGCTGGCCCGGCTGACCAGCACGATCGCCAATACCATGCTGGTCGTCGTCATCGGCATCCATGTCTACGATATCGCCCGCGAAACGATGAGCATCCGCGAGGCGAGCTTCTGGCTCGGCATGGTCGGCCTGGCCCAGTTTCTGCCGCTGTTCCTGCTCGTTCTCGCCGCCGGCTATGTTGCCGATCGGATCGATCGTCGCCTTATCGTCCGGCTGTGCCTGGCCACCGAACTGGCTTGCGCTGCGACATTGGCTGCGCTGGTCTGGCTTGGCGCGATGACCCTGGTACCGCTGTTCATTGTTGCAATGGTGCTGGGCATCTGCCGTGCCTTTGCGGGACCGGCCTTGAGCTCGATCGCGCCGAATCTCGTTCCGCCGGCGCTCCTGCCGAGCGCGATCGCGCTTAATTCGATCGCCTGGCAGGCCGGCGCGGTGGTTGGCCCGCTGATCGGCGGCGGCCTCTACGCGGTGAACCGGAGCTTGCCTTATGAGGCCTCGGCTTTGCTCTACGCAGTGGCGTTTGCCGCGATGATGCTCATCCGGCCGATCGCCAGAGGCAATGCGGGCGCGTCGCGACCCCTCCGAGCCGTGATCGAGGGACTGGCCTATGTCCGCGACAACAAGATCGTGCTCGGCGCAATCTCGCTGGATCTGTTCGCTGTGCTGCTCGGTGGTGCGACCGCGATGCTGCCGGTCTATGCCCGCGATATCCTTCATGTCGGCTCGGAAGGGCTCGGCGCGCTGCGCGCCGCACCCGCGGCCGGGGCCGCGCT
>JBFWUJ010000009.1:14664-28027 GCA_050247295.1 Sphingomonas sp. | reverse complement strand
GGTACGATCATCGAGCCGACCAGCGGCAATACCGGCATCGGCCTTGCGATGGTCGCCGCCGTGAAAGGCTACAAGCTCGTCCTGGTCATGCCGGAGAGCATGAGCTTGGAGCGCCGCCGGCTGATGCTGGCGTACGGCGCCACCTTCGATCTCACGCCAAAGGAAAAGGGCATGAAGGGCGCGATCGCCCGCGCCGAGGAGCTGGTGGCTTCGACTCCCGGCAGCTGGATGCCCCAGCAGTTCGAAAATCCTGCCAATCTGGAGGTCCACCGCCGCACGACGGCACAGGAAATCCTGCACGATTTCACCGATTCACCGCCCGACATCCTGGTCACTGGCGTTGGCACCGGCGGCCACATCACCGCCTGCGCCGAAGTGCTGAAGACCGAATGGCCCGGCCTCAAGGTGTTCGCGGTCGAGCCGACCCTTTCCCCGGTCCTTTCCGGTGGCGACCCCGGCCCGCACCCGATCCAGGGGATCGGCGCGGGTTTCGTTCCGGCGATCATGAGTACAGCGCTGCTCGACGGCATCGTGCAGGTCGATCCTGCCGACGCCAAGGAGATGGCCCGCCGCGCCGCCCGCGAGGAGGGCATGCTTGTCGGCATCAGCTCGGGCGCGACGCTCGACGCGATCCGCCAGAAGCTGGCCGAACTGGGCGAGGACAAGCGCGTCATCGGTTTCTGCTACGATACCGGCGAGCGCTATTTGTCCGTGCCCGACTTTCTGCCCGAGGCGTGATCCCGGGCGACGATGGCCGCGCCGCCGGCAGTCGGCGCTTGACAATCCCTGCCGCATCACGCGGCTTGGCGATGGCAATGCGGAGAACGATCATGCGGATGGCAATCTGGCTGACGGCGGCATTGATTGTCGCATCTCCGGCGGCGGCCCAACAGGTCATCAACGAGTCGGGGCCGATCGCCCATGGCGGCGCCGATACTGCCTTCCCGGTGACCGTGGACGGATTCCGCCGCTCCAGAGTCGTCGCCTACGGACCGGGTCGCGCCAACATGAGCGCGAGTTATAGCACGATGCTCGACGGCCTCCGGCTGCTGGTCACCGTCTATATCTATCCGTCAGCTGCCGGCGGCGATCGGATCGCCAATTGCGGAACCGAATTCGCGGGTGTGGGTCAGGCCATCGTGCAAGCCTATGGCGGCGCCCGGCCGATCGAGAATGGCCGCGCACCGGCGATCGCCGGCGCCTTGCCGGAACTCAGCCTGCGCTCGGTTCATCAGGTGCGCATGCCCTTTGACGGGCAAATTCGGGACGTACGGACGGAATCCCGCCTCTATTGCTATGTCGGCGGCCGCTGGCAGGTGAAATATCGCGCATCCGCCACCGCCGACTATTCACCTGAGATCCTCGATCGGTTCATCGCCCAAGGACCATGGCCGGGCCGCGCCGCAGCACAAGAGCCGGATACGGTGGCGCCCTGAGCGATATCCGTTCGCGAAGAAGTGGGCTCGATGCCGAGCCCGTTCTTCCGATCCATCAGCGGATCGTTGCCATCTCGTAGAGGAAGTCGACATGGGACATCGCCGCCTCCCGGAAGCCGGCAACCCGCGCATTGGTTGATTCCAGCAGCATGAACTCGTCCGGAGCGTGGGCGCCGCTGCCATAGCCAAGGCCGAATTGGCCGGCCGGCTTCGAAAGGGGCGGCCCAGTGAAGACAAAGCCGGGCCAGGAGCCTGCGTTGCGCGGAAACAGTGAATATTCGACATTGCTGCGGGTGAAAACCGCCTGCTGGGCGCGGATGACCCGGCTGTCTTCTGCCGTTTCGGTGGGATCATAACCGCCGGACATGTTCACCTCGACGTCGCCGAAGCCGCGCTGGGCGAGATGTCGCCTGAGCTTCGGCAGGCAATCCGCGACCGTCATATTGGGAACGAGCCTCAAATCGAGCTTGGCCACCGCGCGCGCCGGCAGGATCGTTTTTCCACCCGGACCGGTATAGCCCGCGACCAGCCCCTCGATGTTCACCGTCGGCTGCGAGGCAAGCCGCTCAAGCGATTCGCGCCATGGCAGATCGTCAATCCAGCGCCGGACGCCGAGTGCCCGCCTTGCCTCTTCCTCGCTACGGGTTCGCGCGGCCTCGGCGATCAGCGCCCGCTCGCGCTCGGTGAGCGCGCGGACATGCTCGAACCAGCCGTCGATCGCCGGCGTATTGCCGTGATCGGTGGTCAGCGTCTTCAGGGCCTCGATCAGGTGCCAGACCGGGCTGTCGACCTGCGCCTTGAGGCTGGAGTGGATGTCACGCACTGGACCCCGGCCCCAGCGCTCACCGGATGCGACCAGCTCCAGTTCGATGATCCCCTTTGCTCCGAGCGCGATATTGGCATTCCCGTTCGGCGTCTGCCCATTGCCGGGGATGATGACGCCATCGGCGCGACGGAATGCCGCCAGTACCCCCTGATCGCGAAAGACGTTGATGAAATTTGGCGATCCGATCTCTTCCTCGCCCTCTGCCAGCAGGACAAGATTGACCGGCAATCTTCGGCCCGATGCCCGGAAAGCGTGGAGGGCGGCCAGGAACGCTGTCTCGGGGCCCTTCTGGTTGGTCGCGCCGCGGCCGCGAATGGCGCGGCCGAGCTGGTGATCGAACATTTGTCCTTCGAGCGGCGGCGTCGTCCATTCGGCCGGATCAAACTGCTTCACATCGTACATGAAATAAATGCCGAGCGTCCGTTGCGCTCCGGCATCAAGGGTGCCGAACACCGCCGGGACGCCGCCAGTGGGCACGGTGCGCACACCGGAGAAACCTGCGTCGGTGGCCAGCCGCGCCATCAGTGCCGCGCCCTCCTGGACATTGCGCTGCTCGGCGGCGATGGTTGGCAGCGCGATCCATTCGCGCAGGCGGCGGATCGAATCCTCAAAGCCGGCATCGACGGCACGCCGAAGAGCCTCGCGATCGCTATCGCGCCGAGTCTGGGCAAGGCCGGCGGCAGGCGCCAGCATCGCCGCCGTCGCAGCGGCCCCCTTCAAAACATTGCGGCGTGCGGGCGAAGCGATTTGATCGGTCATGCGGCAGCTCCCTGTTGAGTGCTTGATACAACAGGCTGGCCGTCTCCCTGTCCACCCCGGTTAGCCGCCTTTTCCCGGAACCCCGCCGGATCCGACTGCGTTGCAGGGTCGCAACAATTTCCGGAGAGCCACGATGCCCGACGATCGCGAAGGCGAGAAGCCCGTTCGCCACGAGACGACGATTATCCAGACCGGGGAGCGCCGCGGCGGCGGCGGCGCTATCGTCGCCTTGGTGGCGCTGCTGATCCTCGGCTTGGTCGTCTTCATTTTCTTCGGCGGCTATTTCGACCGCGCGATCGACAAGGCCGACATCAACGTCAACGTCGCGGCGCCAAACATCGAGCTTCCCGACGTTCAGGTGACGCCGCCCGCGTCCGAACCCGCGAACAAATCCGGCAATTAGGCCTATCCGGCTGCCCCGCCCCGACCGAACACCCCAAGGCGAGCGTTAACCGCTTCCCAAGGGTCCGTTGCTAGAGCCCGATCCGATCAGTGGGTGGGGTTCATTGAAGCAATTACTTCTCGTTCGGGGCATTGCATTGCTCGCGGTTATCGCCGCGACGCCTTCGCCGGCTTTCGAGGCGGCGGTGCCGTTCGTCGCGAGCCGCGATCCGGCATCGTTCGATCGCTCCGCCGAATGCCTGGCGCAGGCGATCTATTATGAGGCCCGCAGCGAATCGGAAGACGGCCAGCGCGCGGTAGCGCAGGTCGTCTTGAATCGGGTCCGACACCCCAATTATCCGAACAGCGTCTGCGGGGTGGTCTTTCAGGGCTCGCATCGCACCACCGGATGCCAGTTCAGCTTTACCTGCGACGGATCGATGGGCGGCTATATCGACCCCCGCTCGTGGGATCGCGCGCGGCGGATCGCGACGGCGGCGCTGCGCGGTGAAGTCTATCGCCCGGCGGGCCTCGCCACCCACTATCACACGACCGCCATCAGCCCCTATTGGGCGCCCAGCCTCGTGCCGCAGCTCACTCTTGGCGCACATCGATTCTACCGCAGCCCGGGCTTCGGCACCGCCGAGTCCTTCGGCCAGACACCCTCCGCCGACGATCCTTATGGCGCCATGCCGGTCATCCGCTCCGGCGGTGGAGTGAGGCTCCATCGCAATCGCGTCGCACGCGCGCCCGCCGAACGATTTGAGCCAGCGCCGGTGCTGGAAATCCCGGTCCTGGAACGGCCGGTGACATTCCGCACCCTGAGCGGCGGGCGATCACCAACCGTCTCGAGGGCAAGCGTCAGCACGTTGCCCGCACGAGCGGCGCCAACGCCGGAGCGACGGACCCCCCGCATCACCTATCAAGGCGGGGTCCGGATCATGCGCGGTTCCTGACATCTAGTTTCGCGGCGCCTGCCGCCGGTAGCTCAGCGCCTCAGCGACGTGGACCCGGCCAACCGGCTCGACGCCTGCCAGGTCCGCGACAGTCCGTGCGACCCGCATCACCCGGTGATAGCTACGGGCAGACAGGCGCATCGCCTCCGCCGCCTGAGCGAGCAGCTTGCGGCCCGGCTCTTCGGGAGTGGCGACGCGGTCCAGCAATTCTCCGTCCGCTTCGGCATTGGTCCTCACGCCATGGCCTTCATAGCGTCGGGTCTGGATATCGCGCGCCGCCGCGATCCGGGCCGCGACGTCCGCCGAGCCCTCGGTCGGCGGCGGCAGAACCAGATCGGCGGCAGCGACCGCGGCGACATCCACGTGAATATCGATCCGATCGAGCAGCGGACCTGATACTTTCGCCTGATAGTCCGCAGCGCATCTGGGCGCGCGCGAGCAGGCGAGCGCAGGATCGCCGAGGTGGCCGCAACGGCACGGATTCATGGCCGCGATCAGCTGCACGCGGGCCGGAAAGGTCACGTGCGCGTTCGCGCGGGCCACCTGCACGCTGCCGGTCTCTAGCGGCTGACGAAGCGAATCGAGGGTTGCGCGCTGAAATTCCGGCAGTTCGTCGAGGAACAGAACGCCGAGATGGGCCAGGCTGACCTCGCCGGGACGCACCCTCAATCCTCCGCCAACGAGGGCCGGCATCGATGCGCTATGGTGTGGGGCACGAAATGGACGCGTGCGGATCAGACGACCGTCCTTCAGTTCGCCGGCGACCGATGCGATCATCGACACCTCGAGCGCCTCGCCGGGCGTCAATTCCGGCAGAATCCCCGGCAGACAAGCCGCGAGCAGCGACTTGCCGGCGCCGGGCGGGCCGCTCATCAGCATGTTGTGGCCGCCCGCCGCCGCGATCTCGAGCGCCCTCTTCGCGGTCTCCTGACCCTTGACCTGTGCGAGGTCCGGCCCGAACCCGGGTGGATCGGCGACACCCGGCTTCGGCGGCGCCAGCACCGCCTGACCGCGCAAGTGGTTGAGCAAGGCAATGAGATCCGGGGCCGCGATCACCTCGATTCCGCCGGCCCAAGCCGCTTCCTGGCCCTGCGTCCCAGGGCAGATCAGGCCAAGCTCGCGCGATGAAGCGTGCAAGGCCGCAAGCAGGACGCCGGGCGACGGCGCGATCCGACCGTCCAGGCTGAGTTCGCCCACCGCAACGTACGCGGCGAGCGTCTCCGCATCCACGGCGCCCATCGCCGCGAGCAGGCCGAGCGCGATCGGCAGATCGTAATGGGAGCCTTCCTTGGGCAGATCGGCCGGCGAAAGATTCACGGTGATCCGTTTCGGCGGCAGTGCAAGGCCGATCGCCGCGAGCGCGGCATGGACCCGCTCCCGGCTTTCGGCCACCGCCTTGTCCGGCAGGCCGACGACGAGAAATTTCGGCAGGCCGCTGGCGATCTGCACCTGCACTTCGACAGCGCGCGCCTCAAGACCCAGAAACGCCACGGTGGCGACGTGAGCAACCATTTTCACCCCCAGCGCCCACCTTGACACTATTGAAGCGCCAGCGCGGCTTGTCGAGTGGACTCGCCGCGCCCACATTATCGCCATGAGCGACGAGCGTCCCCGCCGCGGCTGGACCGATTACCTGATCGTACGCCAGTGCCTGGTGGTTGCCGGTGTCCTGCTGATCGCGATAACGCCGCTGGTGGGGCCGATCCCCGGGCCGGGCGGCATCATCACGTTCGGCGCGGGCCTGAGCCTGGTGCTCAAATATACCGGCTGGGCGAAGCGTCTCTATGTGCGCTTCAAGCGAAGACACCCGAACAAGGGACGCTGGACCGACTGGAGCCTCCGGCGCGCCAGCGCCAGGCGGCGGGAGGAACGGGCTCGAATTGAGGCCGGCGAAGCGCCCGCGGACGAATTGACTTCTACGCCTGCTTCCCCTATCCGCCCCCCCGAACAGGCCGCCCAGCGCGGCCCTTTTCTTTCAGACGATTCGATCAGGGAATGAGCGATGAAGCGCACCTTCCAGCCGAGCAATCTCGTGCGCAAGCGCAGGCACGGCTTTCGGGCCCGGATGGCCACTGTCGGCGGCCGCAAAGTGATCGCCGCCCGGCGCAGCCGCGGCCGCAAGAAGCTGTCGGCCTAACCAAGCCGCTAATCGGCAAGCTGACCCGCCGCGCGGAGTTTCTCGCTGCGAACGGCGGGTTTCGTGCGCCCACGCCCGGCTTCGTCCTGCTGGTTCGCCGGCGCAGCGATGCCGATCCGGCCATTCGCCTCGGCCTCACGGTATCCAAGAAGGTCGGTAACGCCGTCGTCCGCAACCGGATGAAGCGCCGATTTCGCGAACTGGCGCGCGCTGTGTTGCCTGAGGCCGGCCTGCCCGGCGCCGATCATGTCCTGATCGGCCGGCCAAGCGGGATCGAGCGGCCGTTCCAGCTACTTGCCGAGGAACTCCGGAAAGCGCTGGCGAGGGCGGCGCGATGATCGCCCGCGCCCTGATCCTGGTCGCCCGCGCGTGGCAGATCGGCCCCTCGCGCGTGCTGCCGCCCAGTTGTCGCTATCAGCCGAGCTGTTCAGCCTATGCAATCACCGCGCTCTCCCGCTATGGCGCGCTGCGCGGAAGCTGGCTGGCGCTCCGCCGCTTGCTGCGTTGCCACCCCTGGGGGGGCTCCGGCTACGATCCGGTACCGTAGGGGGACTGAACTCACGTGAACGATTCTCGCAACATGATTCTGGCGGTCGCCCTGTCGGTGCTCGTGCTGCTGGGCTGGGGGCTGGTCTCGGAAACCTGGTTCCCGACGGCGAACCCGCCGACGACCAAGGTTGAGAAGGGCCGGTCGGTACCGCTGCCGCAGCCCAATGCCGATCCGGCCGCCGATTCGCCGCGCGCAACTCGCGATCGCGCCATCGTCCTGGCCGAAACGCCACGCATCCGCGTCGAGACGCCACGCCTTTCCGGATCGATCAACCTGCGCGGCGCGCGGATCGACGATCTCGTCCTCACCACCCATAGCGAAACCATCGCCGCCAATTCGCCGCCGGTACGGCTGTTCTCGCCCGCCGGCGCCGCCGGCGCCTATTTCGGCCAGTTCGGCTGGACCGGGCAAGGCGGCCTCCAGGCACCCGGCCCCGACACGCTATGGCAGGCGAGCGGGCAGCGGCTAACGCCGACGACGCCGGTGACCCTGAGCTGGAACAATGGCCGCGGGCAGATTTTCCAGATCAGGCTCTCAGTCGATGACGCCTATCTTTTCAGTGCCGAGCAACGGGTCATCAATCGGGGAGCCGGGCCGATCGCGGTACAGCCGTTCGCACTGGTCAGCAGGGCTGGCGCCTCGCGCGATCTCGACAGCTGGACGATGCATGTCGGGCCGGTGGGCGTGTTTAACGGTGCCGCCAATTACGACAACAATTTCAGTACCGTCAGCGAAGCGGGCGTAATCACCAGGCAATCCAGCGGCGGCTGGTTGGGCTTCACCGATACCTATTGGCTCACCGCCGTGATTCCCGATCAGGGCGAAACGGTCGAAGCCTCGTTCCGTCACAATCGCGCCACCGACGCCTTTCAGGCCGATTACCAGATGCGACCCGCCATTCTCCCTGCCGGGCAGATGCTGCGCACGACATCGCACATATTCGCCGGCGCTAAGGAAGTGACGCTGCTCGATGCCTATAGCGCGTCGCTGGGCACTCCGATCGAACGGGCGATCGACTGGGGCTGGTTCCGCTGGTTCATGGTGCCGATCTTCTCGCTGCTGAACTGGCTGTTCAGCCATATCGGCAATTTCGGTGTCGCCATCATCTGCCTCACGCTCATCGTCCGCGCCATTCTGTTCCCGATCGCCAACCGGCAATTCGCGTCGATGGCTGCGATGAGAGCGATCCAGCCGAAGCAGCAGGCGCTGCAGGAGCGGTATAAGGAGGACAAGGCGAAACTGCAGGAGGAGCTGCTGAAGCTCTATCGTGAGGAGAAGGTCAATCCGGTCGCCGGCTGCCTGCCGATCCTGATCCAGATTCCGATCTTTTATGCACTCTACAAGGTGTTGCTGCTGGCGGTTGAGATGCGGCACGAGCCGTTCGTGCTCTGGATCCGCGATCTGGCAGCACCCGATCCGCTGACTCCCGTCAACCTGTTCGGCTTCCTGCCCTTCACGCCGCCGGCCATCCTCGCGATCGGCGTGTTGCCGATCCTGCTCGGCATCACGATGTGGCTCCAGTTCCGGCTCAACCCGCAGATGCCGGATCCGGTCCAGCGGCAGATTTTCGCGCTGATGCCGTGGATCTTGATGTTCGTAATGGCCACCTTCGCGGCCGGCCTGCAACTCTATTGGGTGACGAACAACATCATCTCGATCATTCAGCAGCGGTGGATGTACCGCAAGCATCCGGCGCTGCGGCAGCCTCTGCCGGCCAAAGGCACGGCTACGCCGCCGGCGCCGCCACCTTCCCCCCCTCCGCCGGCCAGCACGCCGAAGCGATCGAAGAAGAGCCGTGGCCGGCGGTGACGAGGAGCTGGAAGAGGCGGCGCGGCGACTCTTCGCCGGACCCGTCGCTTTCCTGAAGTCGGCACCGGAGCTCAAGTTCCTGCCCGACCCGGCAGCACCGGAGATCGCCTTCGCCGGACGATCCAACGTCGGCAAGTCGTCGCTGCTCAACCGGCTGACGAACCGCAAGGCGCTGGCCCGGACTTCGAATACGCCGGGCCGGACGCAGGAGCTCAACTTTTTCAATGTCGGCGAGCCGCTCAGGCTCCGTCTGGTCGACATGCCGGGCTACGGCTTCGCAAAGGCGCCGAAAGACGTCGCGAAGCGGTGGCGTTTCCTGATCAATGACTATCTGCGCGGACGGCAGGCGCTGAAGCGCACGCTGCTCCTCATCGATGCCCGGCACGGACTCAAGGACGTCGACCGCGACCTGATGACGATGTTGGACGACGCTGCGGTGAGCTACCGGCTCGTTCTCACGAAAGCCGACAAGATCAAGGCGACAGAATTGGACGCGATCACCGCCGCGACCGCTGCCGAGGCGGCGAGACGCCCAGCCGCCCATCCCGAGATCATCGCCACTTCAAGCGAAACCGGGCTCGGCATGGACCGTGTACGAAGCGCAGTGCTAGAGGCGGCGCTCGCCTGACGCCGCGCAAGGGACCGGAATGCTCAAGCTCATCATCGGCAATAAGGCCTATTCATCCTGGTCGCTGCGCGGCTGGCTGGCCGTCAAGCAGTCCGGCCTGCCCTTCGAAGAGATCACGATCCCGATGTTCGACGAAGAGTGGGATAAACGAACGCAGGGCGACGAATTCGCGCCGTCGGGCGGCAAGGTTCCGATCCTTTGGGATGACAAGACGGTGATCTGGGACAGCCTGGCGATCATCGAATGGCTCGCCGACCGGACCGACCGCGCCCGCTACTGGCCGAAGGACGACGCCGCCCGCGGCATGGCCCGATCGATGGCGGCCGAAATGCATTCGAGCTTTCCGAACCTGCGTCGCGAGCTTTCGATGAACGTCCGCAAGCAATTTCCGACGCGGGAGCTTGCCGAGCCGGTGCGCGCCGAGGTGATCCGGGTCCTGGAGTTGTGGGCGCAGGCCCGAGCCCGGCATGGCGACGGGGGGCCCTATCTTTTCGGGACGTTCGGCGCGGCGGACATCATGTATGCGCCGGTCGTCACCCGCTTCGTCACCTATTCCGTCCCGGTGCCGCGCTTCGCCGCGACCTATATGGAGACACTGCTCGACCATGCCTGGATGAAGGAATGGATTGAGGCGGCCCAGGATGAGCCCTGGGTGATCGAGCAATATGAGGCGCCTCAGTCCTGAGGATGCTCGACACCGGTATATCCTGACTTTCGCCGGCCGGGGTGCCGCTCAATAGGGCGTGCCATCCTTGTGCGTGTAGCCGCCGCTTGCCACATCGGCGTGCAGATCGATGTCCGGATAGTGACAATCCCCTTCCCCGATCCGGCAGTCCATGGCGATGAAGACGCATCGCCGCTCGCTGCGGTTGATCAGATGATGGCCATTCGGCACGTCTCTGGGAAAGGCCGCGCAGTCGCCGGCTCGCATGATCGTCTCGCCTTCGTCTTCGACAAGCACTGCCTCGCCCTCCAGCACGACCACGAACTCGTCGATGCCTTCGTGCCAATGTCTCTGGCTGGAGACGCCGCCGGGATCGAGCACAACCTGGCTGACGCCGAGTTGGGTGAGAGCGCCGGCCGGCCCCAGGCGGCGGAAATGTCGGCCGGTCATCTCGGCCGCGAACGGCATTGGATAAGTGGTCCGATTGCTCTGTTCGATCGCGTCCAGATCGAGCTTTGGCATGGCGCTCCTCCCCGCGGCGATGCTAGGCGGCGGAGATGAGCGGAGCAATCGATCCAGTGGCACTGGCCGAGCGGCTGATCGCCTGCCCAAGCATCACACCGGCCAGCGGCGTCGTGTTCGACGTGCTCGAAGAGGTGCTGAAGGATATCGGCTTTGCCGTGAACCGCTTCGTCGCGGGATCGCCGCCCGATGGCCCGGTCGAAAACCTGTTCGCGACACGCGGCCGCGGCAACCCGCATTTCGGTTTTGCCGGCCATCTCGACGTCGTACCGCCTGGCGAGGGCTGGACCAGCGATCCATTCGCGCCCGAGCGGCGTGGAGACCTGCTGCATGGTCGCGGAGTGGTCGACATGAAGGGCGGCATCGCCGCCTTCGTCGCCGCCTGCGCCGACGTTCCCGATCATAACGGCACGATCAGCCTCATCATCACCGGTGACGAGGAAGGGCCGGCGACCTTCGGCACGCCCAAGCTGATGGAGTGGATGGCGGAGCGCGGCATCGCGCCGGACATGATCCTGATCGGCGAGCCGACCAGCGAGGCGCGGCTGGGCGACATCGTGAAGATCGGCCGGCGCGGCTCGGTCAACATGTGGATCGAGGTGCCCGGCACGCAGGGCCATGTCGCCTATCCGCACCGGGCCGACAATCCGGTTCCGAAGCTGGCAAGCGTGATCGCGGCGCTGGAGGCCCTCAAGCTCGACGACGGCAACGAAACGTTTCAGCCGTCCAATCTGGAGATCACCGCGGTCGAGACCTCCAGCCACGCGACCAACGTCATCCCCGCCACCGCGCGGGCCCAGCTCAACATCCGCTTCAACAACTTGCAGCGCGGCGAAGACCTGGTGGCGCTCGTTCGCCGAACCGCCGAAGCAGCGGCGCCCGGATCGACCGTCGAAGCGAAGATCTCCGGCGAGGCGTTCCTGACACCACCGGGGCCGATCTACGACATCGTCAGCGCGGCGATCGAGGCGGAGACCGGCGAGAAGCCCCGGCTTTCCACCCATGGCGGCACCTCCGACGGACGCTTCCTGATCGCGCTCTGCCCCGTGGTCGATTTCGGCCTGCCCAACGCAACGATGCACAAGCTCGACGAGGCGGCGGCGCTTGAGGACATTCGCGGCCTCCGGCGCATCTACGCCCGGGTCATCCGATCGGTGCTCGGCGCTTCCTCAGAATGATGTAGAGCGCGCCCCCCCCGCCGTGGCGGGGATGGGCGCCGCGCACCGCGGCGATGTCGCCGGCATGGCGGGACACATGCAGCCAGTCGTCCACCGCCGCCCGGATCGCGCCGCGCTTGCCTTTCGCTTCGGAGGGCGGCTTGCCGGTGACGAGGAGGAGCAGCCGATCTCCCCGACCGATGGCCCGCTCCAGCGCCCGGTCGAGCGCGGTCCAGGCGGTATCGAGATTGTGGCCGTGCAGGTCGAGCGAGGCGTCGGGCGGGACCGCGCCGCGCGCGAGACGCTTGTCCCAGCTGCCGTCGAGAGTGGTGCCGGGGCCGGGCGGGCGCGTCGGTGCTGTCGATTTGGGCGGCGCGGCCGGCCGCGACACCGCCGGCCTCGGCGAGGCCGGCGCCGCTGTCGGCATCGCAATCGGGCTGAGCGGGCGGACACTTTCGACCACCCGGTTCCACAGCGCCTGTTCCTCAGCGCTGAGCTTGCGCATCGCGGAGCCGCTCCCACGACGCGCGCGGGATCAGGATCAGCGCCCTGCCCCGCGAGGCCATGCCGCCGGCGATGGTCGCCGCCTCCGGCCCCGCGCCCCAGAAGGTGTCAACGCGATTCGCGCCGCGGATCGCCCCGCCGGTATCCTGCGCGACCCAGAGGCCATTGGCGCGGGGATTGTCCATGTTCGAGAGCAGCACCGGCGCACCATAGGGGATGAAGCGGGGATCGACGGCGACGCTGGCATAAGCGGTGACCGGCACGTTCAGCGAGCCGAGCGGACCCGGCCCGGTCAGCTCGCGGAAGAATACGTAGCTCCGATTCTCCCGCATCAGCGCCCGGCCCGGTTCCGGATTGGCACGGAGCCATTCGACGATCCGCTGCATGGTGACGCCGGTCGGAATGATCCCGCGCTCCCGCAGCAGCCGTCCGATCGGTGTATATTCCCGGCCGTTCTGATTGGCATAGCCGATCCGCATCACCGACCCGTCAGGCAGCAGCAACCGGCCGGATCCCTGAATCTGCAGGAAGAAGAGCTCGATCGGATCCGCCGCATAGCCGATTTCGAGTCCGCGTCCGGCGAGTGCCCCGTCCTCGATCGCCGCCCGGTCGTGATAGAGGACAAATTCGCGATCTTCATTCAGGCGGCCGCGCGAACGCGCGCCGGTCAGCGGATTGCGGTCCAGCAGGTCCGGCGGCGCCCGATGGACTGGCGTTTCGCATCCCGGCCGGCGGGTGCGGCAGCCACGAATTTCCGGTTCGAAATAGCCGGTGGCGAAGGCCGCCCCGTCCCCCACCTCGACGGCGACGAAATTGCTGGCGAAGAAAATCGCCGGGTCGGGCGACGGAAGCTCGCGCGCCTCGTCACAGAGCGGGCGCCAGTCCTCGGGCCGGGTCACGCCCGAGGCGTCGGCGCGGGTGACGATTGCCGGGCAACTGACCTGAAAGGCGGTGAAGGCGCGGCGCCGCGCCTCGTAGGAAATGTCGAGCTGCGCCAGCGGCGGGCCGGCCCTGACCCCGGCGGCGAGCGCATT
>JBFWUJ010000009.1:3067-14564 GCA_050247295.1 Sphingomonas sp. | reverse complement strand
CGGGCGACGTCGAAATCGGGATCGGCACCGATGATCGCGCGGACCCCGGCCGCCGCGCTGGCATCGAACGCCATGCCGGCCTGCTCGGGACTCGCCGCCGGGGTGTCGGTCTTGGCCGGCTCCTTGACCGCGCCGGGAACTGCGTCCGGCCTGGTCACAGGCTGCTGCTCATGCCCCGTCCGCTGCCCGAGCACGGCATAGAGCCGCAGCCCGACAAACAAGGCGATCATCGCCAGCAGTACAATCCCGACGGTCAAAGCAGAGTCTCCTTGATCGTTTACATAGGCGTGAAGCGGTTACGATTCAAATGCCAATCCCCGAAACGCCGACGGTTGCCCGCAGTTGCACCCCGGCCGGACCGCTGCTACCCGCCTCGGCCATCCGCCGCGGGCCATTCCGGCCGGGCGTCAGCATTTCCTTTGAGGATCAGACATGGCCGAAGAAGAAGGCGCGATCGACAACGACATCATCGATACCAGCGAATTGGGCGACGGCGCCTTGCCGCAGGTCCAGGTCGGCGTGGTCGCCCAATATGTGAAGGATTTCTCGTTCGAGAACCCGAACGCGCCGGCGGTCTATCAGTGGCAGGGCCAGCCCCAGACTGACGTCCAGTTCAATATCGGCTCCGCGAATGTCGGCGAGGATTTGTACGAAGTCGCGCTGAAGATCGAGATCGGCGCCAAGGCGGATCAGGGCACCGCGTTCCAGCTCGAATTGCTTTACGCCGGCCTGTTCGTCTGCGCGGGCATTCCGGAAGAGCAGCTTCAACCCTTCCTCATGGCCGAGGCGCCGCGGCTGCTTTTTCCGTTCGCGCGCAAGATCATCGCCGACGCCACGGTAGAAGGCGGCTTCCCCCCCCTCCGGCTCGATCCGATCGACTTCGGCACCCTCTACATGCAGGGTGCGGCCCAGCGTCAGGCGGAATTGAGCGGCGGCCAGGCCGGGGATGTGACTGGCCAGGCGTGATCCGAGCCGCGCTGCGGGCAAAAGCAGGCAATCCAGCGTCAGAAGATGGGATTGCTTCGTTGCCCCGATCCCCGCAATGACGGTTTCTAGACAGCTCCGAGGCCTGGACAGATGAACCTCACCAAGGCGATCGGGACGATCGGCGGCCTCACCCTGGTCAGCCGAATCCTTGGCTTCGCCCGTGACATGGTGGGCAGCCGGATTCTCGGCGCCAGCCACGCCAACGACGCATTCAATGTCGCCTTCACGCTGCCAAACATCTTCCGGCGCCTGTTCGGAGAAGGGGCGTTCGCGAGCGGCTTCGTGCCGCTGTTCAGCCGCCGGCTCGCCGCCGGCGGCCACGCCGATGCGCAGCAATTCTCGAACGAGATTCTAGCCGTCTTCATGCCGACCTTGCTGGTCGTCACGGTGATTTTCGAGATCGCGATGCCAGCCTTCCTTTGGCTGATCGTCTCCGATTATGCGGCGACGCCGGGCAAGTTCGAGCTAGCGGTGGAACTGACCCGCTATACCTTCCCATACCTCATCTTCATCAGCCTGGTGGCGCTGCTATCTGGGGTGCTTAATTCGCTGACGCGCTTCGCGGTGGCCGCCTTCGCCCCCGCGCTGCTCAACATCGTGCTGATCGTGGCGCTGCTGGTTGCCCCCGACGGCGGGCCGGCCACGGTACGGATGATGGCGATCGCGGTGCTGACCGGCGGGATCCTGCAATTCGCCTTGTGCTGGATCGCGGTGCGGCAAGCGGGGGTCAAACTCCATTTCGGCCGACCGCGACTGACCCCGGCGGTACGCGAGCTGATTGTCCTCATCGTCCCGGCGACACTGGCCGCCGGCGTCTATCAGATCAGCCAGCTCTTCTACACGTTCTTCTCGTCACGGCTCGGCGAGGGCGCGCTCACCAATCTCGGCTATGCCGACCGGCTCAATCAGCTGCCGCTGTCGATCATCGGTACGGCGTTGGGAACCGCGATCCTGCCGACGATCAGCCGGGCCATCGAGCGAAAGGCCGATGCCCAGGCGGCAGACGTGCAGGCGCGGGCTTTCGATCTCGCGATGCTGTTGACTCTGCCGGCGACGCTGGCGCTGGCCGTGGCGTCCGGCCCGATCATCGCGGCCCTGTTCCAGGGCGGCCGATATTCGGCCGAGGATGCGGCAATAACCGGCGGCATCCTCGCCATCCTCGTCACCGGCCTGCCCGCCTATGTGCTGGTGAAGGTCCTCACCCCCGGCTTCTACGCCCGCAAGGACGTGAAGACGCCGGTGACCATCGCGGTCGGCATCCTGGTCGCCAGCGTCGCCGCCAATTTCATGTTGATCCCGGTCATGGGCATTTACAGCCTCGCCACGGTCACCTCGGCGGGCGCCTGGCTCAACATGACCTTGCTGTTCCTGATCCTCAGGATGCGCGGCCATTTCCGGATGCCCGGCTGGCTGTTGAGCCGGATCGCCCGGCAGCTGATCGCCGCGGCAGCGATGGCGGCGGTGCTCTATTACCTGCAGCAGCCGCTGGCCGAGTTCTTCGCCGCCTCGGCCGGGCGGCGAATCGTCGCGGTCGGCGCCCTCGTCGGTGCCGGCGCGATCGTCTATTTCGGCATCGCCTGGATCACGCACGGCATCGATCGCGAGGATTTCCTGACCCTGTTCCGCCGTGCCAAGCCGGAGGATGAGCCGATCGAGGATGGCGCATGATGGGACTGAATTCGCGCGTCGTTTCCGGCATCCAGCCGACCGGGAACCTCCATCTCGGCAACTATCTCGGCGCGATCAAGCGCTGGGTGAGGATGCAGGACGAAGTGGAATGCATCTTCTTCCTCGCCGATCTGCACGCGGTGACGGTCTGGAACGATCCCGAGGAGCTGCGTCGCAACGTCAAAGGCATGGCGGCTGCGCTGATCGCCTGCGGAATTGACCCGGCCAAGTCGCTGCTCTTCAACCATGCCCGGGTGCCGGCACACGCCGAGCTGGCCTGGCTGCTTTCCTGCACTGCCCGCATCGGCTGGCTGAACCGGATGACCCAGTTCAAGGAGAAATCCGGCAAGAACCGCGAGGGCGTCAGCGTCGGCCTCTATGCCTATCCGGTGCTGCAGGCGGCGGACGTGCTGCTTTACCAGGCGACCCACGTCCCCGTCGGCGAGGACCAGAAGCAGCATGTCGAGCTGATGCGCGACATCGCCCTCAAATTTAACACCGACTACGACGTCGACCTGTTCACTGCCCCGGAGCCGCATATTGGCGAGACGGCGGCGCGGATCATGAGCCTGCGCGATGGCAATGCGAAAATGTCGAAATCCGATCCCAGCGACATGAGCCGGATCAACCTTGGCGACGATGACGACGCGATCGCGAGCAAGATCCGCAAGGCAAAGACGGATCCAGAGGCACTGCCGGACCAAGTCGGCGCGCTGGCCGGACGGCCCGAAGCGCTGAATCTGGTGACGATCTATGCGGCGCTCGCCGATCTAACGCCGGCAGAGGTGCTTGCAGAACATGCCGGACAGGGTTTCGGCCAGTTCAAACCCGCGCTTGCCGATCTGGCTGTCGAGACGCTGTCGCCGATCCGCGCCCGGCTCCGCGACTTCGAGGCCGATCCGGCGGCGCTGGAAGCGATCCTTGCAAGCGGCGCGGCGAAGGCAAGCGAGCTGGCGCGTCCGACACTGGAAGGTGCCTATCGCGCACTGGGATTGCCGCGCGACTGACCATTGCCCTTCACCTGCCGTTCAGCGGAACTTTGCGAGACGACAAGTCGTTCTGTAAGTGGGACAAATCCCGTAACCATGGGGATCGCCCGCGAAGGCCAAAGCCATGATCAGAAAGCTCTTTCTCGCCCTTATCGTGCCGACCGCGCTGGCGCTTTCGGCCTGCGCGCCCAGCCTTACCGCCCGGGTCCAGCGGTTCAACGCGATGCCGGCGCCCGCCGGGCAGAGCTTCGTCATCGAGCCGGCGGAAGCAGGCGACCGCGGCGGTCTTGAGTTTCGCCAATATGCCGATCATGTGCGGCGCAACCTCACCGCGCTCGGCTATCGCGAAGCGACCTCACGCACCGATGCCAGCCTGATCGTGACAATGGGTTATGGCGTCGATGGCGGCCGCCAGGTCGTCGAGGATTATGGCGATCCCTTCGGCTATCGCGGCTTCGGCCGCGGCTATTACAGCAGGTTCGGCTATTTCGGCCGCCGCCGGCACCCTTTCTACTGGGGCTGGCACGATCCCTTCTTCGGCGATCCTTTCTATTCCGACATTCGGGTGCGGACGCTCTATACCGCTTTTCTGGACCTCGATATCCGCCGCGCCGCCGACAATGAGTCGTTGTTCGAGGGCAGTGCCCAGGCGCGTTCCAGCACCGAGGAGCTGCCGGTTCTGGTCCCGAACCTGATCGAGGCGATGTTCACCGGCTTCCCGGGCAATTCGGGCGAGACGGTGCGGATCACGGTAACGCCGGAGCGCGATCGGCGCTAGCGTCGCACCACCCACCCGGTATCCCCGGCCGGCCTCGGATCAGCTCTCCAGTTGGCGGGTCAGCAGGCGGATATCCGAATCGAGCTCCGGATCCTGAGCGCGCAGCTTCTCGATCTGCCGGACGGCGTGGATCACAGTCGTATGGTCGCGGCCTCCGAACCGGCGGCCAATCTCTGGCAGCGAACGCGGCGTCAGCTGCTTCGAAAGGTACATCGCAACCTGACGCGGCCGGGCGACTTCGCGGGCCCGCCGGGCGCTGGTCATCTCCGCCTTGCGGATCCGGTAGTGATCCGAGACGCGGGTCTGGATCTCGTCGATCGAGATCCTGCGCTGATTGGCGCGCAGGATATTAGCCAGCACCTCGGCGACGAAATCGAGGTCGATCGCCCGGTTCTGCATCGCCGCATAAGCGGCAATCCGGTTCAGCGCTCCTTCGAGCTCGCGGACGTTGGAACTGATCCGCTTGGCGAGGAAATTGACGACATCCTCTGGCAGCACGACGCCGGGCAACTGCTCCAGTTTTTTATAGATGATGTTGAGCCGAAGCTCGAGATCAGCCTGGTTGATGTCGGCCACCAGCCCCCACGAGAGGCGCGACAGGATACGCGGTTCGATACCGTCCAGATCCTGCGGCGCCCGGTCCGAGCTGATCACCAGCCGACGGCCGGCCGAAATGATCTCGTTCATCGTGTGGAAGAATTCTTCCTGGGTCGATTCCTTGCCGGCGATGAACTGGACATCGTCGATCATCAGCAAATCGGCGGAGCGAAGCTGCTGCTTGAACCGGATCGTCTCATTGGCACGCAGCGCGGCGACGAACTCGACCATGAACTTCTCGGCCGACATGTAGATGATCCGCGCGCGCGGCCGCAGGCGATGGAATTCGTGACCGATCGCATGCAGCAAATGCGTCTTGCCGCGCCCGGTGCCGCCATGGATGAACAGCGGATTGAAGGCGACGTTCTCCGCCGCGGAGAGCGTGCGCGCGGCGTTGAAAGCCACCTCGTTCGCCTTGCCGACGACGAAGCTTTCAAACCGGTAACGTGGCTCCAGCGCCACCGCATAGAGCCCGGGCTCGGCCGGTGGCTCCTCTTTCGCTGCCGGAATCTCGACCACGGCAGCGGTCACCGGCGCCGCCGACCCGACTGCGATCCGAACCCGCTTCACTTCGGGAAGACGGGCCTTCCAGGCGAGCGCGAGTCGCTCCGCGAAATGAGTCTGCACCCAATCGGCCATGAACTGAGACGGCAGTTCGAGATGCAGCGCACCTGATTCGACATCGAAGCCGCCGAGCGCGATCGGCCGCAGCCACCCATCGAACGTGCGCGCGCCGCAGTCACGACGAAGGTCGCTACGAATCGCTTCCCAGACGTCGGCGACCGGATCGGGATTGACCGGAACGGGCATCAGCCGAAAAACCCCCTTATTCTCTCTCCTCCACCGTCCCAGGCGGCTTTGTTTTCAAGGCGCAAGACCTCTCTGCGCTGCGCATCGCCCCCCGGCGCGCCGCGTCAGAACGTCAGTCTTTCGTTTGCGTCCGGCCAGGAGATTCGCCCGGCCGGAAATTCTGTTTTGGAAGCGTCGGGCGGCGTGATCAAGGGGGTAAAAAAAGCTTCATGAAAAATATTCAGGCTTGACATGAAAAAGCGCGGAACTGCGTCGGCGCGCACTTTTATTGTTATTATTCAGTGTATTACTTGTGTTCGCAAAGAATGAGTGATGCCGAATCAGCGCAAGCTATGCGAGTCGCCCAGATGCGGTTTGGCGCACGAAAAAGCCCGCCGACCGAAGCCGACGGGCTGATCCTTCAACCATCTTCGGTGCTTAGCCGAGGGAGACGAGCCGCCTCGTCAGCCGCGACAGCTTCCGCGCTGCGGTGTTCTTGTGGAGCACCCCCTTGGCAACGCCGCGCGCCAGTTCCGGCTGGACGCGCTTGAGCGCCTCCGCAGCGCCCTTCTTGTCACCGCCGGCGAGCGCCGACTCGACCTGCTTGATGAAGGTGCGGACGCGGCTCACCCGCGCGCCATTGATCTCTGTCCGGCGCGCGTTGCGGCGGATCCGCTTTTTTGCCTGCGGCGTATTCGCCATCGTCTCAATGCCCTTGTTCTGGCTATCGCTGAAATGAAAACGGCGCGGTCCAAGGCCCGCACCGATCGCGCGCCGCACTACGCGTTACGCCCTGCAAGGTCAAGCTAACGCTGGCAGGCCGCGCAGTAGAAGGTCGAGCGACCGGAATCGACTCGGCGGCGGATCGTGGCCCCGCAATTGGGGCAATGCTTGCCGACTCGGCCATAGACTCGCCAGTCGCTGGCGAAATAGCCGAGTTCGCCATTGGGCTGAATATAGTCGCGCAAGGTCGATCCGCCTCTGGCGATCGCCGCCTTGAGCACCGTTTTCACCGCCGCCGCGAGGCGATCGAGCCGCTCCCGACCGATCCGGCCACTCTCCCGGCCCGGCGCGATCCGGGCCAGATTGAGCGCATCGCAGACATAGATGTTGCCAAGGCCGGCGACGACGCGCTGATCGAGCAGCGCCGCCTTGATCGGCGCCCGCCGCCCGGCGAGCCGCTGCGCCAGACAGGCGCCATCGAAACCGTCGCTCAGTGGCTCGACGCCCATCTCCGCGAATGGCGCGACCGAATCGAGGCGGTCGGTGGGTACGATATCGACCGAGCCGAAGCGCCGCGGATCGTGAAGGCTGAGACGGCGGCCCTCATCGGTTTCGATCAACAGATGGTCGTGCTTGCCGATCGCTTCCGGATCGACCCGCCAGGAACCCGACATGCCGAGATGAAAGACCATGGTGTCGTTCCGGTCGGTATGCACCAGGCCACATTTCGCGCGCCGCCCCAAGCCGGTCACCCGCGCCCCGGTGAGCCGCTGCCGAAGGTCGGGCGGAAACGGCCAGCGCAGGTCCGGCCGCCGCGCCTCGATCGCAGCGATCACCCTCCCCTCCAGCACCGGCGCGAGGCCGCGAACGGTCGTCTCGACTTCGGGCAACTCAGGCATGAGGCATGGCGATAAGGGGCGTGCACATCTTCCCCCTCCCCTGCTAGAGCCGCCCGCGATGGACAAGGTTTCTTTCGGTCATGAAGACGTCGCGCCGGCGGAAAAGACGGCGCGCGTCCGCGGCGTCTTTTCCAGCGTCGCGTCGCGCTACGACCTGATGAACGATCTGATGTCGGGTGGCCAGCATCGGCTGTGGAAGGACCTGTTCGTGCGCCGCATCCGCCCGCGCCGCGGCGAAGCGATCCTCGACATGGCCGGCGGCACCGGCGACATCGCCTTTCGCATGGCGCGGGCCGGTGCGAGTGTCATCGTCGCCGATATCAACCCGGATATGCTGGCCGTCGGCCGCGAACGGGCGGCGAAACGCGGGATCGATACGCTTGCCTGGGCGGAAGAGAATGCCGAGCGCCTTAGCTTCGCCGACAAGAGCTTCGACGCCTACACGATCGCCTTCGGCATCCGGAACGTCACCGACATTCCGGCGGCCCTCGGCGAGGCATATCGTGTGCTGCGGACCGGCGGACGCTTCTATTGCCTCGAATTCTCGCGCACCCGCTGGCCGGGATTCGGAACTCTTTACGAGGTTTATTCGCGGCATTTCGTGCCCCGGATCGGCAAGGCGGTGGCGAAGGACGAGGAAAGCTACCGCTATCTGATCGAGTCGATCGAGCGTTTTCCCGACATGCCGCGCTTCGCACGAATGATCGAGGACGCCGGCTTCCGCAACATCGGGACCGAGCCGATCCTCGGCGGTCTGGTGGCGATTCACAGCGGCTGGAAGGTGTGACCGCATCCATCGTCCATGTCTGGCGGCTCCTCAAATGGGGCCGGGTGCTGGCGCGGCACGGAGCGCTGCGTGGCATTGAGCACGATCCCAACACGCCGCCGCCGGTGCGCCGGCTGTGCAAGCTGGCCCGCCTCGGCGCCAAGGTTCCGGACGTTCCGAACTATTCCGCCGCGTTCCAGGCGATCGGGCCGGCCGCGATCAAGCTCGGCCAGGCTCTGGCGACGCGTCCGGATCTGGTGGGCCAGGACGCCGCGGGCGACCTGGCGTTGCTGCAGGACCGCCTGCCACCCGCGCCGTTCGAGGCGGTCAGATCGGCAATCGAGCAGGGGCTGGAACGGCCGATCGACCAATTGTTCAGCCATATCGATCCCGAGCCGGTCGGGGCCGCCTCGATCGCCCAAGTTCACCGCGCGACCACCACGGACGGGCGGCTGGTCGCCGTCAAGGTGCTGCGACCGAACATCGAGGAAGATTTCACCAGGGCGATCGAGACCTATGAATGGGCGGCGGCGCAGGTCGAGGCGATGGGCGGAGAGGCGGCCAGGCTGCGGCCGCGTATGGTCGTCGCTGCCTTTCGCAAATGGACCCATCGCGAGCTTGACCTGAAGCTGGAGGCCGCGTCCGCATCCGAGTTGCGCGCGAACCTGGCCGCCGAAACCGGCTTCTTCGTCCCCGACATCGACTGGAGCCGCACCGCGCGCCGGGTGATGACGTTGGAATGGATCGACGGCATCAAGCTCACCGACCGACAGGCCCTGATCGATGCGGGCCATGATCTAAAGGCGCTTGCCACGACGCTGGTGCGAGCGTTCCTGCGGCAGGCGGTGGTCGATGGCTTCTTCCACGCCGACCTCCATCAGGGAAACCTGTTCGCCTTGCCCGACGGACGACTGGCGGCGATCGATTTCGGAATCATGGGCCGAATCGACCGGCGGGCGCGAGTCTGGCTCGCCGAGATCCTGCACGGCCTGATCACCGGCAATTACCGCCGCGTTGCCGAAATCCATTTCGAGGCGCAATATGTGCCGTCTCACCACGACATCGATGCCTTCGCTACCGCCCTGCGCGCGGTCGGCGAGCCGATGCGCGGGCTGCCGGTCAAGGATATCTCGATCGGCCAGATGCTCGACGGCCTGTTCCGGATTACGCGCGACTTCGACATGCAGACCCAGCCGCACCTGCTGCTGCTGCAGAAGACGATGGTGATGGAGGAAGGCGTGGCGACTGCGCTCGATCCCGACATCAACATGTGGGAGACGGCCGAGCCGTTCGTCACCGAATGGGTGCGGACCGAGTTGGGGCCGGAGGCGCGGCTCGCAGACGGCATCGTCCGAACCGTGCGGCTGCTTCGCCGGCTGCCAGACCTGCTCGAGCGGATCGAGGAAAGCTATCCCGCTCCTGGAGGCGCCCCGCCCGAGCCGCCGCTGCCCGAAGTCGTACTGCTCGGGGCACCGGGCTGGTGGCGCTATGCGCTGACCGCTGCTTTGGGCGCGGCGGCTGGTTTCGCTTTAAGCGCCGCCCTATCTTGGCCGTGATGCGCTTGAAGCTCCTATCGGCGGGCGCCGCCTCGCTGCCGGCAGGCCCGGCTGCAGATGCCCGCTCAATGCCACAATTCGCCCGACGGGAATATCGGAGGCTGCGATGACGGTATCGGGAAAGCGCATCCTCCTGATCGTCGGCGGCGGGATCGCGGCCTATAAGGCGAGCGAACTGATCCGGCTGATCCGCAAGGCGGGGGGAAGCGTGACACCGGTGCTGACCGGCGGCGGCGCCCATTTCGTAACCCCGATGACCCTAGCCGCGCTGGCCGAAAGCCCGGTCTACACCAATCTCTTCGATCTCAAGGACGAGACGGAGATGGGCCATATCCAGCTGTCGCGCGCCGCCGATCTGGTTGTCGTCGCCCCGGCGACCGCGGACCTGCTGGCGAAGATGGCGGCGGGGATCGCCGACGATCTCGCCACCACGCTGCTGCTCGCCACCGACAAGCGGGTACTCGCCTGCCCGGCGATGAACGTGCGCATGTGGGGGCACGAGGCGACGCGGCGGAACGTCGCCCGCTTGCGCGCCGATGGAGTCATGATCCTCGATCCCGACGAGGGCGAGATGGCCTGCGGCGAATATGGGCCAGGCCGGCTGCCGGAACCGCCGGCGATCCTGGCCGCGATCGAACGGATGCTAAGCGGCGGCGACCCGGCGGCCGAACGGGTGGACTTCGTACCCGACACGCGCCTTGCCGGCAGACATGTCATCGTCACCGCAGGGCCGACGCACGAGCCGATCGACCCGGTCCGGATGCTGGCCAACCGGTCGTCGGGCAGGCAGGGCTTCGCCATCGCCGGGGCGCTGGCACGGCTTGGGGCGCGGGTTACGCTGGTCGCGGGCCCGGTGTCGCAGGAGACGCCTGGCGGCGTCGTCCGCATCGACGTCGAGACGGCGCGCGAGATGGCGGCTGCGGTCAGCGATGCGCTGCCGGCGGACGCGGCGGTGATGGTCGCAGCCGTGGCCGACTGGCGAGCCGACGCGGCACCGACGAAGCTCAAGAAGGGCGATGGCGGACCGCCCGCCCTGTCGTTGGTCGAGAATCCAGACATCCTCGCCGAACTCGCCCGGGCGCCGGATCGGCCGCGGCTATTGATCGGCTTCGCGGCGGAAACCGACAACGTCGTCGCCAACGCGCAGGCCAAGCGGGAGCGCAAGGGAGCTGACTGGATCGTGGCCAACGACGTGTCCGGTGATGTGATGGGTGGCGCGGACAACAAGGTCCACCTGCTGACGGCCGAGGGTGTCGAGCATTGGGACCAGGCGCCCAAAGCCGAGGTTGCACGCAGGCTTGCCGAACGGATCGCCGTCGCGCTGGAGGGCTGACATGCGCGGCTGGCTCTTCCTCACACCCCTCGCCCGACTCGAAGATCTCGGCCTTCTGCTGCTCCGCTGGGTGACCGGTGCCTTCCTGATCTGGCAAAGCCACGACAATATTCTGAGCGCCGGGCGAATGGACGAGTTCGTCCACTTTCTCGAACAATTCCACTTCCCGATGCCCGCCGTGATGGCTCCGCTTTGCGTCTGGGCCCAGTTTCTCTGTGGCATCGCCTTCATCCTCGGGCTGCTGACCCGCTGGGCGGGAATCGTCACGACCTTCGTGTTCACAGTCGCGGTCTGGATGGTGCATTGGCCGCAGGACTTCCCGGGCTGGTGGCCGGCGCTGATACTCGTCTTCCTGGGAATCCTGTTTGCGACCATGGGCAGCGGGCGCTACGCGCTCGACCACAGGTTCGAG
>JBFWUJ010000009.1:0-2967 GCA_050247295.1 Sphingomonas sp. | reverse complement strand
AATTATCCGCGCCTTGAGACAGAGCGGCTGGCGATTCCCAGCGGGGCCATGGTGACGCGCGTCCAGCAGATGATGCAACGGGGCCAATGCCAGTTCGAGGGGCAGAGCCCGCGCCGGTTCAGCGTCGATATCAGCTACGGCGTGCAACTTGATGCGGCTGGAAACGCAACCCGGATCATCGTCGAAGATGTCGGCTGCCGGCCGCTTGAGCTGATGGTCGGCCGGATCGCCGCCGACATCGTGCGGCGGGGCTTCGTCCGTACGGCGCCGCCGGCGGAGCCGACAATTTACGCGAATCGGATCAACTTCAACCTGTCGTGACGCTGACCGACGCGCAGCTTGATCGCTACGCGCGGCACATCGTTCTGAGGGAAATCGGCGGGGCGGGCCAGGCCGCCCTGCTCGCTGCGCATGTCGCGGTGATCGGCGCTGGGGGCATCGGCGCCCCGGCCCTGCTTTATCTGGCGGCGGCGGGGATTGGCCGGATCCGGCTGATCGACGACGACATGGTAAGCCTCGACAATCTGCAACGGCAGATCCTGTTCGGGGCCGGCGATATTGGCCAGGGCAAGGCATCGGTAGCGCAAGAGCGGCTGAGCGCGATCAATCCCGACACGCTGGTCGAGCCGATGGCCGAGCGTCTCGACGCCTCGAATGTCCGCCGGCTGCTCGAACGCGTGTCACTGGTCGTCGACGGAAGCGACAATTTCGCCACCCGGCTTGCCGTGTCCGACCATTGCACAGCGGCGCGGATTCCGCTGGTCTCCGCCGCGATCGGCCAGTTCCAGGCGCAGATCGGGACGTTCCGCGGCTGGCAGGCCGACCGCCCCTGTTATCGCTGCTTCGTCGGCGATGCCTTCGATGCCGAAGATTGCGACACCTGTTCGGAGCTTGGCGTACTGGGCGCAATGACCGGGATCGCTGGCAGCTGGGCGGCACTGGAGGCGATCCGGGCGATCGCCGGCTTCGGTGGAGATCCCGGCGGCAAGCTGCACATTATTGACGGCCTCGCGCCGGCGATCAGGACAATCCGGATCGCCAAGGATTCCGCCTGCAAGGGCTGTGGCGGCCTATCGACCGAACAGGCGTAGGGTTTCCTGCCAGATCTGGGCGCTTGCATCCGGCTGGGTGAGCGCGGTCAGGGCAAGCCCGGCGACCAGGCCGATAGGCAGGATGAACCAGCCGAGCCGGCCGAACAGCGAGCGGCCGCGCCGCGGCCGCACCTTCACTGGCTGGAACGAGATCGGCGCGTGCGGCCCTGCGTCCACCTTCGGACCGCCAAGGTTGCTCCGCGGATGGCCGAGGATGGCCGCCTTCTCGATCAGGAATTCGTCGATGGTCAACGCACCCGCTTCATAGAGGCGGGTCAGCCGCTCCAGCGCGTCGAGCCGCTCCTGCACAGCGGCCAGCGATCCGCTCACGGCGGGGGCCGATGCGGCCTCGGCGGCCGGCACCACGGCGAGCGGCACCGGCGGCGGTTCCGGCGATTCGGATTCCAGGGAACCACGGGAAATGGCGAGACGGCCCATACGCATAGCAGCGGCTTAACCATCCGGCTGTAAAGATTGCCGGACCTACTAACGTAAACGCCCGATCAACCACGTGCTCAGTCGGCACTCCCCGGCGGCGCGATGGCGATCAGATCGATGGTGAAAAGCAGCGTCGCGCCGCCCGGAATCTCGCCGCGCCCGTTGGCGCCGTAAGCGAGGTTGTAGGGAATCGCGAATTCATAGCGGTCGCCCACCGCCATCATCGGCACACCCTCCTGCCAGCCGCGGATGAGTCGGTTCAGCGGAAAGGTCGCCGGCTCGCCGCGCGCGACGGAGGAGTCGAACTCGCGGCCGTCGATGAAGCGACCGACATAATGGATTGTCACCGTATCGCTGACGGTGGGGCGCGGGCCGGCGGCGTTGCCGCTGACCTTGCGGTAGCGAAGGCCGCTTGCCGTCCGCCGCCAGCCCTGCGCCGGATCGAGACCGTTCAGATAGCGAAAGTGGAAATCGGCATTGGGATTGTCGGCGGACGCGGTCGCCGCCGGTTGCTGGGCGGTCGCGATTCCGGAGATCGCAAGAGCCAGCAACACCACGATACGGATCTTCATTTCTTCCCTCTCGTCGATTTCTTTGCCGGCGCGCGCCGGGCCCTGCCCTTCTTCGCCGGCCCCTTGGCCGCGCGTTCGTCGATCAACTGCGCCGCTTCCTCCAGCGTAAGCTGGTCCGGCGCAACCGATTTTGGCAAGGTCGCATTAGTCGCGCCATCGGTGACATAGGGACCGAAGCGGCCTTCCATCAGCCTGATCTCCGCCTCGGTGCGCGGATGGGCGCCCATCACCTTCAGCGGCTCGCGCGTGCCGCGCCGGCCACCGCCGCCGGCGGCATCGGCGAGCTTCGCGACGGCGGCATTCATACCGACCTCGAACACCTCCGCGGTGGATCCGAGCTTCGCATATTTGCCGTCATGCGCGAGATAGGGACCATATCGGCCGATGCTGGCCGTGATCGGCTTGCCGGTCTCGGGATGATCGCCGACGGCGCGCGGCAGCGACAGGAATCGCAGCGCGATCTCCAGATCGACCTCGGCGGCGGGAACGTCCTTCGGCAACGAGGCACGCTTGGCGTCCTTGCCGTCGCCGAGCTGGAAATAGGGCCCGAAACGGCCGGCACGCAGGGTGACTTCCGCTCCGCTCTCGGGATCGGCCCCCAACGCCTGTGGACCGGCATCCACACCCTCCTGCCCGGCCTGGCCGAAGCGGCGGGTGAATTTGCATTCCGGATAGTTGGAACAGGCGACGAAAGCACCGAACTTGCCGCCGCGCAGGCCGAGCCGGCCGATGCCGCAAAGCGGACAAAGCCGTGCATCGGTGCCGTCGCCCTTGTCCGGAAACAGATATGGCGAGAGGAAGTCGTCGAGCGCGGCCGTGATTTCCGAGGGCTTCTGCTCCATCACCTCGGCGGTCTTCGGCTTGAA
>JBFWUJ010000008.1:22162-49923 GCA_050247295.1 Sphingomonas sp. | reverse complement strand
GATGGGAGGGTTTGGACGATGCTTATGGGTCGATTGGCCGTCTTGGCGCTGTCGGCGATCGCCGGGGTGGCGGCCGCGCAGTCCACGCCGCCGGAAGGCGAATCGACCGGAGAGCGGGTGGGGCGGATCGCAAGCGAGCCGGCCCGCGATGTCGGGCTGCAGCGAACCCGCATTCCGCCGATCCTCGAACGAGCGGCGGTCGATCCCTATAGCCTGACAGGCATGCGGGCCTGCGGCCAGATCGCGATCGAGGTCGATGCGCTGAGCCGTGTCCTCGGCCCCGATTTCGATGCCGGGCCATCGCCGCGGCGCGGCAGCCGCGCCGGCCAGATCGCGGAGGCCGGCGGGCGCGCCGTCGTCAATTCCATCATCCCGTTCCGCGGCGTGGTGCGGGAATTGAGTGGTTCGGCCGAGGCCGATCGCCGCCTGCAGGCGGCAACTGACGCCGGCATCGCGCGCCGCGGCTTCCTGCGCGGCGTGCAACGGACGCGAGGCTGCCGCAACTGACGTTCAATAACCGGTTTCGCCCGGCGCAGCGCTTCGCTCGCTCCGCCGCCATTCGACGCTGCTGCCGGCCTGGTTGCCGTAGTTGGCTAAAGAAGGCGCAATTGCCCGCCTGCCGGTGGCTGGAACAGGTCCGTGCGCAGCGGATGGCGCTCCCGGTTGAGGCCGTGCTTGAGGATTGCCCGCTCGAAACGCGCCTTGAGCAACGCCGCCCATGGTCCCTGCCCGCGCATCCGGCTGAAGAAATCGGCATCGTTATCCTTGCCGCCGCGCATTGATCGGATGATCGCCATCACCTTGCCGGCCCGGTCCGGGAAATGTTCGTCGAGCCAGGCCCGGAACAATGGCGCCACCTCATAGGGCAGCCGCACCGGCAGATAGAAGCAACCGAGCGCCTCATGCTCTGCGGCGGCCTCGATGATATGCTCCAGTTCGTGATCGGTGATTCCGGGCACGACGGGCGCGATCGATACCCAGGTCGGCACGCCCGCCGCCCGCAGCGCCTTCACGGCAGCCAGCCGTTTGCGCGGCGCCGGCGCGCGCGGCTCCAGCGTCCGAGCGATGGCCGGCGTGAGAGAGGTCACGGACATGGCCACGAAGCAAAGCCTGTCGAGGGCTGCCTGCCGCAGGATGTCGGCGTCCATCAGCACCCGGTCGGACTTGGTGGTGATCGTGAAGGGATGACGGCATTCGAGCAGCACCTCCAGGATCGAGCGCGTGATCCGCCAATCGCGTTCGATCGGCTGATAGGGATCGGTGTTGGTACCGAGCGCGATCGGGCGGACTGAATAATTGCGCTTCGCCAGCTCGGCCCGCAGCAGCCTGGCCGCATCGGGCTTGGCGAACAGCCGGCTCTCGAAATCGAGCCCCGGCGACAGATCGTGAAAGGCGTGGGTGGGACGAGCGAAGCAATAGATGCAGCCATGTTCGCAGCCGCGATAGGGGTTGATCGAACGGTCGAAGCCTATGTCGGGAGACTGGTTGCGGCTGATGATCGTTCTGGGATGCTCGACCGTAACCGTCGTCCGCAGTGGCGGCATTCCTTCGTCCAGCCTGTCGCGCGCGTCCAGCCAATCGCCGTCCGCTTCGCGGGTCGGCAGGTTGAAGCGGTCCGGGGTGCGGTTTTCCGGCGCGCCCCGGCCAGCGCGCGCATCGGGCCGTGGCATCGTGCGAGCATGCGCCGCATGTCAGAACATATCAAGAACAAATGTCAGGTGGCGTCAGTCTCGGCCGGTCGCCACGGCTGATGCCGGTATTGTGGGCCGCGCCGGCAGCCGCACCGCTGCGGCCCCGCTCATGCCCGGGAAGCGCGGCCACATGCTCTGGACGAGTGCCCGGCGGCTGACCGATTGGTTCGCCGGCCGCTCCTCGTAAATCCAGTAGTTGCGCAGCACGATCGGCACATAGCCGCGGGTCTCCCAATAGGGGATGGTTTCCATGAACAGCAGCGGATCGCTGGGATCGAAGCGCAGGTTCCACTGCGCGATCGGCGCCGGCCCGGCATTGTAGGAGGCAATCACCCGCGGCAACAGGCCGCCGGTCGAGGAGAGATCGCGCAGATATTCGAGATAGGATTGGCCATATTCGAGATTGATGCTGGGCACGAGCAACTGGCTCGGCGAAACGCTGGTGCCTTGCGATCTGGCCATCTGGCTGCCGGTGCCGGGCATCACCTGCATCAGCCCGCGGGCTCCGGCGGGGCTCACCGCGTCGGGACGGAAATTGGATTCCTGCAGCGCGTGGGCGAAGGCGAGGGCGGGATCCACCCGCCAGCCGCGCTGCGGGCGCCAGGAGGGCGAGGGGTAACGGTCGTGGGTGTCCGTTCGGCTGCCCCGCGGGCCGTTATGGGCCAGCCACATCTGGGCGCCGGTAAGGTTGAGGCGGGCGGCGAGATGCAGCAGCCGCTCATGATCGTTGGAGCCGCCGATCCGCGCCTGGTGCCGGATCAGCTCGCTCGCCAGGTCCGCCTCGCCCAGCTCGGCCAGCGCGACCGCGGCGCGGGCATTGGGGCGCGCCGACAGGCTTCGCCACTCTTCGGCGTTCAGCGGATTGAGATGAGCAGGAGTCCGGTTGACCCCGAGAGCGCTCTGGGCGAGCAGGCCGTAGAACGTCTCGCCGAGCCGGGCCGCCATTTGCAGTCGCGCCTGCACTCTTTCCGGATGGCCGCAGGCGGTATCGGCGCGGGCCGTCCAGTAATGGCCGGCCGCGGAGAGCTCGATGTCGGTCGAGCGGCTGCCGACAGTGCCGAAATGCGCGGCCGCCTCGTCGCAGTCGCCCATCCGCCACGCGGCAAGGCCCGCCACCCATTCCGCGTGGAGCGCCCATTCCGTGACGCCCCGCCGCGCCTGGTCGGCGATGGCCCGCGCCTGACGGTCGTAGCCGTTGAGGAAATAGACCCAGGCGATCCGCTGCTGGAAGGCGGTCCGCGCCTCCGGCGAAAGCTCAGCGCTGCGGGTGGTGAAGATCGCCTCCGCCTCGCTGGGCTGATCTGCGATGAGGAGTGGATTGATCAGCGGCTCCAGCGCGTCGGCCGCCCGATCGCCCCTGATCGGACGCGGCCGGGCGCGGCGTGGTTGTCCCGAAAGACCGGCCAGCGCTTGCGAGCGCGGAAGGTCCGGCAGGCTCGTTGCCCCGCGCAGCGTCGCGAGCCGGGCAAGGTCGTTCGCCTGCGGCAATTCGCGTGCCCGTTCGAGCAACTGAACCAATGGCGCCAGCTCCACCGGCGGCGAGCCCGGCATTGTGTACAGCATGGCGCGGGCGAGATCGTGCAGGACACCGGGTCGCATCCCGTCCAGCCGTCCCGCTGCGCTTGCCCAGTTGGAGGCGCGCAGATCGGCGAAGATCAGCTGATATTGTTCGCGCTCGCCGGGGCTGAGCTGCGCCGGAATGACGAAAGGCGCCGCCGTCTGGACGTCGCCATCCCCGGCAACGGCCGGTACGGCGGCGAGCGCGATGCCGGCGGCCAGCAGGACGCGAAGGGCTTTCATCCGTTCAGTTCCTCCATCAACATCTGCAGATCGCCCCAGACGATCTTGCGGTGTTTGGGTTGTTGCGCGACCTGTTCGGGTCGGATCGTCGCCAGCGTCCTGATCGGCCCGGCCGGTGTTTCGAGATCGTGCCAGCGGCCGCGCATCTGCGCCATGCCGGCGCCGAGCAATGCCTGCGCGCACATGTCACCGAACAACAAAAGGGCCCTGGGCCGGACCAGGCCGATATGATGGCGGGCGATATCGGCCAGCCGGCGCTCGTTCGCCGGATCGAGACGGACGCCTGCGGTGCGGATCGGGGAGAGCGACGCAAGGTACAGCCGATCGCGGCCGCGGCCGATCGCCGCCATCATCCGGTCGAACAGCGGGTCGGCGTCGCCTTCGAACCAACCGCCGTCCAAAGCGGGCATGTCGGTGATCACCATCAGGCCGGCAGCGGGCTCGCCGGCCGGCGCCAGCCGCGCGGCGCCGGCGCTCGCGAATGAAAGCGGCATGGCGGCGAGCCACGCCTGGAAGGCGTCCAGTGTGTCCGGAAGCGCCTCGGTCTCGGTCGCCGGACCTTCGACAGCCGCCGTCGCCGTGCGGCGTGGCTTCAGCCAGTCCCGGGGACTTTCGGCAACGAGCGAGTCCACGCCGGCATCCCGCCACCAGAGAAGGGCGCTCGCAGCCAGCCCAGCGTTCATCCGTTCGTTCACCCGCCCCTTCGGAAGCAGGTCTTAGACTCGGCGGCTGCCGGGCTGGTCAACCGCCGACCCCGCGTTTATCCGTAAGGCGTTGGCGGTTTGCGACGACAGGAGCCTGGGGAGAGCTGATGTCCGAACGGGAATCCATGCCCTATGACGTGGTGATTGTCGGCGGTGGACCCGCCGGCCTTTCCGCGGCGATCCGGTTGAAGCAGCTCGCGAATGAGGCGGGACGAGAGCTTTCGGTCTGCATCCTGGAAAAGGGCTCGGAGATCGGCGCGCATATTCTGTCCGGCGCGGTGGTCGATCCGCGGGCGCTGGAGGAATTGCTGCCGAACTGGCGCGATCTGGAAAGCCCGCTCACCGTCCCGGTGACGAAGAACGAACATTGGGTGCTGACCGCGGGCAAGAAATATCCGTTCCCGCACGCGCTGATGCCCTCATTCATGTCGAACAAGGGTACCTATACCCTCAGCCTCGGGAATTTCTGCCGCTGGCTCGCCGGCCAGGCCGAGGCCCTTGGGGTCGAGATTTTCCCCGGTTTCGCCGCGGCCGAGGTGCTGTTCAACGAAGATGGATCGGTGAAGGGGGTCGCCACCGGCGACATGGGCGTGGCGCGCGATGGCACCCACAAGCCCGATTATCAGCGCGGCATGGAGCTGCACGGCCGCTACACCCTCTTCGCGGAAGGCGTGCGCGGGCATCTCACCAAGGAATTGAAGCGCATCTTCGCGCTGGATCGGGACAGCCAGCCACAAGTCTATGGCATCGGCCTCAAGGAACTGTGGGACATCGACCCCGAAAGGCACGAGCCCGGCCGCGTCATTCACACTCAGGGCTGGCCGCTCGACGATGCGTGGGGCGGCGGCTTCCTCTATCATCAGGAGAACGGCCAGGTGGCGTTGGGCTTCGTGGTCGCGCTCAACTACAGGAATCCTTGGCTTTCGCCCTTCGAGGAGTTTCAGCGCTGGAAAACCCATCCGGCGATCCGGCACTTCCTCGAAGGCGGCAAACGGGTCTCCTACGGGGCCCGGGCGATCAACGAGGGTGGCTGGCAGGCGATCCCCACCCTCGCTTTCCCCGGCGGAGCCTTGATCGGCTGCTCGGCCGGCTTCGTCAACGTGCCGCGGATCAAGGGGACCCACACGGCGATGAAGTCCGGCATGCTGGCGGCCGAGGCGACGTTCGCCGCGATCGCCGCCGACCGATCGGCTGACGTCCTCGCCGACTATGAGTCGGCGGTGCGCGCGAGCTGGATCGCCGACGAGCTGAAAAAGGTCCGCAACGTCGAGCCGCTCGTTGCCAAATGGGGCGGGACGCTCGGAACTCTGCTCGCAGGGGCCGACATGTGGATGAGGCAGCTCAGGATCGGACTGCCGTTCACCATGAGGCATCATCCGGACAATGAGAGCCTCTGGCGGAAGGACCTGGTGCCGCCGATCGCTTATCCCAAGCCGGATGGCGTGATCAGTTTCGATCGCCTTTCGTCGGTCTTCCTGTCGAACACCAATCATGTGGAGGATCAGCCGATCCACCTGACGCTGAAGGACGCGAGCATCCCGGTGGCGGTGAACCTCGATCAATATGCCGGGCCGGAGACGCGCTACTGCCCGGCCGGCGTGTACGAGTTCGTTGAGGCGGACGGTTCACCGCGGCTTCAGATCAACGCGCAGAATTGCGTCCACTGCAAGACGTGCGACATCAAGGACCCCACCCAGAACATCAACTGGGTGGTGCCGGAAGGCGGAGGAGGACCGAATTATCCCAATATGTAGCCGTATCGTTGCCGCCGCCATCCTGCTGACGGCGCCTGCCGCCGTTCATTCGCGCACCGAGCGCGCTGCCCTCGAAACCTATGTCCAGGCCCGGGCCGCCTCCTCGGCCGGCGCGATGCGGCAGGCGAGTGCCGCCTTCGCGAGCGCGCTGGACGCCGCGCCCGATAATGAGATCGTCGCTGCACAGGCACTCAGCCATGCGGTGATCGGCGGCGATTGGGCGCTCGCGGTCCGGGCGGCGCGGATCACCGAGCGGCGGGGCGCGGTCATGCCCGACGCGCGCTTCCTGCTGCTTGCCGATGCGGTGCGGGAGCGGGATTGGGCGCGGGCGCGGGCCCAGATCGATGCGATAGAGCGCGAACGGCTGTTCGCGTTCGCGGCCCCGGTGCTGCGTGCTTGGGTGGCGGTCGGCGAGGGTCAGGGCGATCCGGTCGCGCTGCTCCCGGCTGGCGGCGCCACCGATCCGCTGGTCGCGTCTTATGTCAACGAGCAGCGGCCGTTGCTGCTTGTCGCGGCCCGCCGGCCGGAGGCGCCGGAGGCGGCGCGGGTGATGCCGAGCGCCGGTCCGCGGGCGCAACGCCTGCGTCTTGCCGCCGCGGCGACGCTGGCGAAGCGCGGCGACCGTGCCAATGCGCTGAGCCTGATCCAGGGCGACGCGGCGCCGCTTCGTGCCGCGCGGCGCACGATCGAAGCGGGCCATTCGCTGCCCGGCGCGGTCGATGATCCGCGCACCGGCATCGCCGAAATTCTGATCCGCATCGCGCTCGATCTGAACGGGCAGCAGGTGGGTGCCGTCGCGGCCACGTTCGCCCATTTGGCCACGTGGCTCGCGCCCGACAACGGCGTCGCCTGGATGGTCGCGGCAGAGCTGGCAAATCAGGAGGAGCGCCGCGATTCGGCGGTGGCGATGCTGGCCAATGTTCCGACCGACGATCCCTTCGCCGACATGGTTCGGGATCAGCGCATCCGTCTGCTCGTCGCGGGCGGCGGCGAGGAGGCATTGCGCGCCGCGCAAGCTGCGGCGAACGATTCGGTGGCCACCGCCGCCGATCAGGTTCGGCTGGGCGAGGTGCTGATGGCGATGGGCCGGCATCGTGATGCGGCGGCCGCCTTTAACCTTGCGATCGAGACGCGCGCCCGCACCGGCGAGGGAACGACGCCGGAATGGACGCTCTGGCTGCTCGCCGGCGGCGCCCATGAGGAGGCCGGCGATTGGCCGCAGGGACGCGCAGCGCTGCAGCGCGCCTACCAGCTCGCGCCGAACGAGCCGCTCGTCCTCAACTATCTCGGCTACGCCCAGCTCGAGCGGCGCGAAAATCTGGAAGAAGCGGAGCGGCTGGTACGCGAGGCGCATCGGCTGGCGCCCGACAACGCGGCAATCACCGATTCGCTCGGTTGGGCGCTGTTTCTTCGCGGCCAGCGCGAAGAGGGGCTCGCGCTGCTCGAACGGGCGGCCCAAGCCTCGCCAGCCGATGTCGAAATCAACGAACATCTGGGCGACGCCTATTATTCGTTGGGACGGCGATCCGATGCGCGCTTCGCCTGGGCGGCAGCCCGCGTCCATGCGGAAGGGGCTGATGCGGCCCGGCTGGATTCGAAGATCGAGCGCGGGTTGACGCCGCAGCTCGCCGCCCGCTGACCCGGCCTCGGTGCGCGAGACCGCTTTCGCCAAGCTCAACCTGGCGCTGCACGTTCGCGCCCGCCGGCCGGACGGCTATCACCGGATCGAGACCGTCTTCGCCTTTTGCGACGACGGCGACATCTTGACCGGTGAGCCCGGCGACACGCTGTCGCTGGCGGTGACCGGCCCGTTCGCCGCCGATCTCGCGGAGGAGGCGGACAATCTCGTCCTTCGCGCCGCCAGGGCGCTGGGTGCGAACGGTGTTGCGCTGACCCTCGACAAGCGATTGCCGGTAGCCTCGGGCATTGGCGGCGGATCGGCGGACGCTGCGGCGGCGCTCAGGCTGCTGGGTCGAGAGAGGACCGACCTCGCCGAGATAGCCGCGACAATCGGCGCCGATGTGCCCGCCTGCCTCGCCAGCCGCACGGCCCGCGGCGAGGGGCGGGGCGATCGTCTCGAACCGCTCGAGGCCGGGGGACTGACCGGAACCCCCGTGCTGCTTGTCAATCCGCGGATCGCGCTGTCGACGGCGGCGGTTTTCGGCGGATGGGACGCGATCGATCGCGGCCCCCTTGGGGACTGGCGCGCCGGCCGGAACGACCTTGAGGCGCCGGCCAGACGTCTTGTTCCCGAGATCGGTGCGGCTCTCGAAGCGCTTGGCGGTGCCGATCTCGCGCGCCTGTCGGGCTCCGGAGCCACCTGTTTCGGCCTCTATGCGAGCAATGCGCGGCGGGATGCCGCGCAGGCCCGGATCGCCGCCGATCGCCCGGGTTGGTGGACGCTCGCTTCCTGTCTCAGGTGACCCGCAGATCCCATTGAGGGACAATCGGAATCAAGCGTTAACCATCGTCACCCGCGGATGTCCGTTCTGGCACGCGCCTTGCCTGCTGGCGAGGTGACGAGTCGAGACGCCAGCCGGCGTCGACATTCGCCCGCGGTCCCCGCCTCCACCGGACGGGCGTCGCGCATCCTCTTTGGCCGGGCCGCCGCGTTTCGGGGCGTCCCGGCCTTCTTTTTTGGCGAGACAAAGCGGCGCCGGCGCGCCAGAATCGGGCGATGCGTGTCTTGATCTTTCCGTTGATCGTTCTCGCCGCCTGCAGCGACAGTCCGGCGCCCGAGCACAACGCCTTTGCGGAGACGGTGCGCAACCGGATCGATTGCCGCTTCGGCGGCGCCGATCAGTTCGAGCGCAGTTGCACGTTCGAAAGGGAGGGTGCGGATAGCGCGGTCCTCGTGATCCGCAAGCCGGACGGCGGCTTTCGCCGGCTGCGCATCGTCGATGACGGCCGCGGCGTCGTCGCGGCCGACGGCGCGGAGCCGGCCCGGGTGACCATTCTCGCCGACAACCGCATCGAGGTGGCGATCGGCGGCGACCATTTCCGGCTGCCGGCCACCGTCCGGCCGAGATGACCGGCAGGACGATCCTGACGGCGGCGGAAATGAGTGCCGCGGAGGCGGAGGCGATCGCCGCCGGCACGAGCGTCGGCGTGTTGATGGAGCGGGCAGGCCGCGGTGCGGCGGAGGCGATCTGGCGCTTCGCCGGACCGATGCCGGCGCTGGTGCTTTGCGGGCCGGGCAACAATGGCGGCGACGGCTATGTGATCGCCCGCGCGCTCGCCGAGCGCGGCCTGCCGGTCCGGGTCGCCGCCCTGGCAGATCCGACGAGCGAGGCGGCAAGGGCGGCATGCGCCGCATGGGGTGGACGGCCGGAGGAGATGAACGAGACCGCGCCGGCCCCGTTGCTGATCGACGCCCTCTTCGGAACCGGGCTTGGACGGCCGCTGGACGACGCGCTTGCGGCGCGGCTCGCGACGCTCGCGGAGGCGGCGCGGGTGAAGGTCGCCGTCGATCTTCCCAGCGGCGCGGCGACCGACGACGGCACGCTGCTCTCGCCGGTTCGGGACTTCGATCTCACGATTACCTTCCAGACCCTCAAGCCCTCGCATCTGCTTCAGCCCGCCGCGCGCCATATGGGGCGGATCGTCGTCGCCGATATCGGCATCGAGGCGACGAGCGAACTGGCCGAGATCGGCCGGCCGCGTCTCGTTCCGCCGGGGCCGGCCGATCATAAATATACCCGTGGCCTGGTGACCGTCGTCGCCGGCGGCATGGCGGGCGCCGTTGCGCTTGCCGCCACCGCGGCATCCCGCGCCGGCGCAGGAACCGTCAGGCTGCAGGCGCGACAATTGGTTCCCGGGCTCCCGGCCGCCGTCGTCCAGGCCCCGGGCGATCCACTCGCACGATTGGACGACAATCGGATCGACGCGCTTCTGCTGGGCCCCGGCATGCTGCCCGGCGACGATGAATCCATGCTCGAAGCGGTCCTTGGGTCCGGCCATCCCCTCGTCCTCGACGCGGGAGCGTTGCGGATGCTTTCCAGCCGGCTCGAGCGACTGGCCGGGCTGAAGCGGCCGGCGATCCTGACGCCGCATGAGGGGGAATTCGTCGCCCTGTTCGGCGACGGCGGCGGCGGCAAGGTCGAACGCGCCCGTGCCGCGGCCGCCCGCGCCGGCGCCGTCATCGTCTATAAGGGCCCGGACACGGTCGTGGCGGCGCCCGGTGGCCGCGCCGCGATCGCGGCCTCGGCCCATCCCTGGCTGGCCAGCGCCGGTACGGGGGACGTTTATGCGGGCATCGCGGCCGCCCGCTATGCCGCGCATGGCGATGCCTTCGCCGCGGCCTGCGAGGCGGTCTGGCTGCACGGCCGCGCGGCGGAGCGGGCGGGGCCGGGCCTGATCGCGGACGATCTGATCGCACAGCTGCCGGCTACGCTCGCCGAGTGCCTGTGAGCCGGGTCGTCCGGATCGCCGCACGCGGCGAAGGCGTAACGGACGACGGCCGCTATTTTCCATTGACCGCGCCGGGCGATCTTGTCGATGCGAACGGCGCGATCACGCCCGGCGCGCATCGTCAGCCGCCGCCCTGCCGTCACTTCCCCGACTGTGGCGGCTGCCAGCTGCAGCATGTCGATGACGCCGCCTATCGCACTTTCCTGATCGATCGCGTCGCCGGCGCGCTGGCCGCTCAGCACGTGACGGCGCCGGAAATCCGCGCGCCGCACCTGTCGCCGCCGCGGAGCCGTCGCCGGACGACATTGAAGGCGGCCGGCGGTGCGATCGGCTTCCACGCCGCCGCCAGCCATCGCATCGTCGACATGCGGGAATGCCACATCCTGCGGCCTGAGCTGTTCGCCTTGCTCCGGCCGCTGCGCCGGATGCTAAACCGGCGCGCAGAGGCGGTTATGACGCTCGCTGATCAGGGCGTCGATCTGCTGCTTTCCGGCATCGAGGCCGGTGATCTGGCGATGGCTGAAACGCTCGGTGCCTTCGCGGCCGAACAAAGACTGGCGCGGCTCGCGGTCGATGACGGTCTGGGGCCGCAGACGCTGTGGGAGCCGGAGCCGGTCACGATCGCGCTGGGCGGCATTCCGGTCGGTCTGCCGCACGGCGCCTTCTTGCAGGCCACATCGGACGGCGAGGCGGCGCTTGTCACCGCGGTCGCCGAGGCGGTCGGCGATGCCGCCGCCGTCGCAGATCTGTTCACGGGGCTCGGCACCTTCGCGCTGTCGCTCGGCCGGCGGGTCTATGCGGCGGAAGCCGCCCGTGACGTCGCCCTCGCGCTGAAGGGATCCGCGGGCGCCGCCGCCCGCCCGGTCTTCGTCGAGCATCGCGACCTGTTCCGCCGCCCGCTCGAAATCGCCGAGCTCGACCGCTTCGATGCCGTGGTGATCGATCCGCCACGTGCCGGCGCGAAAGCCCAGGCCGAGCGGCTGGCGGCATCGAAAGTCACCCGTGTCGCTTATGTCTCGTGCAACCCCGCAAGTTTCGCCCGTGATGCGAAACTGCTGATCGATGGCGGCTATCGGCTCGATTGGGTGCGGCCGGTCGGCCAGTTCCGCTGGTCGGTCCATGTCGAGCTCGCGGCCCGCTTTTCCCGCATCTAGCTTGCGCGCGGGCGCGGATCGGCGCTAGGCGCTCATCCGATATGGGCCTGTTCAAGAACCTGTTCACCTGGTGGGAAGGCGCCAGTGTCACGACCGCCTGGTTCAGCTGGCGGCACGGTCGCGGCGTGGGCGAGGATCAGTTCGGCAACCGCTATTTCGAGGCCAGGAAGGGCGGCCGTCGCTGGGTGATCTATTCCGGCTCCAACGATGTCAGCAGGGTGCCGCCCGAATGGTATTCCTGGCTCACCGGCCAGCTTGAGGGGCCACCCGACGACGTGCTGCCGCCGCCGCCCGCATTCCTGCGCCAGCCGACGCCGAACCTGACCGGCACCCCGGCCGCTTATCGTCCGCCGGGCGCCCTCGAACGGGGCGGACGCCGGGCCGCCGCGACCGGCGACTATCAGGCCTGGACGCCCGACGGCGCATGATCCGGCCCCGCATCGGCCTCGTCGCGCTCGCCGCGCTCGCCGCTTGCGGCCCCACCGGTGCGCCGGAGGTGAATCGCGCCAACGAGAATGTGTCGGAGGTCGAAACGGTCGATGTGCCGCAAACGGTGACTCGCCTGGCGCCCGGCACGACCCCGATGGCGCAGCGCATGGCGACCCTGCGGCTGCTCAACAAGCGCAACGGCCAGTGGCGTGAATTCAGCCTCCGCCCCGGGCAAGCGGCGCGCGCCGGCGACGTGATCGTCCGGTTGCGGGCCTGCGAGACCACCGCGCCCTGGGAGGTGCAGCAGCTGACCGGCGCCTTCGTGCAGCTCGACGTCCGCAATCGGGAGGGCCGCTACAACCGGGTCTTCTCCGGTTGGCTCTACAAGGAGTCGCCGTCGCTGAATGTGATCGAGCATCCGATCTACGACGTCTGGCCGATGAGCTGCGCGATGACCCATCCGGGCGGCGAACCTTCCGGCGCCGCGTCGAGCAACCGGTCGAGCACGTCGAACGCCGCTGCCGCGGCCGAGCCCGCGCCCAAGGCCTCGCCCAGCAACTGAAGATAGCTTTGCTGGTCGATCTCGATGGCGCCCAGCCGGCGCAGGTGGGGGGTCATGAACTGGCAGTCGAGAAGCCGGAAGCCGCCGGCGACGAGGCGCGCGACCAGCCATGCCAGCGCCACTTTCGAGGCGTCGGTTTCGCGGGAGAACATGCTTTCGCCAAAAAAGGCGCCGCCGATCCGGACGCCGTACAGGCCTCCCGCCAGTTCGTCGCCAGACCAGACCTCGATCGAATGCGCCGCGCCGCGCTCATGGAGCAATAGGTAGCTCGCTTCGATCTCGGCGTTGATCCAGGTGTCTTCCCGCTCGGCGCAGGCATGGACAACGGCCGGGAAGGCGCGGTCGCGGGTGACCGTGAAGCGGCCGGAGCGCAGCGTCTTTCGCAGCGATCGCGAGAGGTGGAATCCATCCAGCGGGATGATCGCCCGTCGCCGTGGCTCCACCCAATAGACGTCCGGCGCCTCGCGGCCGTCGGACATCGGGAAGACACCGATCGCATAGGCGCCCAGCAGCAGATCGGGGTCGATGACCATCGCCGCCGGCCCTAACGGATCAGAGGATTTCGCGCACCCTGTCCTTCGGCCGGCCGAGGCGCACTCCCTTTCCGGTCTCGACCAGCGGCCGTTCGATCAGGACCGGATGGAGCGCCATCGCATCGAGAATCGCCTCGTCGTCCGCGCCGGCGAGGCCGAGTTCCTTTGCCAGCGGTTCCTTGGCGCGCAGCCCCTCGCGCGCCGTCAGGCCGGCCCGCGCGTAGAGACGGCGCAATTCGTCCTTGCCCGGCGGCGTCTTCAGATATTCGATCACGGTGATGTCCGCGCCGGCCTCATTCAACAGAGCCAGCGTGTCACGCGACGTGCTGCATTTCGGATTGTGGTAGATGGTCGCCTTCATCGGTCGCTCGGTCTCCTACCAGCCGCCGCCACCGCCGCCGCCGCCGCCGCCGCCGGACGAACCGCCGCCGCCCGATCCGCTACTGGACCCGGGCGCGGTCGATGCCGAGGCGACGCTGCTTGCGAGGGTGCCGCCAACGGCCGCCGTGAAGCCGCTGACGTTGGTCCACGGGCTACTAGTGCCCGAATACCAGCTCATGCGATTGTTCTGCTGACTGGGATCGGCGGCCGCGGCGGCCAATACCCCTGCGAATCGGTGCGCCCAGCTGTTCTCGACATCGAGCGCGATCGCGTAGGGCAGGTAACGCTCGAACAGTTCCGGCGTCTTTTCCGGCGGATGCAGCGTTTCGAAACGCTCCTCCTCGGTGATCGACAGATAGTGTTCGAAGCCCGCGATCCGGTCCATCACCGCCCGGCCCCGCTTCGTCGGCGCCCCCATCCACCAGAAGGCCGAGATGACGAGCGGCGAAGCGAGCAGCGGTGCGAATATCCAGGCCCCACCGTCAGCGTCTTCAAGCAGCGCGAAGGTCATGATCAGGATGAAGACGGCCCCGATCAGAACGACGAATGCCGCGGTGCCGAGCAGCCATTTCGGAACGCTGGTCGCTGCCTGTCGCGCCTTGTAGACCAGCCAGACCGCGAGCAGCGTCAGCCCCACCCCGAACAAGGGGATCAGGCTGTCCCCGCGTTCCGCATAGGGGTCGACCGCGACGATCCCGGCGCCGACGGCGAGCATCGCCGCGGGCAGCAGCATGAGCCCGACGATCGACCAATGGACGTTCGCGAGAAACAGATTTCCCTTGTGACGGGCATCGTAATCGCTCTGCAGCGCGGATTGGGCGGCGCGGAACCTCACATGGTTGGCCTTGTCCATCTCGATCGAGTTGCCGCCGGCGAACAGCGCGGTCAGCATCTTGCGCTCGGCGTCCGGCAGGTCGCCAGTATCGCCTGTCTTGTCGAGCCTCATCTTGTCGCGCGACAGCCAGCCGCCCTCCGTCTCCGTCAACCGGACCTTGCCGTGCACGGCGCTCTCGACGATCGCGGCCGCGAAGCAGCGATTGTCGAAGCCCATCCGCTTCACGTAGCGGACCTCCGCGGCGCGCATCCCGTCGGGCGGCTCGAACAGCGGCACGACGGTGCCCGCGTCGGGCCCGCGCCCGGCCCGTTTCCAGGCGTAGTAGAAAAAGAAAAGGAGCGCGCCGAGGGCGGCGATGGCCGCACCGATCGGCCCGTTTTCGGCCAGCCAGGCGGTTGCCGCGGAGGGCGGCGGCGGTGCGTCCACGACCCCCTTCGGCCACGCGACGGCGATGGTGAGTCCTTCATATGGATAGAGCGGCGCGGTGGTGCGAAAGCGGATTTCGCCCGGCTGTTCGGACACCACTTCGGCGTTGCGGCCGTTGGCGCCCTGGGGGCCGGTATAGACTGCGCGATTGCCAAGCTGGACGGCCTGCGGCAGGCGGACGACGGCCTCCGCCCGGTCGATCCGGAACATCCAGCCATTGCCAGTGACGTTCCAGTAAAGCTCGTCATAATTATCGAAGAAACCGATCTGGCGGGTCGTCGTGTAGCGGATTTCGTAGCTGTGTTCGCCGACCGGCAGCATGACGTTCGCATTGCCGATCCGCACCCTGACGCCATTGTCGATTCGCTCGGTCTCATAGCGTTCGGCCTGCCCGTTCCGGGTGACGGCCTGGACATCGAAGCCGACCCGGATTGTCCGCCCCCCGCGCTGATAACGGGTGGGAAAATCGCGGAAGATACCGCGGCGGATCCGGTTGCCCTCGGCGCGGACCCGGATCGTCTCGACGACGCTGAGGCTCGAGTCGCGATTGACGGTGATGTCGCTCGCATAGGAAATGATCCGCTCGCCTTCGGGCGCCGCCACCTCCGGCGGCCCGGCCATGTCCATATCGGCCTCGCCGCCGCCAGGGCTGATCGGCTTGGCGGCCCAGGCGGGCCCGATCAGGGTCAGCGCCGCGAGCAGCAGCGCGAGAAGCGGCCTGACGCGGATCACGGGCTCAGGCCTTCGCGGCGCCGAAGCTCACCTTGGGCGCGGACTGGATCGAGGCGTCCGCGTCCTGATAGCTCTCCTCCTCGTGGAAGCCCAAAGGTCCGGCGACCAGCACGTTGGGGAAGGACTGAATCTTCGTGTTCAGATCGCGGACCGTTGCATTGTAGTAGCGACGGGCGCTTTGCAGATGCTCCTCGATCTCCGACAGCTCTTCCTGCAGCTGGCGGAAATTGGCGTCCGCCTTCAGGTCCGGATAGGCCTCCGCCACCGCCATCAGCCGGCCGAGCATCGCCGAGAAGGCGCCATCCGCCTGGGCGGTCGCGGCGACCCCTCTGGCGGAAGCGGCGTCGGCGCGATGCGCGGTCACCTGATCCAGCACCTCGCGCTCATGCGTCGCATAGCCTTCGACGGTGCTGACGAGATTGGGGATCAGATCGGCGCGGCGACGAAGCTGGACGGTGATTCCGCTGAATCCTTCGCGGACGAGGGCGCGCAGCCGCACCAGACCGTTATAGATCGCCACGCCCCAGAACAGGAGCAGGACCACGACGCCAAGAACGATCCAACCCACCAGGCCCATATTGTCCTCCCCGATTGTTGCGCCGTCATAAGGGCCGCGGGAACCCGAGTCGATAAGTCCGGAGGGGCAAAGGTCACGAAGGTCTGCAGGCGAGGCGCCTTTTTCGTGACCTTTGCCCCCGGTTTCCTGGAGCATCCCGCATTTTGCATCGGATTACGACAATCACATTTGAGAACGTCATCCATAACACTGTAATTCAACAAAAATCAGCAAAATTCCTCGTCCGGGTCAGGCCCGTTTCCGGACCCAAGTTCACGGTCGAACCGCGCCCGCTTCACGGCGGCCGCGCGCCCGTCCGGACCGCCGAGGCAGGGCCGGCCCGGCCCGAAGATAACAGGCGCCGGAGGTGTAGGAAAATGCCGGGTGTTGTGAACGGATCGCAAGTCGGCCACAGATCGGCTGCCGGCCCGGAGCGCGGCGTGAGACGGGCGGCAAGGCGTCATGAAAAAGCTCAAGCGCCTCTGGTTCGTCTGGCACAGCTGGGTCGGCCTTACCTGCGGCCTGATGCTGTTCGTCATCTGCTGGTCTGGAACCTTCGCGGTGCTGAGCGACGAAGTGGACCTGCTGGTCAATCCGGCGATTCAGGGGACTCATAGCGAGGTCATCGCCTGGGACGCTGCCTATCGCGCGGCGCGGGCTGCGCGGCCCGATCTCACCGACCTTTCGATCGAGATGCCGCGCGGACCCGGCAGCGCGCTGTTCGTTCTCGGGACCGATGAAGAGGGCGATTATCAGCGACTATACGCCGATCCCGCGACCGGCCGGATCATCGCCCAGACCACGTTCTTCAACGTGCAGCGCTTCTTCCGCAGCTTCCACCGCAATCTCTTCCTCGTCGGCTTCTACGAATTCGGCGCCGCCGGAACGGGCGACCTGATCGTCACCGCGACCGCAATCATCCTGCTCGTGCAGGTGATCACCAGCCTGGTCTTCTACAAGCGCTGGTGGCGGGGCTTCTGGGCGCTGGACTGGCGGCGCGGCCCGAAGGTGTTCTGGAGCAGCGTTCACAAGGCGGCGGGCGTGTGGAGCCTGTGGCTCGCGACCATCATGGCGGTGACCGGCATCTGGTACCTCGTCGAATTCTACCTGCCGCCCGAGCCCGAGCCCGAAAAGCCGCCGGTCGTCACGGCAGATGCGGACCGGCCGGTCAATATCGCCGCCGCGATCGCCGCCGCGGAGCGGGCCTATCCCGGCCTGTCGACGCGGATCGTCAGCATCGGCGATGTTGTCATAGAGGTCAGCGGACAGGACGGGTCGCTGTTTACCCGCGACCGCGCCGCCACGGTGACGACGACGCTGGACGGCAGCCGGGCGCTGACCGTGCACCGGGTGGCCGACCTCACGGCGCTGGAACGCTGGACCCACATGGCGGATCCGATCCACTTCGGCGATTTCGGCGGGCTGTGGAGCCAGATTCCGTGGTTCGTCTTCGGCGTCTTCCTGTCGGGCCTATCGCTCACCGGGGCCTATCTGCATGTGAAGCGCCAGCGACGGCGGGGCGAGACGCAGCTGCGGACGCCGATCTTCTTCGCTTATGCGTTCACGATCGCGATCCTGATCGTCAGCGCCCGCTACGGGATGCTCGAAATCATGGATTACGGGCCGGACGGCAGCTGGCCGCTGGTGCCGGCCGGCGCGATCATCTTTATCGGGATGTGGATCGTGTCCACGCTGATCGCGCTCACCGTCTGGATGAAGGCGGTGCGCTAGGCTTCGGAATCCTTCACCAGCCATTCTTCCAGCCACTTGATCGTATAATCGCCGGACTGGAACTCCGGCGCATCGAGCAGCCGCTGATGGAGCGGAACGGTGGTCTTGACGCCGTCGATCACGAACTCCTCGAGCGCCCGGCGCAGGCGACGCATCGCGCCGCTGCGGGTGGTGCCGTAGACGATCAGCTTGGCGATCATGGAATCGTAATAAGGCGGCACCCGGTAGCCCGAATAAAGACCGCTATCGACGCGTACGTTCATGCCGCCGGGGGCATGGAAGTGCTGCACCAGTCCGGGCGAGGGCGCGAAGGTGACCGGATCCTCCGCATTGATCCGGCACTCGATCGCATGGCCGCGGATGGTGACGTCCTGCTGGCGCAGGGTCAGCGGATGGCCGTCGGCGATCCTGATCTGCTCACGCACCAGATCGAGGCCGGTGATCGCCTCCGTAACCGGATGTTCGACCTGCAGCCGGGTGTTCATCTCGATGAAGTAGAATTGCCCGTCTTCCCACAGGAACTCGATCGTGCCGGCGCCGCGATAGCCCATTTCGGCCATCGCCCTGGCGACGATGCCGCCCATCCGATCCCGCTCTTCCGGCGAGATGGCCGGGGAAGGGGCCTCCTCCAGCACCTTCTGGTGGCGCCGCTGCAGGGAACAGTCGCGCTCGCCGAGATGGATCGCGTCGCCCTTGCCGTCGCCGAAAATCTGGAACTCGATATGGCGCGGATCGCCGAGATATTTCTCGATATAGACGGTGGCGTCGCCGAACGCCGCCTTCGCCTCCGATCCGGCCTGCATCATCAGGGTGGCGAGCTGATCCTCCGATTGGCAGACCTTCATTCCCCGGCCGCCGCCGCCCGACGCCGCCTTGATGATCACCGGATAGCCGGCCTCGGCGGCGATCTTCCTCGCCTCCTCGACATCCTCGACCGGCCCGTCGGAGCCGGGGACGAGCGGCAGGCCGAGCTTCGCGGCGGTGCGCTTCGCCTCGATCTTGTCGCCCATCGTGCGGATATGTTCCGGCTTCGGGCCGATCCAGACGATGTCGTGCCGCTCGACGATCTCGGCGAACCGGGCGTTCTCGGAAAGGAAGCCATAGCCCGGGTGGATCGCATCGGCGTGGCTGATTTCCGCGGCCGAGATGATGTTGGGAATGTTGAGGTAGGATTGGGCGGCCGGCGGCGGGCCAATGCAGATCGCCTCGTCGGCCAGCCTGACGTGCATCGCATCGTCATCGGCCGTCGAATGGACCGCGACCGTCTTGATTCCCATTTCGTGGCAGGCGCGGTGGATGCGGAGCGCGATCTCGCCGCGATTGGCGATCAGGACCTTGCCGATTGCCATCAGTCGAGCAGCACCAGCGCCTGATCGAACTCGACCGGCTGGGCATCGGCGACGCAGATCTGGCTGACGATGCCGGCGCGAGGGGCGGTGATCGGGTTCATGACTTTCATCGCCTCGATGATCAGCAGCGTTTCGCCCGCCTTCACCTGCTGGCCGGCGGCGACGAAGGGCGCGGCTCCGGGTTCGGGCGAGAGGAAGGCGGTGCCGACCATCGGCGAGCGCACCGGATCGCCGTTCGCGGCGGGCGTCCCGGGTTCCGCCTCCGCTGCCGGCGCCGGTGGTGGAGCGTCGGCGACCGGCGCCGGCGCGTAGACGACCGGTGCCGCGGCGCCGCCGCCGATCTTGCGCTTGACGACGATCCGCCGGTCGCCGTCGCCGACCTCGATCTCGCTCAGATTGTTCTCGCTCAGGAGATCGGCGAGCTGGCGGATCATGTCGGTGTCGACCCGCATGGCATTGGTGTCGTTTTCGTCGCTCATCTCAAAGCTACCCTGTTTTCGCGCCTGCGCCCTGTCAGAGTCGGGCGGCGGCGTCCAGCGCCAGCTCATAGCCCAGCGCGCCGAACCCGGCGACAATTCCCTTCGCCGCCGCACCGGTGAGGGCGACGTGGCGATAAGGCTCGCGCGCCGCCGGATTGGAAAGATGGACCTCGATCACCGGCAGATCGATCGCCCGCATCGCATCGTGCAGCGCCACCGAACTATGCGAAAGGCCGCCCGGATTGAGGACCACCGCCTTCGCCTTTCTCGAGCGCGCCTCGTGCAGCCAATCGATCAGGTGGCCCTCATGATTGGACTGGCGCATGTCGATGGCGACACCGAGCGCCGCGGCCCGCTCTTCCAGCCGCGTCGCGATGTCGTCGAGCGTATCGGCACCGTAAACCCCGGGCTCGCGCAGCCCGAGCAGGTTCAGGTTCGGCCCGTTCAGCACATAGATGACGGGTGGCGTCGCCATGGCGCGGCCCTATATGAGCGTGCCATGGAAGAGAAGACGGTCTCTATCCGCGTCAATGGCGGCCACCGGCGGGTGCGCGCCGGGATCAGCGTCGCCGACCTGGCGCTGGAACTGGGGCTCGAGCCGACCAAGGTCGCGGTCGAACGCAACCTCGAAATCGTGCCGCGCTCGACGCTGGCCGACATCATTGTCGAGGATGGCGACGATTTCGAGATCGTCACCTTCGTCGGCGGCGGCTAGGCGATTTCCAGCGGATTGACGCGCGGACCGGGCAGGCGGGCGCCGTAACGACGGGCGATTCGCTCCACTTCGCTGAACGTCGTGCTGATTGCCTGCTCCGCCTCGGCCGCTTCGCCTTCCAGACCGAAGCTCGATTCGCCCTGCTGAGCGCCGGCCTGCTCGACCGAACTGGCGAAACGCTGCCACGCTTCGACATGCGCCTGATAGGCAGTCCAGAAATCCTGCGGCGCCCGGCCGCGCGCGATGCCGGCCATCGTATCGGCGATTTCGCGCGGCGAGAGGCGATTGCCGTCGAGATTGTCCTCGTTGAGGATGCGCTCGATCTCGACCCTCGCGGTCTCGCCATTGACCACGATCTCCTGCTCCGGCTGCCGGTCCTGCGCGGCGAGCGTCGCCGGCGCAACCAGCGCCGCGAGGGGAAGAAGGACCAGCCGGGCGAACCGCATATTCATCTCCTGTCGTCGCGAATCTAGGCGCCGGCGTACGAATGTAAACGCTTACGCTCGCCGCCGCAGCGACTATATCGCGCTTCATCCCTTGCCGAGGAATTGCCAGCGTGAACGCAGAAAGCCGTGTCGCCCCGCCGCCCGCCGCCCAGAACGATCGCTGGACGGTCGCCGGCCGCACCTTCACATCGCGGCTGATCGTCGGCACCGGCAAATATAAGAGCTTCGAGCAGAATGCCGCCGCGCTTGAGGCGTCGGGCGCGGAAATCGTCACCGTCGCGGTGCGGCGGGTGAACATTTCCGATCCGGGCCAGCCGCTGCTCACCGATCATATCGATCCGAAGCGCTTCACCTATCTTCCCAACACCGCCGGCTGCTTCACCGCCGACGAGGCGATCCGCACGCTCCGGCTGGCGCGCGAAGCCGGGGGCTGGGATCTGGTGAAGCTGGAAGTGCTCGGCGAGGCGAAGACCCTCTACCCCGACATGCGCGAGACGATGCGGGCGACCGAGACGCTGGTCGCCGAAGGCTTCAAGCCGATGGTCTATTGCGTCGACGATCCGATCGCCGCGAAGCAGCTTGAAGAGGCGGGCGCGGTGGCGATCATGCCCCTGGGCGCGCCGATCGGCTCCGGCCTCGGCATCCAGAACCGGGTGACGATCCGGCTGATCGTCGAGGGCGCGGGCGTGCCGGTGCTGGTCGACGCCGGCGTGGGCACCGCCTCCGATGCCAGCGTGGCGATGGAGCTCGGCTGCGACGGCGTCCTGATGAACACCGCGATCGCCGAGGCCAAGGACCCGGTGACGATGGCCCGCGCCATGAAGCTGGCGGTGGAATCGGGCCGGCTCGCCTATCGCGCCGGCCGGATGGGCCAGCGCCGCTACGCCGATCCTTCGAGCCCGCTCGCCGGACTGATCTGAGCGTCCCGCCCCGGAACCCCCGACTCACATCGACCGTTGCTGCGGTTGCATGAACCCCGGATCTGGAGACTGGCGATGGACGGGCTCGGACAGCGTGAGAAGCAGGCCCTGGAACAGATTGGCGACGATAAGGGCGAGGGCGGCGAGCGCGATATCAAGGCGGACGCAGCCGGCGCGCATCCGGGCGATGCCGGGACGGGCGAGCCGGAACAACGGAAGCGTTGAGCCATCTCCTCGCAACACACGCGCGATGACCCGGTGGCGGTCGAACGGCCTTTCAGAACGTGACGGCGCTGTTATGATCGAAGCGCCGGAACACCGTCCCGCGCGGGCGGTTTACGGCGATGGTGGTCAGCGGCGCGGTGCCGCGGGCGCCGCTTGAGAGAGGGACGGTTCATGGGCGAGTTCGAGAAGAATCAGGGCAAGCCGGGTTACGACCAGAACGAGCAGCAGCAGCAGGGCGGCGGCGGCGAAAAGGGCGGCGGCTTCTGGGACAATCCCAAGGGCGGCGACGGCGGCCAGGGCGATGACGGCGGCGAGGGTGGATATCCCCCCGGCAAGCCCGGTGCCGACGAAGGCTATGACGACGGCGGCGATTATGGCGGCGGCAAGGGCGGCGGCTATCCCGAAGGCAAGCCCGGCGCCGACGAAGGCTATGACGACGGCGGCGATTATGGTGGCGGCAAGGGCGGCGGCTATCCCGAAGGCAAGCCCGGCGCCGACCAAGGCTATGACGATCAGGGCGGCGGCGATGGCGGTGGCAAGGGCGGCGACTATGGCGGCAAGCCCGGCTATGACGACCAGGGCGGCCAGGGCGGCGGCAAGCCCGGCTGGTAAGCCGGCCCCGCACCACTGCCGACCAAAAAGGAGGGTCGCGTTCGCAACGGAACGCGGCCCTCCGTGTTTTCACGGTGTGCAAGACGATGTCGCAGCCGCCCGCCAGGCGATGGTCGCTCGGCAGATCGAAGCGCGCGGCATCGCGAACCCACCGCTCAGTGCGGCGATGCGCGAGGTGCCGCGCGAAGCATTCGTGCCGGAACGCGTCGCCGCTTTCGCGCACGACGATACGCCACTGCCGATCGAGGCGGGCCAGACGATCTCACAGCCCTATATCGTCGCGCTGATGATCGATGCGGCGGGGATCGGGCCCGGCGACCGGGTGCTCGAGATCGGCGCCGGTTCCGGCTATGCCGCGGCGGTCATGGGCCGGATCGCCGCCGAAGTGATCGCCATCGAGCGGCACCGGGAGCTGGCGATTCTGGCGGCCGGGCGAATGAAGCGGCTCGGGTATGACAATGTCCGGATCATCGCGGCCGACGGATCGGCGGGCCTGCCGGACAGCGCGCCGTTCGATGCGATCCTTGCCGCCGCGAGCGGTCGCGAAGTCCCCCAGCGGCTGCTCGATCAGCTTGCGCCGGGCGGCGCGCTGGTCATGCCGATTGGCGCCGAAGGCGACGTGCAGGACTTGGTGAAGGTGGTGCGCACCGGCGATGATTCGTTCGAGCGCGCGATCCTGTGCGCGGTTCGCTTCGTCCCGCTTATCGGCGAAGCGGGCTGGAACGAATAATCGTCGACCCCGGAACCCGAACGATTGCAGGCCGTTGATTCCCTGTCACTATTCAGGAGTATGAATCATGGGTGAGATCACCGACAAGATCAAAGGCACGACCAACGAAGCAATCGGCAAGGTCAAGCAGCAGAGCGACGATCCGGCCACCAAGGCCGAGGGCGAGGCCCAGGAGACCAAGGGCGAATTCCAGAATGTGAAGGGCGACGTGAAGGGAGCGCTGGGCAACAAGGTCTAGCACGCCGCACGCCAATCTTTTGCGAGGGAAGGGCCGTCGTCCGAGTAGGGCGGCGGCCCTTTCCGTTTGGCCTATCAGCCGGTCACCAACGCCCTCTGGTCCTCGCGGCCCATGGCGAGGAGGAACGGATCCGCCGCCTGCGCCTCCTGAAACGCGGCCTTCGAATCGAGGCCGCGCCAGCCGATCGCGATCAGCGCCTGGGCGATGGCTCCGCCGAGGGTGTCGCCGGGACCGAGCAGGATGATGCGATCCGGCGCATATTCGTGCACCGCGACATGGATCGCGCGGGTAAAATCATAGGGTTCGAGAATCTGGCTGCCGAACGTATAGTCCCGTAGCGCGGTCGCGGCGCTGGCGAACGGCCGCCAGACATGGCCGCGGCCATCGATCATCGGCAATTCGGGGCCGTGCAGCCATTCCGCCGGAAGCTGGAAGGCGCGATCTGAGGACCCCTGCATCAGAGGCGTATGGAACGGCCCATGGTTGACGAGCCGGAGCGGATCGCGCGCCGGAGTCGGCGGCGCTTCCGCCAGCAGCGCCTCCAGCCCCGCCTCGTCGCCCGCGACCACCAGCATGCCGCCCAGGTCGATCGACGGATGGAGAGCGTGGCCGGCCCTCGCGTCGATCGCTTCGACCAGCGCCAGCACCTGCGCCCGCAAACCCGCAATCTCGTTCCAGCCGTCATCGACAAGCGTCAGCAGCACCTGCCCGCCCGGCTCGCCGGCCTGACTGTTCTCGCCCATCGCGTCGACGATCCCAAAACCGTGCTCGGCGCTTGTCGCGCCGGCGCAGGCAAGCGTCGTATACCAGCCCATCGAATTGCCGGTGACGGCGGCGATATCGAAGCGCGACCGATCGATGGCCAGGAAATCGGCGTAGGAGGCGGCGAAGATCAACGGCGAGGCGATGTCGCCGCGCGTGTGCAGGCCGGGGCTGTAGCGTTCGGCCCCATCCAGCGCCGAGATCGTGGGCTGGCCGCGGTCGGCGCGGAGCCGATCGAATGCCCGGATAAGGTCCGCTCGCTTGCCGTGCAGGCGCTTCAGATAGCCGAGCTCCGCCTTGCCGTAGGTGCCACGGCCCGGGCAGATGACCAGCGCCGCCTGTCGCTCAGCCACCGACCAGCTCCAGCGCCGCTTCAACGATCGAATCCCGGCTCGGCAGCGTCAGCGTCGCCGCGCGCCCGAGCGGAATGAAGCTGTCGTCCGCCGCGATCCGCGCGCAAGGCAGCTCCGGCGCGCGCTCGGCGAACAACGCCATCAATGCCTCGCTTTGCGAACCGGTTTTCCGGCATTCGTCGACGATCAGGACGCGTTTGCAGCCGCGCGTCGCTTCGATCAGGCCGTCCTCGTTCAGCGGCGCCAGCCAGCGCAGGTCGATCACGCGCAGCTTCAGCCCATGTTGCCCGGCCAGGATCTTTTCGGCCTGGCGCGACAGGTACACGCCGTTGCCGTAGGTCACGATGGCGAGATCGCCGCCGTCGCCATGGACCCCCAACTCGCCCAGGCGGATCGGCCTGCTTTCGCCGGGTGCGGCATAAGGGGCGGTCCACAACGCATCGCCTTCCGCGTGCAGATCGCGGGTCATGTAGAGCGCGATCGGCTCCACGAACACGATGACCCGCTGCTCCTCCAGCGCGAGGCGGGCGCATTCGCGCAGCATCTCGACCGCGTCGGCGCCGTTGCTGGGGACGGCGAGGATCAGGCCCGGAATGTCGCGGAAGATCGCTAGGCTGTTGTCGTTGTGGAAATGGCCGCCAAAGCCCTTCTGGTAGCCCAGCCCGGCGATCCGGACGATCATCGGATTGGTGTACTGGCCGTTCGAGAAGAAGCTGAGCGTTGCCGCCTCGCCGCGCAGCTGATCCTCGGCATTGTGGACATAGGCCAGAAACTGGATCTCGGTGATCGGCAGCAGGCCGTTATGGGCGGCCCCGATGCCGAGACCGAGGATGCTCTGTTCGTCCAGCAGCGTGTTGATCACCCGCGCGGGGCCGAAGCGCTCATGCAGCTTGGCGGTGACGTTGTAGACGCCGCCCTTCGGCCCGACATCCTCGCCGGCCACGATGATGTTGGGGTGCGCCAGCATCAGATCGGCGAGCGTCCAGGAGAGCAGCCGCGCCATATGCTGCGGCTTGTCCATCATCGTGAGGTCGCGGGCGAACAGCGCCTTGCGATCCTCCGGCGAGGGGGTGTTGGCCGGCGCCGATACGCGCCTGGGGGGGATCAGACTCTCCATCACCGAGGCGCTGGTGGTGAGCTTCGGCCGCTTGATCGCCTCCTCCGCGACGCGCGCGAGAATGCTTTCGGTCCGGTTGTAGAGATCGAGAATATCGGCCGCGCTCATCAGCCCCTGCTCGATCATCAGCGCGGCGCTGTAGATCAGCGGGTCGCGTTCCTCGTCCGCCTCGATCTCGGCCTTGCTGAGATAGGTCGATTGGACGTCCGATCCGGCATGACCGTAAAGCCGCACGCAATCCATGTGCAGGAACACCGGCTGCCGCCTGGTGCGGGCATGATGCGCCGCCTCCGCCGCGCCGCGCCAGGCATCGACCATGTCGAGGCCGCTGCAATGGATGTAGCGGAGCGCCGGCCGGTCCTGGAACGCCGCCTCGATCCAGCCGCGCGGCGTCTTCGTCGAAATGCCGATATTATTGTCCTCGCAAAGGAAGACGAGCGGCATCGGTGTGCCCTGATAGGCGGCCCATTGGGCGGTGTTGAACGCCCCCTGGGCAGTGGAATGGTTCGCCGAGGCGTCGCCGAAACTGCACAGGACGATCGAATCGCCGGCAAGCGACGTGGCCTCCAGCTTCAGCATCTTCGCGATGCCGATGCTGAACGCCGCGCCGACCGCCTTTGGCAGGTGCGAGGCGATGGTGCTGGTCTGCGGCGGGATGTGGAGCGGCTTGGAACCGATCACCTTGTGCCGGCCGCCGGAGATCGGATCGTCCGCCGAGGCGGCGAAGGACAACAGCATGTCCCAGGCCGGCGTCTGGCCCGGCAGCATCTTCGAGCGATGAATCTGGAAGGCGTTGGACCGGTAATGAAGGAAGGCGATATCATCGAGCCGGAAGGCATCGGCGACCGCGGCGTTGCTTTCATGGCCGGAACTGCCGATCGTGTAGAAGCCCTCGCCGCGCGCCTGCAATTTGCGGGAAAGCCGGTCCATCTGGCGGCTGACGCACTGGCTGTGGAACAAATCGGCCATCGCCTCGCGCGCGAGCCCGACCTCATCCGGCCTGACGGCGACGACGCGGCGCGGCAGGTTTTCACCCTTGAGCCTTGCGACGAACTTCTCGTGAATGGCCTCGGCCGCGTCCATGGCCGGCCGCCTAGAAGGTTTCGGCGACAATGGGAATGCAGGCTTATTGACACTGCTGTCGCTTGGCGCGACGGTCGCCTTCCGATCCAGCGAGGGAGCATTCGAGATGACCAAGAGCGAACTGGCCGCGAAGATGGGCGAGGCTCAGGCATATCTGCCCGGCAAGAAGGTGAAGCTCGACTTCGGCGCCGAGGGCGCGGTGATGCTGGACGGGGTCAACGGCCAGGTAACCGAGGATGCCGGCGACGCCGATACGACGATCAAGGTGGCCTGGTCCGACTGGCAGGACATGGCGGACGGTAAGCTCGACGGCATGACCGCCTTCATGCAGGGCAAGCTGCAGGTCGAGGGGGACATGTCGAACGCGATGCAACTGCAGGGCGTGCTGGCGAAGCTGAAGAGCTGAGCGCGACGGCTTGACCTTGGCGGACCCGGCTGCCTAACGGCGGCGCGAGCCTGATTGGGAGCGCGCCGATGCAGAAAATCTATTCCGATGCCGCCGCGGCGCTGGACGGCCTGTTGTTCGACGGCATGACGATCTGTGCCGGCGGCTTCGGCCTGTGCGGCATTCCGGAGCGGCTGATCGACGCGCTCCAGGCGTCGGGCGTCAAGGACCTGACCATCGCTTCGAACAATGCCGGCATCGACGGCGAGGGGCTCGGCAAGCTGCTGCGCTCGCGCCAGGTGAAGAAGATGATCTCGTCTTATGTCGGTGAGAACAAGGAGTTCGAGCGGCAATATCTTTCCGGTGAACTGGAGGTGGAATTCTGCCCCCAGGGGACGCTCGCCGAGCGTTGCAGGGCAGGCGGCGCCGGCATTCCGGGCTTCTACACCAAGACCGGCGTCGGCACCCTTGTCGCCGAGGGCAAGGACGTGAAGAGTTTCGACGGCGAGGATTATATCCTCGAACGGGGCATCCGCGCCGATCTCAGCATCATCAAGGGCTGGAAGGCGGACGAGAGCGGCAACCTGATCTTTCGCAAGACGGCGCGGAACTTCAACCAGCCGATGGCGACGGCCGGGAAAATCTGCGT
>JBFWUJ010000008.1:14122-22062 GCA_050247295.1 Sphingomonas sp. | reverse complement strand
GATCGATCCTTCTTATGGCCGGTCCGGCAGACAGCCTGAAAAGGAGCCGGGGATGCTGAAACGGTTGATGGCGCTGGTGCTGGGCGGCGTGGCGATCGCCGGCATGGCGCAGGCGCAGAACGCGGCGCCCGCGGCGGCGAGCCGCCCGGAAATTTCCCTCTGGCGGCTGGATTGCGGCGAGATCCGGGTCACGGACCTCGACGTCTTTTCCGATACCTACGCTTATGTCGGCCGGCAGATGACGCTGACCGACAGCTGCTACCTGATCCGCAATGGCGACCGTTTCCTGCTCTGGGATACCGGACTGCCGGGCGAGATTGCCGGCGGGCCCGGCGGGGGCGAGGGGCCGTTCCGCATGTCGCTGCGCGAGCGCATTCGCGACCAGCTGGCGCGGATCGGGGTCCGGCCGGAGCAGGTCACCTTCGTCGGCATCAGCCATTATCATGACGATCATATCGGCCAGGCGGCCGATTTTCCCGGCGCGACGCTCCTGATTGGCGCGGCCGACTGGGAGGCCATCCGGGGCCGGCCGAGTACGGCGGCGAGATTCCAGCCCTGGATCGAGGGGCAATCACGCTCGCAGCCTCTCCGGGGCGATCATGACGTGTTCGGCGACGGCAGCGTCATCGTGCTCAACATGCCCGGCCATACACCGGGACACCGGACGCTGCTCGTTCGGCTGCCGCGCACCGGGCCGGTCATGCTGACCGGCGACCTTTATCATTTCACCGAGAATATGCGCACGGGCCGGCTGCCCATCTTCAACACGGATCGCGCGGATACCCTGGCCTCCATGGCGCGATTCCAGGAAATTGCCCGGAATTTGCGCGCCCGGATCATCATCCAGCATGAGCCCGATCACATCCGGCAACTGCCCGCATTTCCGCAGGCCGCACAATGAGGGCGCTGCTCTCCGAGGCGCCGGGCGGCCCCGAAACGCTGAAGCTGACAACACTGCCCGATCCCGTCGCCGGGGCGGGCCAGTTGCTCGTCGGCGTGAAGGCCTGCGCGATCAACTATCCCGACGTGCTGATCATCGAGGACAAATATCAGTTCAAGCCGCCGCGGCCGTTCGCGCCCGGCGGCGAGATCGCCGGCGTGGTCGAGGCGGTGGGCGAGGGCGTCACCGGCTGGTCGCCCGGCGACCGGCTGATCGCGATGCTGGGCCATGGCGGGCTTCAGGAAAAGGTGCTGGTCGGCGCCGCCACGGCGATCCCGCTGCCGGAAGGGCGGAGCTTTGCCGACGGATCGGCGCTGATCCTCACTTATGGGACGACGATCCATGCCCTGATCGACCGCGGCAAGCTTCGGCAGGGAGAGACGCTGCTGGTGCTCGGCGCCGCGGGCGGAGTCGGCCTGGCGGCAGTGGAAATCGGCAAGGCCTATGGCGCGCGGGTGATCGCGGCCGCTTCGTCCGAAGAGAAGGCCGAGGCGGCGAGGGCGGCGGGCGCAGATGCGGCGATCGTCTATCCGCGCGGCCCGTTCGACAAGGACGGCGCCAAGGCGCTGTCGCAGCAGTTCAAGGATGCGGTCGGCTCCGGCGGCGCGGACCTGGTCTACGATCCGGTCGGCGGCGATTATACCGAGGCGGCGGTGCGCGCCCTCGGCTGGGAAGGGCGGCTGCTGGTGATCGGCTTTCCGGCCGGCATCCCGCGGCTGCCGCTGAACCTCACCCTGCTCAAGAGCTGCGACGTGCGTGGCGTCTTCTGGGGCGCGTTCGCGGCCCGCGACCCAAAGGCGAACGCCGCCCATATCCAGACCCTGTTCCGGCTGTGGGAGGACGGCAAGATCGCGCCCAAGGTGAGCCGCACCTGGCCGCTTGAGGAGGGTGCCGAGGCGATCGCTCATATGGCGGCGCGGCAGGCGATCGGCAAACTGGTCGTCACGATGGATTGACCGGGGCGGGCATGTTGCGCCGCGTCAAGCCGCCACCTATCTGACCCTACGGACTTTCGGCGAAGGATCACCATGACCCAGTTTGATGACCGCGAGCGCGCCTTCGAGACCAAATATGCGCGCGATCAGGAAATGCAGTTCAAGATCACCTCGCGGCGCAACCGGCTGCTCGGCCAGTGGGCGGCGAAGAAGATGGGCTATTCCGACGAGCAGTCGGAGGCCTATGCGAAGGAAGTCATCCGCGCCGATTTTCAGGAAGCGGGCGATGAGGATGTGGTGCGCAAGCTGGTCGCCGATCTGACGGCCGCCGGCGTCGCGATCGACGAGGCCGAGGTTCGCGCCCAGATCGACCACAAGGCGACCGACGCGCGCCGCCATTTCATCGAGCAGGGCTGAAGCCATGCCGATGGCCGCAGCCGAGATCGAGACGCTAATCCAGGCCGGAATCCCCGACGCGCGGATAGAGATCGTCGATCTGGCCGGCGACGGCGATCATTACGAGGCACGGGTGACGGCCGAGAGCTTTCGCGGCTTGCCGCTCGTGAAGCAGCACAAGCTGGTCTATGATGCGCTTGGCGGCCGGATGGGCAACGAGCTGCACGCGCTCAAGCTCAAGACCGGCGCGCCCGATTGAAGGAATTTGCAATGACCGAGGCTCGCACCCGGATCGACGAGATCGTCAAATCGAACGACGTGGTCCTGTTCATGAAAGGGACGCCGCTCTTTCCGCAATGCGGCTTTTCGAACCGCGCGGTGGCGATCCTCGATCATCTCGACGTCGCGTTCCACAGCGTCGATGTGCTGCAGGACGGCGAGGTGCGGCAGGGAATCAAGGATTATTCCGACTGGCCCACCATCCCGCAGCTCTACGTCAAGGGAGAGTTCGTCGGCGGCAGCGACATCATGATGGAGATGTTCGAGGCCGGCGAGCTGCAGCAGCTGCTCGCCGACCGCGAGATCGCCAAGGCGACCTGAGCTAAGCGACGGCCGGGGCCGTCGCGCGCCGCAGGCCCGAATATTCCAGCGATGCGATCGCCGCCACGAATGCCGCCTGGCCGGCAACGAAGACAATGCCGAGTGCGCTGATCGTCGGGAACAGCGCAATCACGGCGAGGCTCTTTGCCACCCAGGCGACGTTGCCGAGCACCACCAGCCAGACGAGGATCGCCGGCGGCGCGGCGCGAGCGGCGACGAACGCCATGAAAAGGCCGATCGGGATGAGCGCGATCCCGGCTCCGCTCAACAATATCGCGGGCAGCCCCAGCGGGCCCGCCAGCACCGCCGCACCGGCGGCGAGGCCGAGACCCATGCCAAGGCAGCTGGCGGCATCGAGAAGCAGCACCCGCCTGAGGAAAAGAGTCATCTGCATGTCATCCTCCTTTTTGGGGCCGGTTGCCCCGGATGACGCAAATATGCTCCCTCCGCGGTAGCGCGGTCGATTACCTGGCGGGTAATGGCCGCGCCAAAGAGCATGGTGCAGGAGCGCGGCATGACGATCGCCATCGACCAGGGTTCCTTCGGAGACCAGCTTCGCCTCTGGCGACAGCAGCGCCATATGAGCCAGCTCGATCTCGCGCTGGAAGCGGAGGTTTCCGCCCGCCATCTGAGCTTCGTCGAAACCGGGCGCTCGCGACCGTCGCGCGAGATGGTGATGCGGCTCGCCGAAAGTCTGGCGATTCCCCTGCGCAATCGCAACGCGCTGCTGCTCGCCGCCGGCTTCGCCCCCGCCTATCGCGAACGCTCGCTGGACGATCCGGAACTCGAATCGGCGCGGCTCGCGGTGCAGCGCATCCTCGACGGGCACATGCCTTATCCGGCGCTGGCGGTCGATCGGCACTGGACCTTGATCGCCCACAATGCGGTCGTGCCGACGATGCTGACGGGCGTTGCTCCCGCATTGCTGGCAAGACCGAGCAACGTATTGCGGCTCAGCCTCCATCCCGAAGGCCTGGCACCGCGCATCGCCAATCTCGGCGAATGGAAGCGGCATTTGCTGGAGCGGCTGGCCGGCCAGATCGCGGCGAGCGCCGATCCGGTGCTGGAGGCGTTACGCGAGGAGCTGAAAGCCTATCCCGCGCCAGCCCCGAAACATCGGCCCGAGGATATGAACAGCATCGTCGTGCCGTTCGAGCTGGCGACGCCGGCCGGGACATTGTCATTCTTCTCGACCACCACGGTGTTTGGGACGCCGGTGGAGGTGACGCTGTCCGAGATTGCGATCGAGGCGTTCTTCCCGGCCGACCGCGAGACCGCCGAAGCGTTGCGGGCCATGGCCTGAAAAAGGGAAGGGGCGGGCAGCGCGACCGGAAAGAAGCGCCAGGCCCGCCCCGTGTGGGAACCGTGTGGACGCGTTCATCGGTGCAGCCTTGGTGCCAGCGATGGAAATTGGCGGAAATGCGCCGCCGGAGTGGTTAACGGAGAGGGCGCCGGGCATTGAACCGTAAGATTATCCGACACCGGCCTGCAGAAAGGCGCCGCCGCTCGACATGAGGGGGCATAGCGGGCAGGTGGAGTGGGTGACCGCGCCCCCATCGCTCACCGACATCGTTCCCGACAGCGAGCGGCGCGGGCTGATCGGTGCCTTGCCGGCGGCGGTCCGCCCCTTCGCGTCACTGATCAGGCTGGATCGCCCGATCGGCGCCTGGCTGCTCTTCTGGCCCGGCGCGTGGAGCGTCGCCCTCGCCGGCATGGGCGGCGGTATCGTGCGCTCCGGCGGCTGGATCCTGGTCGGCTGGCTGGCGCTTGGTGCGTGGGCGATGCGCGGTGCGGGCTGCGTCTATAACGACATCGTCGACCGCGACCTGGATCGAAAGGTGGAGCGGACGCGCCTCAGGCCGCTCGCCAGCGGGCGGGTGTCGCTTCGCGCCGCATGGGCGTTGCTGATCGCGATGAGCCTGATCGGGCTCGTCGTCCTGCTGCAACTCGAGCGGACGGCGCAGGTCGTCGCTCTCGCCAGCCTCGCGCTGGTCGCCGCCTATCCGTTCATGAAGCGTATTACATGGTGGCCGCAGGCATGGCTCGGGCTTGTCTTTTCATGGGCGGCGCTGGTCGGCTGGCCGGCGGTGACGGGACGGATCGAACTGCCGGCACTGCTGCTTTACGCCGGGTCAATCTTCTGGGTCGTCGGCTACGACACGATCTACGCCCTGCAGGACCGCGAGGATGACGCGCTCGTCGGCGTGAGGTCCTCGGCCCGGGCGCTTGGCGGCCATGCCCGGTCAGGCATAGCCATCTGCTACGCAGCGGCGCTGCTCCTCTGGGCGCTCGCCTTTCGACAGATCCGGGTCGAATATTACGCGTTGCTGGCGCTGGCGCCGCTTGCCATCCACCTCTGCTGGCAGGTGGCGGCGCTGAAGCCCGAGGACGGTGCCGACGCGCTCGCCAAATTCAGATCCAACCGCTTTGCCGGCTTCGTGATGTTCCTCGCCTGCCTGGTCATCGGCACGGCGTGACGCTTGCTTTTGACCGCCGCGCCCCTATCCCGCCCCGATGCTCGACGTTCGTGATGCCGAGGCGCGCGCCGCCGCCCTGATCGACTCCGCCATGAAGGCGGGGGCGGATGCCGCCGACGGGCTCTATGCCGGCGACGCATCGACCGGGGTCCAGGTGCGGCTGGGAGAGCTGGAGGACGTTTCCCGGGCGGACGGCGAGGAGATCGGGCTGCGCGTCTTCGTCGGCAATCGGACCGCCAGCGTTTCATCGTCCGATCTCTCGGCCGAGGCGCTCGACGCGCTGGTGGAGCGCGCCGTCGCAATGGCGCGCGAGGCGCCGGAAGATCCGCACAGCGTGCTGGCGCCGGAGGAGCGACTGTGGCGTGGCGAGGCGCCGAACCTGGAGGCCGATGACGGCGCCGATCCGGAGCCGACGGCATTGAAGGCACTGGCGATCGCGGCGGAGGAGGCGGCGCGCGCGGTGCCCGGCGTCACCAACAGCGAGGGCGCGGGGTTCAGCAGCGGCCGAACGGTGATCGCGCTCGCGACCAGCGCCGGCTTCGCGCACGGCTATACGGCCAGCGGCTATGGCGGCTGGGCCAGCGTGATCGTCGGCGAGGGCGGCGAGATGCAGCGCGACCATGCCAGCCACAGTGCCCGCCATTTCGCCGATCTCGATCCCCCCGAGGCGATCGGCGCGCTGGCCGGCGAACGGGCGGCGGCGCGGCTGCGACCCGGCAAGCTTTCCAGCGGATCGATGCCGATCCTCTTCGATCCGCGCATCGGCGGCGGCCTCGTCAGCCACCTGATCGCGGCGATGGGCGGCCCCGGCATCGCCCGCAAGTCCAGCTTCCTGCTCGGCCGCGAGGACGAGGCGATCTTCGGCGATACGATCACGATCATCGACGATCCGCATCGGCGGCGCGGCCTCAAATCGAAGCCGTTCGACGGCGAAGGCGTGGCGACGCGGCGGCGGCCGCTGGTCGAGCGCGGCCGGCTTACCGGCTGGCTGCTCAACGCCGCCTCCGCGCATCAGCTCGGCCTGGAGGTCAGTGGCCACGCCACGCGCGGCGCCGCCGGCGCCCCCGGGGTCGGCGCGACCAACGTCCATATGGAGCCGGGATCGGCGACGCCGGCCGAACTGATGGCCGACGTGACGCAGGGCGTCTATGTGACGGAGCTGATCGGGCAGGGCGTCAATCCGGTCACCGGCGATTACAGTCGCGGCGCATCCGGCTTCCGGATCGAGAATGGCGAGATCGCCGGACCGGTCGCCGAAATCACGATCGCCGGCAACCTGATCGACATGTACCGCAACCTGACGGTCGCGAACGATCTCGTCTTCCGCCGCACCACCAATGTGCCGACGCTGCGGATCGACGGCATGACGGTCGCCGGTGCTTGAGGATGTCGTTCGCGTCGCGGAAGAAGCGGGCCGGATCGCCGCCGCCCGCTGCGACGCGCCCTACAAAACCTGGGAGAAGGTGCCGGGTCACCCGGTCTGCGACGTCGATCTGGAGCTCGACGCGTTCCTGCGCGAGCGACTGGCGGCGATCGATTCCGAAGCGGGCTGGCTTTCCGAGGAGACGTTGGACGATTCGGACCGGATCGAGCGGCGGCGGCTGTGGGTGGTCGATCCCATCGACGGCACCCGCGATTTCCTGCGCCGCCGGCCGGGCTGGTGCGTGTCGGTGGCACTGGTCGAGGACCGGGTGCCGGTGCTCGGCGTCCTCGCGGCGCCGGCGCGCGGCGAACTGTGGAGCGCGGAGGCCGGCAAGGGCGCGAGCCGCAATGGTGCGCCGATCAGGGTCAGCCGCCGGACCGACCTCGCCGGCGCCCGGGTTCCCACCGATTCCCTGCCGCAGGTCGATGCCGATCTTGCCATGGTGCCGAAGCCCAATTCGATCGCGCTAAGGATCGCGATGGTGGCGGCGGGCGAGGCGGACCTGCTGGCGACCCTGCGCTGGGGTTTCGAATGGGACATCGCCGCCGCCGCGCTGATCGCCGAGGAAGCGGGAGCGACCGTGACCGGGGCGCTCGGCCAGCCGCTTGCGTTCAACAGCGCCAGCGGCGAGGCATTCGGCGTGCTGGTGGCGACGCCCGGCATCCACGCCGCCGCCGTCGAGCGGCTGCGCGCACGCGCGCTCGAAGTCGTCGGCTAGCGGCCGCCCATCTCCAGCAGTCGGCGCGGCGCGATCAATTCCCAGCTATAGGCGACACGATCGGCGACCCGATCCCAGTCGACCTCTTCACCATCCAGCCGCACGCCGATCCAGCCGGACGGCCCGAGATAGGGCGGACGATAATAGGCCTCGGGATCGGCTTCGATCAGCATCGCCTGCTCGTCCAGGCCACTGGTCTTCACATGGACGGCCGTGATTCCGTCATTGTGATGATTGTGCCAGAAATAGGCGAAGAACTTGCCCTTCGCGATATGGAAGCCCGGCGCCCCGTGCGACAGCCTTTCCGCCGCTTCGGGCAAGGCGAGACAGATTTCGCGCAGCCTGGCGAGGACGGCATCCGGATCGGGGCTCATCGCGCCTCACCGACCGGCGGCACCCCAAGCCGCGGGATTTCGATCGCGGGACAGCGGTCCATCACGACCTTGAGACC
>JBFWUJ010000008.1:0-14022 GCA_050247295.1 Sphingomonas sp. | reverse complement strand
GCGGCCGCCTCGGCGCCGCCGGCCCCGAACGGATCGCTGAGCTCGCCGCAATGCGGGCAGGCATAGCCGGCCATATTCTCGACCAGCCCGATCACACCGACATCCATCTTGCGAAACATGTCGATCGCCCGGGTGGCGTCGATCAGCGACAGGTCCTGCGGGGTGGAAACGATCACCGCCCCCGCCGGCTTCCACTTCTGGATCAGCGTCATCTGCACGTCGCCGGTTCCGGGCGGCAGATCGACGACCAGCAGCTCGCAATCGCCCCAATCGCCCTCCATCAGGCTGGTGAGGGCGCTCGCCGTCATCGGGCCGCGCCAGGCGACAGCGGTGCCGGGCTCGATCAGCTGGCCCATCGACAGCATCCGGACGCCATGCGCCGGGGTCGGCACGATCTTCTCGTCGATCAGCTCCGGCCGCCCCTGCTGGCCCATGATCCTCGGCTGCGACGGGCCGTAGATATCGGCGTCGATCAATCCCACCTTCTTGCCCAGCCGCGCCAGCGCCACCGCCAGATTGGCCGAGACGGTCGACTTGCCGACCCCGCCCTTGCCGCTGCCGACGGCAATGATCATCCGCTCCGTCTTCTCGACCGTCATCGCCACCCGCGTCTCATCGACATCGGCCAGCGCGATGGTGGCGGCGCGGATCCGGCGTTCCACCTGCGCCCGTTGCTCCGCGGCCAGGCCGGTCGCGTCGATCACGACCGTCGCGACCCCGTCCTTCACCCGGGCCATGGTGACGCGGCCGGCGGCGACGAGGTCGCCCCTACCGAGCGGATCGTCGATCGCGGCGAGGGCGGCTTTGAGGGGATCGGCGTCGCTCATCACGCCGAGATAGGGCCCGCCGCGCCGCTTGCCACTGTTTTTCCGCGAAACGCCTCCTATAAAGACCCCATGAGACGATTTTTCGGTTGGGTCCTCAGCGACAATCGTGGCGGACCTTGGGGTTCCGGCGGCGATGAAGGCGGGGGCGATGGGGGTTCCGGCGGTGGCGGCGGAGGCCCGCGCAACCCGTGGGGACAGGGACCGCGCCGGCGCAAGCCCGGCCGCACGGGCGAGGTCACGTCGCTCGATGAATTCCTGAAGAAAAGCCGCGACCGGTTCGGCGGCGGCATGCCGTTCGGCAGCGGCCGGCCCTATTGGCTCTATGGCCTGATCGCTTTCGTCGTCCTGTGGATCCTGTTCACCAGCATCCACCGGATCGGTCCGCAGGAGCGCGGCGTCGTGACGACGGTTGGCTATTATAGCGGCACGATGCAGCCGGGCATCGGCTTTTCATGGCCGTCGCCGATCGGCCGGGTTCAGGTGATCGACGTCGAGAACATTCGCACGATCTCGATCCCCGACAATGGCGGGACCGAGAATCTCATCCTGACCGGCGATCAGAACGTCATCGACCTTGCCTATTCGGTTCGTTGGAACATCAGCGATCCGCGTCTCTTCGCATTCCAGATCGCGGAGCCGGAAGGGACGATCCGGGAGGTGGCGGAAAGCGCGATGCGCGCCGTCGTCTCGCGCGTTTCGCTGGACGAAGCGATCGGTGCCGGCCGCGCGACCATCGAGCAGAATGTCGAGCAGGCGATGCAGGCGATCCTGAACGATTATGGAGCCGGCGTCGTCGTTCGCGGCGTTGCGATCAGCCAGTCAGTGCCGCCGGCACAGGTCAACGAGGCGTTCCTGCGGGTGTCGGCTGCCCAGCAACAGGCGCAGAGCGATCTCAACAATGCCCGCGCCTATGCGCTGCAGATCACGGCCCGCGCTCAGGGCGACGCGGCGGCGTTCGAGAAGGTGCTGGCCGAATATCGCCAGGCACCGGAGGTCACGCGGCGCCGCATGTATTACGAAACGATGGAGCGCGTCCTGCAACGGGTCGACACGACGATCATCGAGGCGCCGGGCGTCACGCCCTACCTGCCGCTGCCGGAGCTTCGGCGATCGGCCCCCCAACAGCCTCAGGGGCGCGCACAATGAGCCGCTTCGCCCGCAATCCGATCGCCCTGATCTTCGTCGCGATCCTCGTCCTCATCCTGCTCGGCAGCACGTTCGCGATCGTGCCGGAGACGCAGCAGGCGGTGGTCGTCCGCTTCGGTGAGCCGCAGCGGATCCTGAACCGCTTCCAGCGCGACGAGACGTTCGGACGGAGCGGCGCCGGCCTCGCCGTGCGGATCCCCTTCCTCGAGCAGATCGTCTGGATCGACAAGCGCATCCAGTCGATCGCGATGGAGAACCAGCAGGTCCTGTCGACCGATCAGCTGCGGCTCCAGGTCGATGCCTTCGCCCGCTACCGGATCGTCGATCCGCTGCAGATGTACCGGGCGGCGCAGACCGAGGAACGCGTGAGCGAGGCGCTGCAGCCGATTCTCGGCTCGGCGCTCAGGAACGAGCTCGGCCGCCGTCCGTTCGCGGCGCTGCTCAGTCCCGAACGCGGCCAGATGATGGATAATATCCAGAATGCGCTCAATCGCGTCGCCCGCCAATATGGGGCCCAGATCGTCGATGTCCGGATCAAGCGGGCCGATCTCCCAGACGGCACGCCGCTCGAATCGGCCTATCTGCGGATGCGCACGGCGCGCGATCAGGAAGCGCGCTCGATCCAGGCGCAGGGATTGCGGCAGGCGCAGATCGTCCGCGCCGAAGCGGATGCCGAGGCAACCGCGACCTATGCCCGCGCGTTCAACCAGGATCCGGTCTTCTACGACTTCTATCGGGCCATGCAGTCCTACGAGACGAGCTTCCTCGGCAATTCGACGCCGGAGAACCCGCGCGGCCGGACGAACATCATCCTGTCGCCCGAGAACGATTATCTGCGACAATTCAGGCAGCGGGGGGCGGCACGATAGGACGACCATTCAACGGGCGTTCACATGCCCAAACTAGCCTGACACAATTGTAACATGCAGGACCGCCGGGCTTCGGTCCGGGCGGTTCGCGAAGGAGAGCGAAGAGTGCGTTACGTTTATGGAATTTCGGCTGCGGTCCTGCTCGGAGGTGCCGCCGCGACGTTGACGGTCAACCCGCTCGGCGCCCAGACCGCGCAGAACGACCCCGGCGCGCTGGCGCAGCCGCCCGGCGGCGCGCCGATGAGCTTCGCGACGCTGGCGGAGCGGCTGCAGCCGGCGGTGGTCAACATCTCGACCCGGCAGAGCGTCCAGGTGCCGCAGCGTCGGCTGCCGCCGGGCTTCGAGGAATTCTTCCAGCGTTTCGGCCAGCAGGTGCCGCAGGGCGACGGCGGCACGGTCCGCCAGCGTGGCGGTTCGCTGGGCTCCGGGTTCATCATTTCCGCCGACGGCTATATCGTCACCAACAACCACGTCGTCGCGCCGGCCCGGCCGGATGCGGTGGTCGAGCAGATAACGGTCACCCTGGCCGATCGAACCGAATATGAGGCCGAGGTTGTCGGCCGCGACCAGACCACCGACATCGCGGTGCTGCGCATCCGGCCACGCGCCCCGCTGCCCTTCGTGCGCTTCGGCGATTCGACCCGTACCCGGGTCGGCGACTGGGTGGTCGCGATCGGCAATCCGTTCGGGCTCGGCGGCACCGTCACTGCCGGCATCGTTTCGGCGCTCCACCGCAATATCGGCCAAGGCGTCTACGACCGCTATATCCAGACCGACGCATCGATCAATTCGGGCAATTCGGGCGGCCCGATGTTCGATCTCAACGGCAATGTGATCGGCATCAACACGGCGCTCATTTCGCCGACCGGCGGCAATGTCGGCATCGGCTTTGCCATTCCGGCCGAACAGATCAGGCCGGTGGTGGACGCGCTGCGTCGCGGTGAACGGGTTGAGCGCGGCTATATCGGCGTTTCCATGCAGGACGTCGACGAAGGCGTGGCCTCGGCGCTCGGCATCGAGCGCAATCGCGGCACCCTGATCCGCAGCGTCACGCCGGGCGGCCCGGCCGCGCGGGCCGGCATCCAGCCGGGTGACGTCATCGTCGGCGTTTCCGGCCAGCCGGTGAATCCGGACCAGACGCTGGCCTATCTGCTTTCGCGGCAGCGGGTCGGATCACGGGTCCCGGTCGAGTTCATTCGCGGCGGACAGCGCCGGACGGTCCAGATCGAGGTCGCCCAACGGCCGACGGACGAGGAACTGGCGCGACAGAACGGGATCGAGCAACCAAGCGGCCAGAATGCGGAGGACGATGCGAGCAAGCCGGAAGCCGAGCGCGAATCGGCCAGCCAGGTGTCCGCCCGTTCGAGCCTCGGTCTCACGGTCCGCACGATCACGCCGGAGATATTGCGTCAGCTGCAGATCAGCGATCCGAACGTGCGCGGGGTGGTGATCACGGCGACCGATCCCAATAGCGACGCGGCGCAGAAGGGACTGCGCGCCGGCGACATCATCATCTCGATCAATCGATCGCCGACGGTGACGCCGGAAGCGGTCGTGGCGGCGGTCGAGGCGGCCCGCCGGGCGGGACGCAGCACGGTGTTGCTCCAGATTCGACGCGGCAACACGCCGCCCGCCTATATCGGAGTCGATCTGGTCGCACCGGCGCGCTAAGCCTCGGTCACCGGCGCATTGGCCGGTGCTGAGGGAATTGGCGGCATGGAAGAACCGGGGACGATCTTTCTGGGGCTCGGCGGTGGCGGCCCGCAGCGGCTGTTGCTCAACAAGAGCAACCGCCACGGCCTGATCGCCGGCGCGACCGGCACCGGCAAGACGGTGACGTTACAGGATCTGGCCGAGGGCTTCTCGGCTGCCGGCGTCCCTGTCTTCATGGCCGATGTGAAGGGTGATCTGGCCGGCATGGCGATGCCGGGATCGCCGAACGCGCCAATGCACCAAAAGCTTGTCGATCGGGCGAAGGAGATCGGCCTTGCCGATTATTCCTACGCCGACAATCCGGTCGTGTTCTGGGATCTGTATGGCGAGCAGGGTCACCCGATCCGCACCACCGTGTCGGAAATGGGGCCGCTGTTGCTCGCCCGCCTGATGGGGCTGAACGAAACGCAGGAGGGGGTTCTTTCGATCGCCTTCCGGCTTGCCGACGAGCAGGGGCTGCTGCTTCTCAACCTCGACGATCTTCAGGCGATGCTCGCTTATTGCGCGGAGCAGGCGCAGACGCTGTCGGCCCAATATGGCAACGTGACCCGGCCGAGCGTCGGCACGATCCAGCGCCAGCTGCTGCAGCTCGAAAGCCAGGGCGGCGCGATGTTCTTCGGCGAGCCAGCGCTGGCGATCGCCGATTTCATGGCCGTCGACGAAAACGGCCGCGGCGCGGTCAATATCCTCGCGGCCGAGAAGCTGATGCAGAGCCCGCGGCTCTACGCCACCTTCCTGCTCTGGCTGTTGTCGGAATTGTTCGAGGAGCTGCCGGAGGTCGGCGATCCCGAAAAGCCGAAGCTGGTCTTCTTCTTCGACGAGGCCCACCTGCTGTTCGACGACGCGCCGAAGGGATTGCTGGAAAAGGTCGAGCAGGTCGTTCGGCTGGTCCGTTCAAAGGGCGTCGGAATCTATTTCGTCACCCAGAATCCCATCGATATTCCGGAGGAGGTGGCGGGCCAGCTTGGCAACCGCGTCCAGCATGCCCTGCGCGCCTATACGCCGAAGGACGAGCGGGCGATCCGCGCAGCTGCCGATACGTTCCGTACCAACCCCAATGTCGACGTCGCCGCCGCCATCACCGAGCTCAAGACCGGCGAGGCGCTGGTGTCGGTGCTCGACGACAAGGGCGCGCCGACACCGGTCGAGCGCACCATGATCCGGCCGCCGCGCTCGCGGCTCGGCACGCTGACGCCGGAAGAGCGCGGAGTGATCCGTTCAACCTCGCCGATCGGCACGAAATATGACACGACCGTCGATCGCGAGAGCGCGCATGAAATCCTGACCGGCCGGGCTGCGGCGGCGGCCGCCGCCGCCGCGCAGGCGCAGGCGGCACAGGACGCGGCGAAAGCGCAGGAACAGGTGGAGCGCGATCGCATCCGGGCCCAGCGGGAGCAGGAGAGGCAGGAGCGAGAGGCGCGGCGCAATCCCGGCATGGTGGAGGACATCACCCGCCAGCTCGGCCGCACCGTCCAGCGGACTCTGGTCAACCGGGTCGCCGGCCAGCTCGTCCGCGGCATCCTCGGCGGGCTGTTCCGCGGCCGTTGAGCTACGCTTGCCGCTCCCGCCCCGCGCGGCTAGCGTCGCAAGATCGGGCGCGTGGGCACGCCGGCTGACGGGAGATTTTTGATGGCCAGCTTGCCGCACGAGCCGATCACGTCGGCCGCCGCGACGATGCGCGAATTCACCTTGCGGGGCGTGTTGCTCGGCGCGGTGCTGACGTTGCTGTTCACCGCCGCCAACGTCTATCTGGGCCTGCGTGTCGGCATCACCTTCGCGACCTCTATCCCGGCCGCCGTGATTTCCATGGCGGTGCTGCGCTTCTTCTCCAATTCGAACATCCTCGAGAACAATATCGTGCAGACGATCGCTTCGGCGGCCGGCACGTTGGCGGCGATCATCTTCGTCCTGCCGGGCCTTGTGATGATCGGCTGGTGGAACGGCTTCCCCTATTGGACGACGCTCGCCGTCTGCGCGATCGGCGGGACCTTGGGCGTCATGTTCTCGGTGCCCCTGCGGCGGGCCCTGGTGACCGGATCGGACCTGCCCTATCCGGAGGGCGTCGCGGCAGCCGAAGTGCTGAAGGTTGGCGCCGCCTCCGCCGAGGGCGCGGAGGAAAATGCGCGCGGCCTCGCGACCATTCTGGTGAGTTCGCTCGCGGCCGCGGCCTTCGCGGTGCTTGCCGCGATGCGGCTGGTGGGCACCGAGCTTGCCACATTCTTCCGGGTCGGTTCGGGCGCGACCGGTGCCTCTGCCAGCCTGTCGCTGGCATTGATCGGCGTCGGTCACCTCGTCGGCCTCACCGTCGGCATCGCGATGCTGGTCGGGATGCTCACGTCATGGGCCGTGCTGGTCCCGTGGCTGACCGCCGCGCAGGGCGTCGGCGCCGACGCCGCGGCGACAGTCAATGGTGTCTTCCGCAGCCAGGTCCGCTTCATCGGTGCCGGGACGATCGGAGTCGCGGCGGTCTGGACCCTGCTCAAAATCCTGCGGCCGATCGTTGCCGGCATCCGCGCGTCCATCGCCTCTTCGCGGGCCCGGGCCGGCGGCCAAGTCCTGGAGCTCACCGAGCGCGATCTTCCCTTCAGCGTGGTCGCCGGCACGATCCTCCTGTCGCTGCTGCCGATCGCCGGCCTGCTCTGGCTGTTTCTCGCGCCGACGGTGCTGGCCGGTGACGCGGCGATGCTGATCGGCGGCATGTTGATCTACATGCTGGCCATTGGGGCGATCGTCGCCGCCGTCTGCGGCTATATGGCGGGCCTGATCGGCGCATCGAACAGCCCGGTTTCCGGCGTTGGCATCCTTGCCGTGCTCGGCGCGGCGGTGCTGCTGGGCCTGCTGTACGGCACCGGCGGCGATGCCGGCCGGGCGCAGGCCCTGGCCGCCTTCGCACTGTTCACGACCGCAATCGTCTTCTCGATCGCCACCATCTCCAACGACAATCTCCAGGATCTGAAGACCGGCCAGCTGGTCGGTGCGACTCCGTGGCGGCAACAGGCGGCATTGGTCCTCGGCGTGATCTTCGGCAGCATCGTCATCGCGCCGGTGCTGGAAGTGCTGAACGGTTCGTTCGGCTTTCAGGGCATGCCGGGGGCGGGCGAGAACGCGCTGGCCGCGCCGCAGGCGGCGCTGATTTCCTCGCTTGCGCAAGGGGTTCTCGGCGGCGACATCGATTGGCGCCTGATCGGCCTCGGCGCCGCGATCGGTGTCGCCGTCATCATCGTCGACGAAATCCTGTCGACGACGAAGAAATACCGGCTGCCGCCGCTCGCCGTTGGCATGGGCATCTATCTGCCGATGCAGCTCACCCTGCTCATCCCGATCGGCGCCCTCATCGGCCGCCTGTACGAGCGCTGGGCGGTGCGGCAGCGCGATCCGGAATTTTCCAGGCGGATGGGGGTGCTCGCCGCGACCGGGCTGATCGTCGGCGAAAGCCTGTTCGGCGTACTGTTCGCCGGCATCGTCTATTTCGCCGAGAACGATGCGCCGCTCGCCGTCGTCGGCGAGGACTTCGAGCATTATGCGATGATCACCGGCGCCCTTGGCTTCGCGGCGATTCTCTGGTGGCTCTATGCCCGCACCCGCCGCGCCGCCGTCTAGCCGGAACGCCCCGCAAGCCAGCGGGTGATCTCCGGCAGCCGCTCGCGCCGCACCCGCACCCGGTCCTGGATCGAGGCGATGGCCCGGTCGGCCGGCGCCCGGGACTGCGGTGTCAGGTCGCGCGTCGCATAGGCGTTGAGCTTGTCGACCATCGCCGGATCGGCCGAACCCGAGGCGAGCCCCGAAAGGAAGCGCGAGCGCGACGACACATCGACCAGGGCTTCGACCCGCTCGCGATGGGCGAGCGCAAAATCGAAGGCGAGATCGGGATGCGCACCGGCGACCGATCCGATGATCTGACTTGAGTTGGTCACGCCGGGCTCGTCCGTGAGCGCCAGGTCCAGCGCCCGGCGCGCCAGCGCCTCGTCGCGCGCGGCGCCAACCAGCTGATAGAGACGGCTGCGGACCAGCGGATTGCGTTCGTCACGGGCCATGGCCCGCAACCGTTCCCAGCGCGCCGTATCGGCATTTTGCGCGACGACAGAGAGGATCGTTTGCCGCAATGGTCCGGACGTCACCGATGGGTCGTTGGCATCGAAGCGCCGATTGGCTTCGGCGACGATCGCCGGGTCCCGCAGCGCTCCGAGCGTTGCGATCAGCTCGCCGCGCAAAACCGCGTCGTTCGCGCGCTCGTCCGCACGCGGCGCCCAGCCCAGACGGTCCAGGACCGGCCGCAGCCGCGCCGAAGCGTAAGCGGCGAAACGCGCCCGGTTCGCTTCGTCGCCGGCGTACATGCCGTCGATCTGCGCGTAGATGGCGGCCAGCCACTCCCACAGCTTGCTGTTCGCATCCGGCGATGCCGCCGCGGCCAGATCCAGCGCCACCGCCGGCGATTGATAGCCGGCGAGCCCCAGCGCCCAATTGTCGGTAACCAATCCGATCTGATCGAGCGGCCTGAGACGCGGAAAGCTTTCGGTCAGGCGGGCAAGCAGCGCCGGCGTGTAGAGCGTCCTGTAATAGCCGGCCTGGCCGTAATTGACGATCAGCGGGCCGCAACCGGGTACGTTCGCCTGCGCGCTGCCACCCTCCACGATCGTGCGCAGTTCCTGGCCGCCGGTCGATGCGATGATCGGAACCCGCCACGTCAGCGGCTGGCGATCGGGATTGTCGCGGCTGAACTGACCCTGGCGAAGCGAGACCCGCGTCTGGCCGCGGACGCATTGGCCGCCCTCGACCCGGATCAGCGGCACGCCCGGCTGCATCGTGAAATCATGGGCAAGCGCCCGCACCGGTCGACCCGAAGCCTCCTCGATCGCCCGCCACAGGTCTTCAGACTGGGTGTTCCCGAGGCGATGGCGGGCGATATAGGCCTGCACCCCGCGCCGCCACGCATCCGCGCCGACATAATCTTCGAGCATCGTGATCACCGCCTCACCCTTCTGATAGGTGATGGCGTCGAACGCCTGGCTCATCTGCTCGACGGTGCGGATGCGCTGGACCACCGGGTGGGTGGTGGCGAGCGAATCGAGGCGCATCGCCTGCTCGCGCCCGTCGACCCGGCCCAGCAAAGGCTCCCATTCGGGATGCAGGGCGGCCGTCGCATTGGTCGCCATCCACGAGGCGAAGCCTTCGTTCAGCCAGAGATCGTCCCACCAGGACATGGTGACGAGATTGCCGAACCATTGATGGGCGATTTCATGCGCCGCGACCTCGAAGATCGCCTGACGGCGCGCTTCGGTCGTGATTGCTGGATCGACCAGCAGGATGCTTTCGAACGAGAAGATCGCACCCCAATTCTCCATCGCGCCGAAGAACTGGCTCGAGCCTGGCCCGGCGATATTGTCGAGCTTAGGCAGCGGATAGCGGGTGCCGAAATATTGATTGAACCACGGGACGATGCGGGCCGAGCTTTCCAGTGCCCAGCGGCCCTGCTCTCCGGCGCCCCTGCGCGTGACGACGCCGATTTCCGTGCCCGCAGCCGTCGTTGTGATCCGGTCAAATTCGCCGACTGCGAGGAAGAGCAGATAGGACGACATGGCCGGCGTCGTCTGGAAGCGCACGACAGCGCTGCCATCGGCGCGGGTCTCGCGACCCGCCTCCGGCATATTGCTCACTGCCTGCTGGCCCGCCGGTACGACGACTGCGAGATCGTAGGGCGTACGAAAATTGGGCTCGTCCCAGCCCGGGAAGAAACGCCGCGCGTCCGGCGCCTCGAACTGCGTGAACAGCGCGCGTCGTTGCGCGCCGCCATCACCGGCATAATCCAGCGCGAACAGGCCGGCTGCCTGAGTGTTGATTCGACCGGCATATTCGATCGCCAGCCGATGCCGGCCGGGCGCGATCGGCGCATCGAAGCGGAAGGTGGCGGTCTGCGCCTCCTCGGCGGTCGAGACACGCGCCCTGCGGTCGCCATCGAGCATTGCGGTGCCGATCTGCAACTCCGCCTGGTTCATCACGATCGTGTCGGTGGCTTCCAGAACCTCGATGTCGATCAACACCGATCCCGTGAAGCGCAGGTTCGCCGCGTCGGGCGCGGCGCTGATCGAATAATGGAGCGGCCTGACGTTGCGCGGCAGCTGGGTCGGCACCTCGGCCGTTGCGGCCGGCGGTGCGATGGTCGGCGAGACACGTGTCGCGGGATCACAGGCGGTGAGCGAAAGCGCGATCGAAAGGGCGGAAGTGGAGACGAGCGAAATGCGGCGCATGAGCGGCCCCTGCTGCTAAGTCCCCGACGCGGCGATGGCCCGGACGGCCGCTGCTGTCAATCGGCAGTCAGTAGCCGAAGCCCTTGGCCGACCGATGCCGCTTCAGCACATGGCGGCGCAGCGCCGCGGCATCCCAGCTCAATTCGACCCCGGCTTCCGCCTGCCTGACCAGGCTCACGATCGCTTCGTTGACCGGCGCGTCGCGCCCGAGCCGCTTGGCGAGCCGCACCACCTCGCCGTTCAGATAGTCGATCTCGGTCGGCCGGCCGGCGGCAAAATCGTCGGCCATCGAAGAACGCGCCTTGGCGTCGATCTTCTGAACCTTCAGCACCATTTGCCGGAAGATCCAGTCCGGCGCGCCGATGATGTGGGGCAGCAGGTTGGGCGGGAACGGGCCGAGTTTGGCCGGCGTGATGCCGGCCGCCTTCAGGATGTCGAGCGCCTCGATCTGCGAGGCCGCGAAGACGCGGCGATAGTCGCGGTGGCTGAGCTGTTCAAGCAGCGGCCGGCCGGACAGGGCGTTGACCGCATTGTTGAGGTTGATCAATAGCTTGCCCCAGGCGACGCCGGTCATGTCGTCAGACAGGTTGAGCTTGCCCGGCCGCTCGCCGATGCGCGCCTTTAACGCCCGCGTAAGATCGTGATCCTCGGCCCACAGGTCGCCCGCCACGCCCTTGTGCCAGCGGCCGTTGCCAAGCGCCGCGACGTTGAACGGCACCATGCCGGCGCGTATGTTGAAACCCGGCAACGCGGCCTTCAGGATTTCGGTGTTGCTCACCCCGTTCTGGAAGCTGATCACGGTCGCGCCCTTGCGTGCGTGCTTCGCGATCTCCTTCGCCGCCCCGGCGGTGCCGGTGCTCTTCACGCACAAGGCGATGATGTCGGCGCGCTTCAGCGCCTTCGGGTTGATCGAAAAATCCACCTCGTCGGGCGCCAGCTCGATTCGCCGTCCGATGCCGTCCGTCAGGGTCAATCCGTTCTCGGCGATCTCGCGCTGGATGGCGGTCCGCCCGATGAAGGATACCGGCAGGCCGGACAGCCGCCAGCAGCCGCCGATCCAGCAGCCGATCGCGCCGGCGCCGTGGACGACGATTTGCGGGTCGATTTCGGCGGCGGCCAAGGATCAGCCCCGGCCGCGATAGGGAGCGACGCCCTGATCCGGTATCCACAACCCGGCCGGCGGCTCGCCGCTTTGCCAGAACACGTCGATCGGAATGCCGCCACGCGGATACCAATAGCCGCCGATCCGCAGCCAGAGCGGCTTCATCTCGCCCACCAGCCGCTCCGCGATCCCGACCGTCACCGCTTCATGGAAGCCCTGATGGCCGCGATGGGCGGCGAGAAACAGCTTCAGCGACTTGGATTCGACGATCGTCTCCGCCGGTGCATAATCGATGACGATGTGGGCGAAATCGGGCTGGCCGGTCACCGGGCAGAGCGAAGTGAATTCCGGCGCCGTGAAGCGGACGAGATAGGGCCGTCCGGGTCGCGGGTTCGGTACATAGTCCAGCTTCGCTTCTTCCGGCGAATTGGGCAGCGGGGCGGCCTGGCCGAGATGGGTGAAGTCCATGGCGCCCCTGTAGATGAACGTCACTCGCCGAAAAAGGGCTGGCGAAGCGCCGCTGCTTGACTAGGCTCCGCTCCCGATGTCGTCGCCGCTCCGCACGTTGCCGCCCGCCCGTCCCGCATCGGCCATCGGGCTGGTGCTCGCCGCGGCCGCCGCGGTGGTCGTTCTGTGGTTCCTTTACAACGTCGCCGGCGCGATCCTGCTGCTCTTCTTCGCGGTCGTCGTCGCCATCGCCCTCTCGGGCCCGGTCGACTGGTTCGTCGGCAAGGGGATGTCGCGGCGGGCGGCGGCGTTGCTCACCCTCTTCCTCTTCTTCGGCACGATCGCGCTGATCTTCGCGCTCGTCATCCCCCGGCTGGTCGCCCAGATCATCGCGCTGGCGAACAATCTGCCGCGCCTGATCTTTCAGGTTCAGACGGAAATCAACGGAATGCTCGCCAATTACCCGGAACTGCAGCGTACCGTTCGCTTCGATCCCGCGAATACCGATCTTGGCGGTGCCGCGATGAACATCTTCACCGGCATCAGCTCCGTTTCGCTGTCGCTGCTCGGTTTCGCGGCGCTGCTGATCATCTTCTTTTCGACCATCGTCTATATCGTGCTCGATCCGATGCCGTTGCTGCACGGCTATGTCGGCAGCCTGCCGCGCGCCTATCGCTCGGCAGGCATGCGCGCCTATCGCCGCGCCACCAAGGCGGTGATCGGCTGGGCCGAGGCGAGCCTCGTGGTCGGCGCCCTGCAGGCGGTGGCGGTGTTCGCTTTCCTTACCTGGTTCGGCATTCCCGGGGCGCTGGTCTGGGCGGCGCTCGCTTTCTTCTCCGATTTCATCCCCCGGATCGGCGGCTATATCATGGCCGCGCCGCCGATGATCATCGCCTTGGGGGATGGCCCGATGCAGGCGGTCTGGGTCGGCCTCTTCTATCTCGCCAGCAACGAGATTTTGGGCAGCATCGTGGCGCCGAAGATCCGCGGCGAGACGATGGCGATCCACCCGGTCGCGATCATCTTCTTCACCGTTGCTTTCGCGCTCGCTTTCGGACTGATCGGCGCGATCGTGGCGACCCCGGCGGCCGCGTTCGCATCAGCCTTCTACAGCGAATTCTATATGAAGCGGGCGCTTCGCCGGGCCGAATATTGATCCGTGCCCTGATCCTCGCCGCCGCCACGATGGCCGCCGCCGCGCCGGCCCAGGTCCGGCCTTCGCAGGATGCGCCGCTATTGCCGCCGGCCCAATCGCGCGCGATCGGCGGCGAGGTCTCCGGTTCGTCGGCGCTGCGAACCGTCCGCACATTGTCTCAGCATCACCGGATGCGCGGCTCGGCCGGCTATCGCGCCGCCGCCGAGGCGATCCGGGACAGGCTTCGCGACTATGGCCTCGACGGCGTGGAGATCATCGCGCTCCCGGCGGACGGCCGCATCTTTTACGGCACCCAGCGCTCACGCCCCGGCTGGAACGCCCGCTTCGCCGAATTGTGGGAGCAGCATCGCGACGGGCAGCGCTGGGTTGACGGGGAGCGGATCGCCTCCTGGGCCGAGCAGCCGATCAGCCTCGCGCAGGACAGCGTCTCCGGCCGCGCCGAGGCCGAGCTGGTCGACATCGGCGCGGGGACCAATGAGAGCGACTATGCCGGGCGGGAGATGCGCGGCCGCCTCGT
>JBFWUJ010000007.1:51000-55822 GCA_050247295.1 Sphingomonas sp. | reverse complement strand
CTTTCAGGCGGGTGGAAACAGCGGCTCGCGCTCGCCGTCGCCACCCTGCATGAACCGCAATTGCTGCTGCTGGACGAACCCACCGCCGGCGTCGACCCGCAGGCGCGGCGCGCCTTCTGGGACGAAATTCACGCGCTCGCCGGCCGCGGCCTCACCGTATTGGTCTCGACCCATTATATGGACGAGGCGGAGCGCTGCCACGACATCGCCTATATCGCTTATGGCGAGTTGCTGGCGCGCGGCACGGCCGCGGAAGTGATCGGCCGGGCGAAGCTCTTCACCTGGCGGGGCGAAGGTCCGGGCGTCGATCGGCTTGCCGGCGATCTGCTTGAAAACCCGGCGGTCGAAATGGCGGCGCCGTTCGGCCTTGCGCTTCATGTCAGCGGCAGCGACGAGCAGGCGCTGCAGCGCGCCATCGAGCCCTATGAAAAATCGCCGTTCAAATGGCAGCGGACCGAGCCGACGCTCGAGGACGTGTTCATTCATCTGATGCGCGGCGTCGAGGACAATTTCCGGTGAGTGCGCCGGCCGTCCGCCAGACATTCTCGCTCGACCGGATGGTCGCGGTGCTGGTCAAGGAGTTCATCCAACTCACCCGTGACCGGATCACCTATGCGCTGATCCTGGCGGTGCCGGTGATCCAGATGCTGTTGTTCGGCTATGCGATCAATACCGATCCGCGCCATTTGCCGACTGCGGTGCTGGTGCAGGAGAACAGCGTCTTCGCCCGCTCCGTGCTCGCCGGCGTCGCCAATTCCTCTTATTTCCGGATCACCCATCAGGCGCGCAGCCCGGCCGAGCTTGACCAGCTGGTGCGGACCGGCGAGGTCCAGTTCGCGATCACCATTCCAGGGGACTTCACCCGTCGGGTCGTGCGCAACGACCGGGCGCAGATCCTGGTCGAGGCGGACGCCACCGACCCGACCGCGACCGGCAGCGCGCTGTCGGCGCTGAGCCGGCTGCCGCAGGAAGCGCTGCGCCACGACCTGACCGGCGCCGTTGGCCGCGCTCCCCACGCAGCGGCCCCGTTCGAGGTCGTCATCCACCGCCGCTACAATCCGGAAAACATCACCGCCTACAACATCGTCCCGGGCCTGCTCGGCATCGTATTGACGCTCACGCTGGTGATGATGACGGCGATCGGCGTCACCCGCGAGCAGGAACGGGGAACGATGGAAAGCCTGCTCGCGACACCGGTCCAGCCGCTTGAGGTGATGATCGGCAAGCTCGCCCCGTTCGTCATCGTCGGCATCATTCAGACCACCCTCATTCTCACCGTCGCGCGTCTGCTGTTCGGCGTGCCCATGGCCGGCGGCTGGGGTGGCCTGATGCTCGGCATCGCCCTGTTCATCATCGGCTCGCTGGGCCTCGGCTTCCTGATCTCCACCATCACCCGAACCCAGCTCCAGGCAATGCAGCTTTCGGTCTTCTATTTCCTGCCCTCGATCCTGCTTTCCGGCTTCATGTTCCCGTTCCGCGGCATGCCGGAATGGGCCCAATGGCTTGGGACCATCATTCCCGTGACCCATTTCCTGCGCGTGGTGCGCGGGGCGCTGCTCAAAGGACAGAGCTTCGCCGATATGGGGCCGAGCCTGATTGCCCTTGCGATCTTTGTCTGCGTCGTAAGCGCGCTGGCGCTGGCTCGCTACCGGACGACACTGGACTAACGACAGGTCGCGGCATCGATCCCAAGGTCAGGGAATAGTGGGGCCGAGAACGCGATCGCAAGCGCAACAATGCCGTGTCCGGCCGTCCTTACCGGGACGGAGGTAGCCGGGCTTCATCAAGCCATCGAGAAATTGCGCGCCATCGCCATCGCCACCTGCTATATTCCGGTGGCGAGGCAATCCGGTCCTCGGGGGGCCACGGCAGGGAGACCAACCATGACCACAGAATCGCTCGTGATCTTTATCGTCGTTGGCGTTGTGGCCGGCTTCCTGGCCGGGGTTGTCGTGCGGGGCTATGGCCTGGGGCTGGTCGGAAATCTGGTTGTCGGCGTGGTCGGCGCCTTGCTCGCCGGCTGGCTGTTGCCGCGCGTTGGCGTCAGCTTCAGCGTCGTCAATCCGCTCGTGACGTCCATCGTCTACGCCACGATCGGCGCGATCATACTCCTGGTGCTGATCGGCTTCTTGCGGCGGGCTCGATAGCCGCAGATCCGGCGCGTTCAAAGCAGAGCCGAAGCCGGCGCCGCGATTTCGTGATCTGGGCGCGCCAGCGGCGCCGCGTCAATTCCAGCCAGCAGCCGGCGGGCGTCGGTGGCCGAGGCCCAGCACTAGGCAGGGAGGCTCGCGCCGATCAGAAGTGCGCCTTCGTCCCCGTCGGCGACCTGGATCATCCCGCCGCCTTCCAGAACGAGGCAATGGGCGAGCCAGGCGGCCGCCGCCCGCGGCGCGACATCGTCCTCGCCGACCGCGCCGATCAGCACCTGCTTGAGCTCCGGATCGAGCACGATCCTGTTGCCTTCAGCCCGCACCACGATGTCGAGCCCGCCCTGATGCCTTTCCGCGCCGACGTCGAGCGAGCCGCCGCGTACCAAGGCGTCGCCGGCGATCAGGGCGATGTTGAGCAGCACCTTCAGCGCCGCCTTCGACATCGTCGGCTCCTCGACCATCCAGCCGAGCCGGATCCGGCCGTCGCCGCCGAACAGCCCCTCGATCGCCGCCTTGGCCTCGCGCGTATCGACAACATCGGCGAAACCGCCGGCCGCACCGAACGCCAGCCGGAAGAATTTGAGCTTGTTGGCGGAAGCCCGAGCGCTTTCGGCGAGCAGATCGAGGCAGCGGGCGCGCATCTCCGGATCATGCTCGTCGGCCAGCAATTCGATTCCGTTGTTCAGCGCCCCCACCGGGGAAAGGAGGTCATGACAGAGGCGCGAGCAGAGCAGCGAAGCAAATTCGTGCGATTTCATGCGTCAAGCGAGCCCCTGTACGATCACAGGGTCCTATTGAACGTTGCGATTCGACGATGCAAGGGCAGCGTCCATCTTGAAAACGCCTGTTCAATCGCCATCTTCCTTGCGTGTCTGGGGGGACCAACATCATCGAGGCGCGGATCGCCGAGGATGCCGTCAACTGGCGGCTCGACCGGGCGTTGGCTGTCGCTGTCCCCACCCTTTCGCGCGAGCGCTTGAAGGCGCTGATCGGCGCGGGCGCAGTGATCGGGCCGCAGGGCGCGGCGGTGCGCGATCCGGCGGTGAAGGCGGTGCCCGGCGCGACCTATGAAGTCGCGGTGCCGCAGCCCCGGCCCGCGCATAACGAGGCGCAGGATATCGCGCTCGATATCGTCTTCGAAGACGATCACCTGATCGTCGTCGACAAGCCGGCGGGGATGGTCGTCCATCCGGCCGCCGGCAATCTCGACGGCACTCTCGTCAATGCCTTGCTTCACCATTGCGCCGGCCGTCTCAGCGGCATCGGCGGCGTGGCGCGGCCGGGCATCGTGCACCGGATCGACAAGGATACGTCGGGCTTGCTCGTCGTCGCGAAGACCGATCGGGCGCATGAGGGGCTGGCGAAGCAGTTCGCGGCGCACAGCATCGAGCGGCGCTATCTGGCGATTGTCGCCGGGGTGCCATCCATGCCGGGCGGCAAGATCGATGCGCCGCTCGCCCGCTCACCCGCGAACCGCAAGAAGATGGCGATCGTCGCCGACGGACGCGGCAAGCGCGCGGTCACGACATGGCGCAAGCGTTCAGACCTGCGCAGTGCAGCCGTGGTCGAATGCGCGCTGGAAACCGGGCGAACGCATCAGGTCCGGGTCCATATGGCGAGCATCGGCCATCCCCTGCTCGGCGATCCGGTCTATGGCCGCACCCGGCCGGAGCATCGCGACGTGCTCAACCATTTGAGTTTCCACCGTCAGGCGCTGCATGCCGCAGCGCTCGGTTTCGTCCATCCAGTTTCAAAAGAGGACTTTTCCTTTCAAAGTCCGATACCGTCCGATATTCAGGAACTGAAAGCGGCGCTCGCCGTATAATTGATTCGAACGTCCGATCCGGTGTATTATCCGGATATGACGCCAAGGAGAATGCGCACGTCATGGCCACTGGCAGAAACATAAGCACCATTCCGGCAGGGGGCGGCGAGGCCGGCCTCAACCGCTATCTGGCCGAGATCAAGAAATTCCCGATCCTCGCGCCGGAGGAGGAATATATGCTGGCCAAGCGCTGGTCGGAGCATCAGGACACCGATGCCGCCGCCAGGCTGGTCAACAGCCACCTGCGCCTCGTCGCGAAGATCGCGATGGGCTATCGCGGCTATGGCCTGCCCGTGTCGGAGCTGATCTCCGAGGGCAATATCGGCCTGATGCAGGGGGTGAAGAAGTTCGAGCCGGACCGCGGCTTTCGCCTCGCCACCTATGCGATGTGGTGGATCCGCGCCTCGATCCAGGAATTCATCCTGCGCAGTTGGAGCCTCGTGAAGATCGGCACCACTGCCGCGCAGAAGAAGCTGTTTTTCAACCTGCGCCGGATGAAGAACCGGATCGCGGCGTTCGAGGACGGCGACCTGAAGCCCGAGGACGTCGCGAAGATCGCCACCGATCTGGGTGTCAGCGAGGACGACGTCGTCAACATGAACCGCCGGATGGCGATGGGCGGCGACACCAGTCTAAACGTGCCGCTGCGGGACGACAGCGAGGGCAGTTGGCAGGACTTTCTGGTCGACGATGAGCCTCTGCAGGACGAGCGGGTCGCCGACGCCCAGGAATCGCAGGTCCGGCACGAATTGCTGGTCGAGGCGATGAACGCGCTGAATGAGCGCGAGCGGCATATCCTGACCGAGCGGCGGTTGACCGACGATCCGAAGACGCTGGAGGAACTCTC
>JBFWUJ010000007.1:44652-50900 GCA_050247295.1 Sphingomonas sp. | reverse complement strand
CCGCTATTTCAACCATGGCGCAGACCGGCTTTCGGTCCAGGAGGCGGCACGCATCGCCGCCATTCTGCCGTTGCCGCAGCGGCGCGAGGCAATCGCCCCGGGCGGCTTCACGCGCCGTTACGGCAATGCCATCGCAGCGCGGATGGGCGTGGTCACTCGCGACGGACTCGACGCCTGCGTCTATCGATAAATCAGAGCTTTAGAACGGCATTTTAAAGCCAGGCGGTAACTGAAGACCGCCGGTGGCGTCCTTCAGCGCCTCCTGGCTGGCGACATCGGCCTTGCCGCGCGCGTCGTTGATCGCGGCCGCGATCAGGTCCTCGACCATGCCCTTTTCGGACGGCGCCAGCAGGCTCTCGTCGATATCGACCGATACGATCCGGCCCTTGGCGGTCGCCCTGATCTTCACCAGGCCGCCGCCGGAGACGCCCTCCACCTCGACCTTGTCGAGATCGGCCTGCGCCTGCATCAGCTTTTCCTGCGCTTCCTGCGCCATTTTCATGATGTCATTGAGATCGGGCATTATTTTACGCGCTCCGTTGGTCGTCGATCGAATAGCCGGCCAGTTCGGCGTCGGGGAAGGCCTCGAAGGCCGCCTTGACCACCGGCATTTCGCGCACCCTCTGCTCGGCCTCGCGCTCGCTGGCAAGCTCCTGCTCGCGCAGACTGGGTTGCGCCTGCCCTTCCGCGATCGCGACCTGCCAGGGCTGGCCGAAGGCCTGTTTCGTGAAGCCGCGCAGGTCCGCGAGGAGATCGTCGATCCGCTTCGCATCGAGCGTGCGGGCCGCCTGCAGTCGGAGAACCGGCGGCGCATAATCGACCAGCCGCATGTCCTCCGCGAGCCGGTGGGCGAGGAGCGCTGCACCGCTCGCCTCGAGATGCGCCACGAAAGCAGGAAAATCGGCCGGCGGGGACGCTGGCTGCCGCCCGCGTACTCCACCGCCGGGGTCGGCCGGCGATGGGGCGGCCGCGGATGACGTCATGACGTCGCCGGAGGCCAGCTTCGCCGCCAGCTCGCCGGGATCGGGCAGTTCGGAGGCGTGGACGATGCGCAACAGCGCCATTTCGGCCGCCTCCAGCGGCGACGGCGCAGCATGGACGTCACCGAGCCCCTTCAGCAGCAATTGCCAGAGACGATGAACCGCGGAGAAGGAGAGCCTGGCGGCCCAATCGGCATAGGCCTCCCGCTCCTCCGCCGAGAGCGCTGGATCGTCGACGGCGCCGACCTTGAAACGCGTGATTCCATGGACCGCTTCCAAAAGGCCGCGCACCGCCGCCGGCGGCTCGACGCCGAGATCATATTGCTCTTTCAGCGCCGCCAGCGCGCCGGGCGCATCGCCGGCGAGCAGCAGGCCGAGCAGGCCGCGGATCGCGCCACGATCGGACAGACCGAGCATTGAACGAACCTGATCGGCAGTGACCCCGCTTTCGCCATGGGCGATCGCCTGATCGAGGATCGACAGGCCGTCGCGGGCCGAACCTTCGGCGGCGCGAGCGATCAGAGCCAGTGCCTCCGGCTCGACCGAGACCTGCTCCGCCTCCGCGACTTTGCCGAAATGCTCGGCCAGCGTGGCCGCCGGAATACGCCGGAGATCGAAGCGCTGACAGCGTGAGAGGACGGTGACCGGGACCTTGTTGACCTCAGTCGTTGCGAACAAAAACTTAACATGTTCAGGTGGTTCTTCGAGCGTCTTTAGAAGCGCGTTGAACGCGTTCTTGCTCAGCATGTGGACCTCGTCCACGATATAGACCTTGTAGCGCGCCGAGACGGCCGCATACCGCACCGCCTCGATGATTTCCCGCACATCATCGACGCCGGTGTTCGAGGCGGCGTCCATCTCAATGACGTCGATGTGGCGGCCCTCGGCGATCGCCAGACACGGTTCGCAGACACCGCACGGATCGATCGTTGGTCCACCCTGCCCGTCCGCGCCGACGCAGTTGAGCGCCTTTGCGATCAATCGAGCGGTCGAGGTCTTGCCGACGCCCCGCACGCCGGTGAGCAGAAAGGCGTGGGCAAGCCGATCCCGCCGGATCGCGTTGCCCAAGGTGCGCACCATCGCCTCCTGCCCGATCAGCTCCGAAAAGCTCTGCGGGCGATATTTGCGGGCGAGGACGCGATAGCCTTCGGGCCGCTTCGGTTGCGGCGGCTCGTCGAGGCCAAGCAGGGAATCGGACATCGGCTTACCGTACCCGTTCGGGCTGAGCCTGTGGAGGCCCTGTCAGGCTGAATTTCCGGGCCAGGCGTCGCGGCGGAGCCGCGCCGTCGGTCCTGTCTGCTACGCGGCAGGCCGCCCGCCATTTCATGGCTCTACGCGCGGCTGCGCTGCGCTCGGCATTTCATGGGTGGGAGCCGGAACGACCCGAAGCGAAATCGTTACGGCTGCTTCCTTCCGGACCTGACCGGGTTGGCGACAACTCCGTCCGCCCGACTCCCGCAGCGCATATGGCGTTGCGGGACCGGGGATGCAAGCTCAGGCCATCGAGCCGGCAACAAGCCGCGCCAGCGAGGCATGGGCGGCGTTGCGGGCAGCATTGTCGCTGGCCGGCGCGTCAACGTAGCAGGCGATCAGGATCGGTGCGCGACCGGGCGGCCAGGCGATGGCGACATCGTTGCTGAAGCTGCCCGCGGTACCGGTCTTGTCGCCGACCCGCCAGCCGGCGGGAAGGCCGGCGCGAAGGCGATCCCGCCCCGTAGACGCCCCCTCCATCCAGCCGGCGAGGCGGGTGCGCGAGGCCGGCATCAGGACTTCGCCGGTGAGCAATGTCCGCATCAGCCCGGCCATTGCGGCGGCGCTGGTCGTGTCCCGCTCCTCGCCGCGCCGGACGCGGTTCATCTCGGGTTCGATCCGGTCGAGGCGAGTAACGGAATCACCGCAGCGGCGGACGAAGGCAGTGAAGCCTGCCGGGCCGCCCAATTGCGCCAGCAGCAGATTGGCGGCGGCATTGTCGCTGACCTGGACGATGGCGGCGCAAAGCTCCTCCAGGGTCATACGGCCGCGATCCAGCGCCGCCTCCACCGCCGGCGCATATGGGACGAGATCGGCACGCGAGACCGGCAGGGTGTCGGCAAGCCGCATCCGGCCCGCGTCGACCTCCGCCAGCACCATGCCGGCGAGCGGCGCCTTGAAGGTCGAGCACATCGCATAGCGGCTATGCTCGTCATGGCCGATCGTCCGGCCACTGCCGGTGTCTATCGCGAACAGGCCGATCCGGGCGCCGGCGCCGAGGCCGGCGAGGACCGGCGCGAAATCGGGCGCGGCGGCGCGCCGTGCCTGCGCATTCTGGCTGACCAGGGGCGCTTCGGCACAGGCGGCGGCGAGCGCGGCGCCGCCGACCAGGAAGGTGCGACGATCAATCATCTTGCAGGCTCCTTGCGTTGACGTGCCCTACCCTGCGCGGACCCGCCAGCCAGCCGCAAAAAACGTCAACGGAGCCGTTAGCCCGGCTAACGTCCCTGCATGTTGTGAACGCCGCCCGGGATCCGGACGGTGAGACTCTCCAGCGCTTCGGTCAGCCAGATCTGGCAGGAAAGGCGCGAGTGCCGGGTGACGTGGCTGGCGAGGTCCAGCATGTCCTCCTCCTCCTCGCTCGCGCGCGGAAGCTTTGGAAAATCCGCCGCGTCGACGATGACATGGCAGGTCGAGCAGGCCATCTGGCCCTCGCATGTTCCCTCGAGCGGCTGGCCGGCATTCTGGCCGATATCGAGGAGGCGCGATCCGGCCGGCGCCAACACCTCGTCGATCCGGTTGCCGTCGGCGGAGATGAAGCGGACCAGCGTCATGCGGCGAACTTGAGCTGCCGCTCCGCCGCCTCGACGATCAGGCCAAGGCCGGACCGCAATTCGTGCTCCGTCGTGTAGCGTCCGAAGCCCAGACGGATACTGGCATGCGTCTCGCTTTCGGAAAGCCCCATCGCGCGCAGCACATGGCTGGTCTTGCCCGATCCGCTGCCGCAGGCGCTGCCCAGGCTGAACGCGACGCCCCTGGCATCGGACAGCAGCCGGACCCCGTTCACGCCCTCGCGCCGCACGTTCAGATTGCCGCGATAGCGATGCTCGATCGAGCCGTTGACGGTCCAGCCCGCGAGCAGCTCGACCGCGATATCCCACAACCCCCCCACATGCGCCGCATCGGCCTCCATCCGCTCCGCCGCCAGGCGGGCCGCAGCGCCGAAGCCCGCGACCAACGCGGGCGACACAGTGCCGGAGCGAAGCCCGTGCTCCTGCCCGCCGCCGAGCAGCATCGGCGGCAGCCGCACGCCGTCGCGCACCCACAGGGCTCCGATCCCCTTCGGCCCATGAATCTTGTGAGCGCTGATCGCGATCAGATCCGGTCCCTGCGGAATCGCCATCCGGCCGAAACCCTGCACCGCATCACAGAGCAGCAGGCTGCCCCTTTCATGCGCGGCTTCGGCATAATCGGCGACCGGCTGGATCGTGCCGACCTCGTTGTTTACCAGCATCAAGGCGACGATCCCCTGCTCCGGCAGGGCCGCCTCGATCGCGGGCGACACCAGCCCGTCCGCGCCGACGGGAATGATCTCCGCGTCCTGCATCTCAAGCCCTTGCAGCGCCGCCTGATGCTCGATCGCACTGCCGGCGAGGCCGCCGGGCGCCAGGCGCGCGCCGCACAGCAACGCCCAGTTGAGCGCCTCCGTCGCGCCCGAGGTGAAATGGACCTGGCCGCCGCCCGGCAACAGCGCCGCGATCCGATCGCGCGCCAGCTCGACCGCGGCGGAGGCGGCCCGGCCGGCCCGATACTGGCTCGATGGATTGGCGAAGCCCTCGCTACCCGGCCCGCCGAGCCATGGCAGCATCGCCTCCAGCGCTTCCGGCGCGAGCGGCGTGGTCGCCTGATAGTCGAGGTAATGCATTTCAATCTGCGTTATTGCGAACGATTCGCAAAAGTTGCGAAACGAGACCGACACCTATATAGGCCGCTCCGCCCGGCCGCCAGCATCCGCAGCGGCGTCACTATCCCGGACCCGAACTTTTATGCCCGATGTCATCTTTCCCGGCCCCGAGGGTCGCCTTGAAGGCCGTTTCAGCCCCGGACCCCGCCCGCGCGCTCCGGTCGCGATGATCCTGCATCCGCACCCGCAAGGCGGCGGTACGATGAACAATGCGATCGTGCTGGCGCTCTACAAGACCTTCGTCCGGCGAGGCTTCGCGACCCTGCGCTTCAACTTCCGCGGCGTCGGCAAGAGCCAGGGCGTGTTCGACAACGGCATCGGCGAGCTTTCCGATGCCGCCAGCGCGCTCGACTGGGTGCAATCGATCCATCCCGAAGCCGAGACAACCTGGATCGGCGGCTTCAGCTTCGGCGCCTGGATCGGCATGCAATTGCTGATGCGCCGGCCGGAAGCGCGCGGCTTCATCTCGATCGCCCCACCCGCCAACATGTACGATTTCGCCTTCCTCGCCCCTTGCCCCGCCAGCGGGATCATCGTCCAGGGCGATGCGGACGAGGTCGTGACGCCGATCGCGGTCCAGAAGCTGGTCGACAAGCTTCGCACCCAGCGGCACATCACGATCGAGCACAAGACGATCCCTCACGCCAACCACTTCTTCGCCAATGAGATGCCGGAACTCATGAAGATAGTGGACGATTATCTCGACTTCCGGCTCGATCCGAACTGCCCGATCCGCTGAACGACCAGCGCAGCGACATGCAGGACAGGCCGGCATCGATCAGGCCGATCTGCTGGACCCCGAGCGGGTGCACCACGTGGCCGCGATTGACCACCCGCTCGATGGTCCGCGGAAAAGCCGCCCCGACCAGCACGACGTCGTTCACCCGCAACAGATTGGCGGCCGCCTCTTCGCCGTCGGAGGTCTGAACGACCTCCAGGCCGCCGAACAGGCCGGCTGCGACGAGGGCGGGCGTGGCGATCACGGTCTGCTCGTCGAGCAATGCGCAAGCGGTCTTCAGGTGCAGCGCGCCTGGCGGCGTCGCGATGATCCGCGCGCGCCGGCCCCTGCTTTCGAGCCACCGCGCCAACGCCTCCGCACCCGGCCGATCGGTGCGAGCGGAAAGGCCGATCAGAATCTCGTCCGGCAGGATCAGTACGTCGCCGCCATCGGCATGACCGCGATCCAGCCGCGCGACACTCCCGAAACGGGCGGTGAGCGCCGGTTCGAGCTCCACCGCCTCGCCGGCGCGGCGCGGCGCGCCGGGCCTGAGCAGCATCGCGCCTTCGGGGATCACGAAGGCCGGATCCTCGACGAACAGCGAATCCGGGAAGGC
>JBFWUJ010000007.1:38277-44552 GCA_050247295.1 Sphingomonas sp. | reverse complement strand
TCGTCTGCAGCGCATCGCAGCGGGTGGGCGGTGCCGGTTCCTCGACCGGCACGATCGCGCCGCCCGCCAGCGAACGCGCCATATCGTCCCATCCCACCGGTTCGGCGACCAGCAGCGCACTCTCCGGCAGGGCGAGCGCGATGCCGGCCGACAGGCCGCCGCCGCCGCAAGGGACGATCACCAGCGGCGGCGCGCGCCCCAGTTGCTCGGCGATCTCGACACCCACCGTCCCCTGGCCTTCGATCACGTCAACATCGTCAAAGCTGGGCACCAACGTGGCGCCCTTTTCGGCCGCGAGCCGGGCACCGATCTCCTCCCGGTTCTCGCTCGCCCGGTCGAAGAAGACGATCTCCGCTCCGGCCGCGCGCGTCGCCTCGACCTTCACCGTCGGCGCATCGGCCGGCATCACGATCGTCGCCGGAACACCGAGGCGGAAGGCGGCGATCGCGACCCCCTGGCCATGATTGCCGGAGGAGAAGGCGACGACGCCACTGATTCGCTCGCTCTCGTCGAGCTGGAGCAGCCGGTTGGTCGCGCCGCGCAATTTGAAGGCGCCGCCCTGCTGCAGGCACTCCGCCTTCACCCAGAGCCGTCGACCCTGCCAATCGAGAGGCAACAACGGCGTTCGGGTCACGTGGCCGGCGATCCGCTTCATCGCCGCCGCAACACCGTTCGCCATGGGTCGTCTCTCTGACATCGGACCTCTCAAAAAGAAGGGGGAATCATGCCGGTCGCTCGGTCGGACGAGCCTTAGTTATCCTTCTTCGCCTCCAGCAGCTGGCGGATGCGAACCGTCTCATTGAGGATCGACCCCAGCATGACGGCGGTCGCATCGAAGGCCGCCGTGGCCGCCGCCTTGGGATCGTCATCCCAACTTTCCACCATCCGGGCGCGGAAATTTCCAATCAAGCGATCCAGCAAGGATCCGTCCAAGCCGCCATTTTTCGATCCGTCAGCCACATGTCACCTTTCTCGCGGATTTCAGTATCCGGGGTTGGGATTCGCACCAGCCGATGTCTAGGGGAGCAGCCGGATATTGGCCAGAAGGCCATAATTTCAAACCGATGGGCTGCCCCAAATCACATCTTCTTTACATGGGGGCCCAGCGACCATATATCGCCCGTCCGCTGCCCCATGGGACTTCCAACCGCAAGGCAGCTTTTAGTCCACTACCCGTTGGAGGTCCCTTGAGTTGCACAGCCATCATAACGCGCTGGGGCTAGCGACCGCCCTGCGACCGGTTCAGCCGGTCACGCTCATCCGTCCGCACGCCGCCCGGCGCGCCGCCCGCTTCTTCGTCGAGAGGTTTCCGGGCCGGTCGCTCTATGCGGTGAAGGCCAATCCGTCGCCGGACCTGCTGCGCATCCTGTGGGACGCGGGCGTCACGCATTATGACGTCGCCTCGATCGCCGAGGTGCGGCTGGTGGCGGAAACGCTGCCGCAGGCGGTGCTCTGCTTCATGCACCCGGTGAAGGCGATGGAGGCGATTGCCGAGGCCTATTTCTCCTATGGGGTTCGCACCTTCAGCCTCGATACCGAGGAGGAACTGGAGAAGATCGTCCGTGCGACCGCTACCGAGGGGGCCGCGGCAAGCGATCTCAATCTGCTGGTCCGTATCCGGGTCTCCTCCGATCATTCCAAGCTCAGCCTCGCCGCGAAGTTCGGGGCCGAGCCGAATGAAATGAAGTCGCTGCTGATGGCCACTCGCCAGGCAGCGGACGCGCTCGGCATCTGCTTTCATGTCGGTAGCCAGGCGATGACGCCGGCCGCTTATGCCGAGGCGATGGAGCGGGTGCGCGCCGCGATCGTCGAGGCCGCCGTGACGGTGGACATCGTCGATGTCGGCGGCGGCTTTCCTTCATCCTATCCCGGCATGGAGCCGCCCCCGCTCGAGCTGTATTTCGAGACCATCCATCGCTCGTTCGAGGATCTGCCGATCTCCTATTCGGCGGAGTTGTGGTGCGAGCCCGGCCGGGCGCTGTGCGCGGAATATGCGAGCGTGCTGGTGCGGGTGGAAAAGCGGCGCGGCGACACACTCTACATCAACGACGGCGCTTATGGTGCGCTGTTCGACGCCGCCCATGTCGGCTGGCGCTTTCCGGTAAGCCTGGTGCGCGAGCGCCAATCCGCCGTGAAGGACATGGCATTCAGCTTTTATGGGCCTACCTGCGACGATCTCGACCATATGGCCGGGCCGTTCATGCTCCCCGCCGACATCGAGGCCGGCGACTATGTCGAGATCGGCATGCTCGGCGCGTATGGCTGTGCGATGCGAACCGCTTTCAACGGCTTCGGCGCCGACCTCAAGGTGATTGCCGAGGACGAGCCGATGACGACGCTGTACCGCGACATGGAAGCGGAACGCGCGGTTCCTTCGAACGTCGTCACCCTGTAACGCCGGCCCACCTGGCACGAGACGCGCCCCGGCGTTCGCCGGGCCCGCGCGATATGGAGAATGAAATGACCAACGCCGCGATCAACGACACTCGCAAGGCGGAGCTGCTGTCGAAGACCGTCGAGCATATCGATATCAAGAGTTTCGATGCGCGGCCGATCGTCGACGCGATGAAGAAGATGAGCTTCACCAGCCGCGACCTCGGCCGGGCGGCCGACATCTATAACCAGATGCTGGCCGATCCGGATTGTTCGGTCTGGCTCGTGATCGCCGGTTCGACCTCGGCGGGCGGCTGCATGGACCTCTACGCCGACCTGGTGAAGCACAATATGGTCGATGCGATCGTCGCCACCGGCGCTTCGATCGTCGATATGGATTTCTTCGAAGGACTTGGTCACAAACACTATCAAGCTATTGAAATTCCTGACGATGATACATTGCGTTCGCTTTACATCGATCGCATCTACGATACCTATATCGACGAGGAGCAGCTGCAGGATTGCGACCACACGATCGGCGCGATCGCGGACGGGCTGGAGGCGAAGGCCTATTCGTCACGCGCCTTCATCCGTGAAATGGGCCGCTATCTGGTTGAAAACGGCAAGAAGGAGAACAGCCTGGTCAAGCTCGCTTTCGAGCATGACGTGCCGATCTTCTGCCCGGCCTTCGTCGATTCATCGGCGGGTTTCGGCCTCGTCAAGCATCAGGTCGACGCGATGAAGGCAGGCAGGCCGCATATGGTGCTCGATGCGATCGCCGACTTCCGCGAGCTAACGGATATCAAGATCCAGGCCGGCACCACCGGCCTCCTGATGATCGGCGGCGGGGTCCCGAAGAATTTCGCGCAGGATACTGTCGTCTGCGCTGAAATCCTCGGTCACGACGATGTCGAGGTCCATAAATATGCGGTGCAGATCACGGTCGCCGACGTGCGCGACGGTGCCTGTTCGTCCTCCACTCTCCAGGAGGCTGCGAGCTGGGGCAAGGTCAGTACCGCGCTTGAGCAGATGGTCTATGCGGAGGCGACCTCGGTGTTGCCGCTGCTGGCCAGCGACGCTTATCACCGCGGCCACTGGAAAACCCGGGCGAAGCGTACCTTCGGCCGCATGTTCGACTGAGGGTTGAACGCGCCCTTCCGGTGACGCAGGCTCCCTCAGAAACGGGGAGAAGCCATGAACGCCGCCATCATCGCGCCGGTCGTCGCGCTCATTGCGTGGACGCTGGTCATGCAAATCTGGCTCTACGCGGTGCGCTTTCCAGCGATGCGGCGCGCCGGCCTGTCGATGAAGGGGCGCGTCGGCAGCAGGACAGGGTCGCTGGATGGCGTGGTCGAGGACCATGTCCAGTGGAAGGCACATAATTACAATCACCTGATGGAACAGCCGACGCTGTTCTATGCCATCGCCCTGGCGCTGGCGCTGCTCGGCGGCGGGGACATCTGGATCAATGTCTGGCTGGCCTGGGCCTATGTCGTCTTTCGCATTCTCCACAGCCTGATCCAGGCGACGGTCAACATCGTGAAATGGCGCCTTCTCGCCTTTGTCGGAGGCTCTCTCTGCCTGCTCGGGCTCACCGTGCATGCGGCGGGCCGTATCCTGCACGGATGAAGCTCAGGCGGGCTCGATCTCGACCGCCAGCGGCCCCTTCCGGCCGACCGCAATCCGCGCCCGCAACGGCTGCTCGGGAACGAGGTCGGTGAGACCGCCGCGACGAACCGTTTCCATGTGGACGAAGATGTCCTCGCTTTCCTCGCCCTCGCGCACCACGAAGCCATAGCCTCGCAAGCGGTTGAACCACTTCACCAGCACGGGCTCGAACGGCCCCGCATCGTCGAGCAGGGCGGCGGGATCGATCCGGTCCGCCACCCCGGCGCCGACGCGCGCCGGCTCCGGAATGATCGCCTGCGACAGATCGATGCTGAGCACCTTGCGAGCCTGCAGGCCGCGCTCCTGATCGGCGACCAGGCATTCCACGACCGCCCCCTCCGGGAGCGACCGCCTGTCATGTTCCTTGAGAACGCTGAAATGGATGAGGATGTCGCCATCCGATTCGTCGGATACGACAAAGCCGAAGCCCCTTGTCGCGTCGAACCACTTGACGGTGCCGACGCGCCTGACAAGCTCCTCTTCGTCCGCAGCGGGCTTATGTTCGGGAACCATTTCCTGACGCGACATCCACGGTCCAATCTTGCAGCCGGACCCCTCTACCCACCAAGCCAAATCTAACATGGATTTAGCGATTGTGAACTGTTCCGTTCACGTATCGTTTGGAACAATCTCCTCACCGGGCAACGCGGATACAATTTCTCTTGCCAAATCAATTGGATGACCTGCCCGGAGCATCGTCGCCAGCGCCTTCTTCCGGCCGATATGGTCGGCGGGCGACGCGGCGAAGGGGCCGATCCGGCGCTTTTGTGCATAGCGCAACGCTGTCGCCAAGGCTTGATCGCGGGCGGCGGCGAGCGCCGCCCCGCAATCCCGTTCGGCAATGCCAGCGGCCCGCAGATCGGCCGCGATTCGCCGTTCGCCAAGGCCACGCCGGCTCAGCGTCGCGGCACGGCCATCGGCGAACGCCGTATCGTCGACATAGCCAAGTGTCGCCAATCGTTCGACGATCGCCTCGACCGGCGGCTCCTCCCCTCCGTTCCAGCCGCGCTCCCGCAGCTTGCGCCGGAGGTAGTAAGAGAGCCGGGCGCGTGTGGTGGCATAACGCTCCACGTAACGCAGCGCGAACCGCTCCAACGCCGCACCGTCCAGCGGCGGCCGCTCGCCTCTCGTCCGACCCTGACGCATCGCCATGTTTGTGCCACAGTCGAGCCGGAAAATGAACGCGCCGCCGGGCTTGGAGCGGCTCTGAATATGAGCGCATTTTCGCGCCGACAGCAAAGAGGGTCCGCCGCCTTGCCCAATTCCGACGGCCAGACGATCGAACGACCGCGAACGCCCGCCGCTCTCCAGCCGACGCCGACCGACGACGCGCTTGCCCGGCGCCGCGCCGATTTCGCGACGATGACCGAGGCGCTCGATTATGCGGCGCACGGGCTCAAGGGAATGAACTTCCACGACCATCGTGCGCAACTGGTGCGGGTCTATCCCTTCTCCGAACTGCGCGACGACGCGCTCGACCATGCCCGCCGCCTGATTGCCCGCGGGGTCAGCGTCGGTGACCGGATCGCCCTGATCGCCGAGACCGGGCCGGACTTCGTCTCGCTCTTCTTCGGTGCTCTCTATGCAGGTGCCTGGCCGGTGCCTTTGCCGCTGCCAACCTCGTTCGGCGGCGCGCAAAGCTATATCGACCAGCTTGGAGTCCAGCTCGGTAGCGCCGATCCGCGGCTCCTTCTCCATCCCGCGGAGCTGCAGATGGCCGGCACCGCCGGCGCTCAGCTGGGCATCGAGGTGTGCGATTGGGAGCGCTTTGCCACCGAACCGGCCCCGGCGGCTTCCCTTCCGCAACCGGCGAGCGACGACATCGCCTATCTGCAATATTCGAGCGGCTCGACCCGCTTCCCGCACGGCGTCGTGATTACCCATCGGGCGCTGATGGCGAACCTCGCCGCGCATGCCGATTCCATGCATATCGGACAAGGTGATCGCGGCGTTTCGTGGCTGCCTTTCTATCACGACATGGGGCTCGTCGGCTGCATGCTCTCCATGGTCGCCAACCAGATGTCGGTCGATTATCTCAAGACCGAGGATTTCGCCCGTCGCCCGCTTGCCTGGCTCGACCTGATCACCCGCAACCGCGAAAATTCGATGAGCTATTCGCCGACCTTCGGCTACGACATCTGCGCGCGGCGGGTTTCCAGCCAGATGAACGTCGCCGAGCGCTTCGATCTGTCGCGCTGGCGGGTCGCCGGCAACGGCGCCGACATGATCCGGCC
>JBFWUJ010000007.1:17488-38177 GCA_050247295.1 Sphingomonas sp. | reverse complement strand
GCCTTCGCGATCAAGACGCCCGGTGGCGAGGAAACGCCGGCGGTGCTCGTGCAATGCCGCACGTCCGACGATGCCGAGCGGGCGCGACTGCGGGACAGCATCCGGGAACGCGTGCGCGCCATCACCGGCATCAATTGCGTCGTGGAGCTCGTTCCGCCCCGCTCTCTCCCCCGCACAAGTTCGGGCAAGCTCAGCCGCGCCAAGGCTCGCAACCTCTATCTGTCCGGCGAGATCCAGACCTACGACATCGCCGCCTGAAGTGAAAAGCCCCCGGAGTTACCCGCTCCGTTAGGATAACGCTTCCCTAACGCTTCCTCCGTTATGGCGGCTTCCTGTAGGGCCATGACCGACAAAAGCTTGCCCCAAGTCGACTGGCGGGTCGTTTTCAACCGGGCGGTGCCACCGGGCAGCCGCGGTTGGGGACGCGTACGTGCCGCACAATTGGTCGAGATGAGCGGCGCGATGGTGATCGCCGGCTGGGGCCAGACGATCAACGCCCTGCTCGTCGTCTATCTGCTGGGCGATCGAATCCCGCCCTTCCAGCTTGTTGCCTGGCTCGTCAGCCTTGCGCTGCTGATGCACTTCTTCGTCCGCGCGAAATCGAAGCTCGTCAGCCGTCACATCCATTCGCTGCCGCGGCCGACCATAAACCGCGCTGCGTATCACAGTGTTTTCTTCGCCATCGTCTGGGGTTTTCCGGCCCGCTATTTCTTCGAATTCGCCAGCCACGGCCAGCAGCTTGCTTTGTGCGTCATTACCGCGACGATGATGGCCGGCGCCGCCTTCATCCTGTCGCCGATCCCAGCCGCAGCGGCCGCCTATGTCATCATCATGGGCGTCGCCGTCACCCGGATGCTGATGACGACCGACAGCCTCGTCATCGCCGCGATCGGGCCCTTGTACACCTGCGCGATGCTGATGATGGTGCTGGTCAACGGCCGAGCCTTCATTCAGCGCAAGTGTCTCGATCTCGCTCTCGAAGAGCGGAGCGAGACGGTCAGCCTGCTGCTGCGCGAGTTCGAGAGCTCCGACGCGGACTGGCTGTGGCAGACCAATTCCAGCCTCTGCTTCGACAATGTGTCGGCTCGCTTCGCACGGGCGATCGGCCGTCCGGTCGAGGAGCTCGAGGGAATGACCATCATCGACCTCTTCAAGGACGTGCCGCGCAGCGACCAGTCGGTTCGGCGGGCGCTGGCGGCGGCGGAGGCTGCGATCGGCCGACGGTCGATGCTCAGCGACCTCATCATCTCGATCCCTGTCGGCGACGGCACGAAGACGATCGAACTTTCCGCAAAGCCGACCTACAGCAAACAGGGCCGCTTCACCGGCTATCATGGCGTCGGATCGGATGTCACGCAGGCTCGCCAGTCGGCAGACCGGATCGCCCATATGGCCCGCCACGACGCGCTGACCGGCCTCCCGAACCGGCTTCAGCTGCTCGACAATCTCGAGGGCGCGATTGGCGATGCGAAGGCCCGCGGCCGTCAGTGCGCGCTGCTGCTGATCGACCTCGATCGCTTCAAGACCATCAATGACTCGCTCGGCCACGTCGCCGGCGACCATTTGCTCCAGGAGGTGGCGCGCTCGTTCGAGACCGTCATTTCCGACGAGATGACCGCCGGCCGACTGGGCGGCGACGAATTCGCCATCGTGATGCCGGACCTTGCCGACCGGAGCGAAGTCGAGCAACTCTGCCTGGCCGTTGTCAGCGCCCTTCAGGGCCCGTTCCTCTATCGCGACCAGCGGCTGTTCGTGGGGGCCAGCATCGGCGTCTCGATCGGCCCGGGTGATGGAGAAACCGTCGAAGAGCTGATGCGCAACGCCGATCTGGCGCTTTACCGGGCGAAATCCGGCAGCGGCAACGATATTTGCTTTTACGAGCCGGGCCTGCACGCCCTCGCGGAGGAGCGGCGCAAGATCGAACTGGCGCTGCACGGCGCCGTCGATGCCGGCGAATTCACATTGGCCTTCCAGCCTCTGGTCGACGCGAAAACGCTGGAAATCCGGAGCTTCGAGGCGCTGCTGCGCTGGAAAAGCCCAGAGCTCGGCCAGGTGCCACCGGACAAGTTCATTCCGATCGCAGAGGAAACGGGACTGCTGGGCAGGATCGGGGAATGGGTGCTGCGCGCGGCCTGCAAGGAGGCAGCCCGCTGGCCCGACCATATCTCGATCGCCGTCAACGTCTCGCCGCGACAGCTTCGCGATCCGGGGTTCATTGTGACCCTGGTTTCGGCCCTGACCCAGGCTGGGCTCCCGCCCGAGCGGCTGGAACTGGAAGTCACCGAAACCATCTTCCTCGAGCTCACCGACGCCACGCAGAAGATTCTGGACCAGATCCAGACGCTCGGCGTTCGCCTCGCAATGGACGATTTCGGCACCGGCTATTCATCGCTCGGCTATCTGAGGAAGGCCGAGTTCGACACGCTGAAGATCGACCAGAGCTTCGTGAAGACGATCACCAGCGCCGATCCGGAATCGACGGCGATCATCCGCGCCGTTGTTGCCCTTGCCGGCAGCCTCGGCATGCAGACGGTGGCCGAAGGAGTGGCTACGCCGGAGCAGTTGAAGCTCGTCCGCGAGCTCGGCTGCGACAAGATCCAGGGCTATATCTTCTCCCGGCCGGTGGCAGACAAGGACGCGCGCGCCATGATCGCGGACCCTCGCCACCGCGCCGCCGCCTGACCGCTTGCGCAAGGGCGGTCGCGTCGCTAGGTGCGCTCCCGGCTAGGAGTGTAGCTCAGTCCGGTTAGAGCATCGGTCTCCAAAACCGAGGGTCGTGGGTTCGAATCCCTCCACTCCTGCCAGTAGGATCGGTGGCCCGGCCGTGGTTGAACCCGCGCCCCGGCCGTCCTATCCTAGTCTTGATCCCGACATCGAAGCCCTGATCCAGAAAGCGACCGACACGTGGCGAGAATGAACCCGGCCCAATTTCTGAGCCAAGTCCGTACCGAGGCGGCCAAGATCGTCTGGCCAACCCGGCGCGAGACGATGATGACCACGCTCATGGTGATCATCATGACGACCCTGCTCGCGATCTTCTTCTTCGGCGTCGATTCGCTGTTCAGCACCGTCGTCCAGTGGCTGCTCGCCCTGCTCGGCTAAACATAGAACACACGAACGAAAGCGATCCCAAGCCATGTCCCGCTGGTACATCATTCACGCTTATTCGGGTTTCGAGAACAAGGTCCGCGACCAGATCATGGCCGACGCCACCCGACTCGGCCTCGACCAGCTCGTCGAATCGGTCGAGGTGCCGACTGAAAAGGTGACCGAGGTTCGCCGCGGCAAGAAGGTGACGAGCGACCGGAAGTTCTTCCCCGGCTACGTGCTCGCCAAGTTGAACATGAGCGACGACGTCTATCACCTTGTAAAGAACACCCCGAAGGTGACCGGCTTTTTGGGCTCGAGCGGCAAGCCGCAGCCGATCAGCGACGCCGAGGCGTCGCGCATCCTCAATACCAAGGATGAGGCGGCGAAGGCCGAGCCCAAGGCGCGGATCAGCGTCGATTATGAGATCGGCGACAATGTGAAGGTGCTGGACGGCCCGTTCGCCAGCTTCAATGGCCTGGTCGAGGAGCTCGATTTCGAGAAGGGTCGCGTGAAGGTCTCGGTCTCGATCTTCGGCCGCGCCACGCCGGTCGAACTCGAATTCGAGCAGGTCGAGCGGATGAAATAGGCGCCTCGGCCGCTTGCGAGAATGAAAAGGCCGGAGCGGCGTGCGCTCCGGCCTTTTTTCTTCCGGTCAGGCTAGATCGAACCGGTCAGCGTTCATCACCTTGGTCCAGGCGGCGACGAAGTCCCTGGCGAGCTTCTCCTGACCACCCTTTTCGGCGTAAACCTCGCCCACGGCGCGCAGCTCCGCATTCGAGCCGAAAATCAGGTCGGCGCGGGTCGCCCGCCAGGTTTCATGGCCTTCCTTGCGGTCGGTGGCGACATATTCCTCGTCGCCGCTGCCTTCGACCGCCTTCCACACATTGGTCATGTCGAACAGGTTGACGAAGAAATCGTTCGTCAACTGACCCGAGCGCTTGGTGAAGTGGCCGTGACCGCGTTCGCCGTGATTGGCGCCGAGCACACGCAGGCCACCGATCAGCACCACCATCTCGGGCACCGAGAGGCCGAGCAGGCTGGCGCGGTCGATCAGCATTTCCTCCGTCTTCACCGCCAGCTTCTTCTTGCCGACATAGTTGCGGAAGGCGTCGGCCTCAGGCTCCATCACCGCGAAGCTGTCGGCATCGGTCTGCTCGGCCGTGGCGTCCCCGCGGCCGCCAGTGAACGGGACGTCGGTGGCGCCGGCCTTCTCCAGCCCGACCACGCCGCCAAGCACGATCGCATCGGCCAGGCTCATCGAGCCGCGCAGCCCGTTGAGCGTGTCGATCACCTTGGCGAGCATCTCCGGCTCGTTGACCTCCCAATCCTTCTGCGGCGCCAGCGCCACGCGTGCACCATTGGCGCCGCCACGATGGTCGGACTTGCGGTAGGTCGAGGCCGAGGCCCAGGCGGTCTTGATCAGCTGGCTTACCGTGAGGCCGCTGTCGGCGATCTTCGCCTTGACCGCCGCGACTTCGGCATCCGACGGCATCGTCCCCGCCGGGACCGGATCCTGCCAGATCAGGTCCTCGTCCGGCACTTCGGGGCCGAGATACCTAATCTTCGGGCCCATGTCGCGGTGGGTCAGCTTGAACCAGGCGCGGGCGAAGGCGTCCTTGAACGCCTCATGGTCGTCGCGGAACCTCTCGCTGATCGCGCGAAATTCCGGATCGCGCTTCAGCGCCATGTCGGCGGTTGTCATCATCGTCGGGACTTTCTTGTCCGGGTCCCAGGCCGCCGGGGCCATGTCCTCTTCCTTCTGGTCGATCGGCTGCCACTGGTTGGCCCCCGCAGGCGACTTCACCAGTTCGTAGTCGTAGTCGAACAGCAGGCGGAAATAATTCTCGGTCCACTCCTTCGGCGTGTTGGTCCAGGCGCCCTCGATCCCGCTGGTGACCGTGTGCTCGCCGATCCCGCCGCTTTCATGGCCGCTGACCCAGCCGAAACCCTGGGCGGCGATGTCGCCGCCTGCGGGCGCCGCGCCCAGCAGCGAAGCGTCGCCATTGCCGTGTGCCTTGCCGAATGTGTGGCCGCCGGCGGTGAGCGCGACGGTCTCCTCGGCGTTCATCGCCATGCGCGCGAAGGTTTCCTTCATGTCGCGCGCCATGCCCTCGTCGTCGTGCGGATTGCCCTGTGGGCCTTCCGGATTGACGTAGATGAGGCCCATCTGGATCGCGGCGAGCGGGCCTTCGAGCTCGTGCATATTGTGCTCGGGTGAAATGCGGGTCTGGACACCCTGGTTGACCCACTTGTCTTCCGAGCCCCAGTAGATGTCGCGCTCGGGCTCGAACACGTCGGCGCGACCGCCGCCGAACCCGAACACCGGACCGCCCATCGATTCGATGGCGACATTGCCGGTGAGGATGAACAGGTCCGCCCAGCTGATGTTCTTGCCGTATTTCTGCTTGATCGGCCAAAGCAGGCGGCGGGCCTTGTCGAGATTGCCATTGTCGGGCCAGGAATCGAGCGGCGCGAAGCGCTGCTGTCCGCTGTTGGCACCGCCGCGGCCGTCGGCGGTGCGGTAGGTCCCCGCGGCATGCCACGCCATGCGGATGAAGAACGGGCCGTAATGACCATAATCCGCCGGCCACCAGGGCTGGCTGTCGGTCATCAATGCGGTGAGATCGGCCTTGAGCGCGTCGTAATCGAGCGCCTTGAACGCCTCGGCATAGTCGAAGTCCGCGCCGTAGGGATTGGTCGTGCCGTTGGGGTTGAGGATCTCGGTCGCCAGCATCTCCGGCCACCAGTCCTTGTTGGTCCGCCCCAGCAGCGAGCGGACATTATCCTTGCTCAGCGGCGTCCCGCTGACCGGGCACTGACCAGCGGACGGATCTCTATCAGCCATGATTGCGACTCTCCCAAAAATGCGCGCGATTGCGAGCGTCTGTTAGGCACCGTCGGAGATCGAGAAAAACGACTAAACTTCGTCAGTGAGAATTGAAAAATCGATCAGTGGGCGAAACCCACGCTGTCCACAGGAAACTGTGCGCTGCGGCTCTTAGCGCCTTGCGCCAAGTCATAAATCTGTCATCGAACCGTAACATTATGACCGAGCAGGGACCGACTGGACTCGAACGTTGAGGCAGATCGCTGCCCTGCCCTATCGCGCCGAAGGCGAAGGCATCGATGCGCCCGTCCGCGTCCTTTTGGTCACGTCCCGCGAAAGCGGGCGCTGGGTGATCCCCAAGGGAAACATGCCGGCGGGCGCGACCCCACACCAGGCAGCCGCGTCCGAGGCGGAGGAAGAAGCCGGAGTGCGCGGTGCCATCTGCCCGACGGCGCTCGGCTCCTATCGCTATCGCAAGAGGCGCGGCAGCGGCGCTTCATTGATGATCGATGTCGACGTGTTCCCGCTGGCCGTGAACCGGGAACTCAAGACGTGGAAGGAACAGGGCGAGCGCGAACGGCGCTGGTTCACGCTCGCCGATGCCGCGGACGCGGTGGATGAGGAGGATCTGCGCGACCTCATCCGATCCTTTGGCGCATCGGAGTTCAGGCAGGCGGTAAGGCGCACGGGGATGCTCGTCGCCGTCGCCCGCAAATCGAGGATGAGCGAAATGTTCGGCTGGTTTCAGCGGCTGCTGCCCAAGACGGGAAACTTCTTCGAACTGTTCGAGGCGCATGCGGTAACCCTGGTTGGTGCCGCCAACGCGCTGGCCCGGCTGCTCGTCGCGGGCGGATCGCCGCAGGAGCATATCCGCGAGATCATCGAGCGCGAGCATGATGCCGACGAGATCATACGCGAGGTTCTGCAGACCGTCCGCCAGACCTTTCTGACCCCGTTCGACCGCAGCGCGATCACCGGTCTGATCGGAGCGATGGACGATGCGATCGACGAGATGCAGGCGACGGCGGCCGCAATCGACCTCTACGAAGTCACTGAGTTCGAGCAGGAAATGCGCGACATGGCGGCGATTATCGTCGACGGAGCCCGGCTGGCCGCCGAGGCGATGCCGCTGCTGCGCGATGTCGGCCGCAATGGAAAGCGCCTCCACGAACTGACCGAGCGGCTGGTTCGGATGGAGGGCCATGCCGACGAAATCCACGCGGCCGGCGTCAAGAAAGCGTTCAAGGCCTATGGCGCGGAAGACACGTTGCGGTTCATCGTCAATCGGGAAATCTACAAGCATCTGGAGCGCATCGTCGACGCGTTGGAGGACGTCGCAAACGAGATTGACGGCATCGTGATCGACCACGCCTGACGCGCCCGCGATGCACGAGCTCGCCCTCCCGTTGCTGATCGGCCTGATCATCGTCGCGCTGGCGTTCGATTTCCTGAATGGCCTGCACGATGCGGCGAACTCAATCGCGACGGTGGTCGCGACCCGGCTGCTGGGCCCGGTCCAGGCGGTTGCCTTCGCCGCATTTTTCAATTTCGCCGCTTATTTTCTGACCCTTGCATTGCCACAGCTGCACAAGGTGGCGGAGACGATCGGCCGCGGCCTGATCGACGCGGAAATGGTGACACCGGCGGTGATCTTCGGGGCGCTGGTCGGCGCGATGTTCTGGAACGTCGTCACCTGGCTGAAGGGAATCCCGTCCTCGTCCAGCCACGCGCTGATCGGAGGTCTGGTCGGCGCCGGCGTCGCCCATGCCGGTGTCGAGGGTATCGTCTGGAGCGGGCTTACGCCCACCCTCATCGCGATCGTGCTGTCGCCAACGCTCGGCATGTTCCTGTCGATGCTCATCATGCTCGGCTCAAGCTGGCTGCTGAAGGGCGCCGACGCGGGCGGCACGGAGCGCAGCTTCCGCATTCTTCACCTGATCTCGTCCGCCGCCTATTCGGTCAGCCACGGGCTGAACGACGCCCAGAAGACGATGGGCATCATCACGGTGCTGCTCTATTCGACAGGCTATCTCGCCGGCGAGTTCCAGGTGCCGCATTGGGTGGCGATCGCCTGCTACATCGCGATCGCGCTCGGCACTCTCTCCGGTGGCTGGAAGATCATCGAAACGATGGGGAGCCGGATTACCAAGCTGTCCCAGCATCAGGGCTTCAGCGCCTCCGCCGGCGGATCGGTCATGGTATTCACGGCATCGGTGCTGGGCATCCCGGTTTCGACCACCCATACGATCACCGGCTGTGTGATCGGCGCAGGCGTGGCGCGGCGCGCTTCGGCAGTGCGCTGGGGCGTGGCGGGCAACGTGATGATCGCCTGGATCATCACCATCCCGGCCTCTGCTGCGGTCGGCGCCGCCTTCTACATGTTGACCCGCCTGTTCTGAGGTTTGCGCTTTCGCGTCGCTTCGGCTAAGGGCGCCGCCTTCCAACGCAATCGTGCTGGAAATCTGCGGGAGACGGCTTCGCGGCCGTCGTCTGGACCGCTCGACTTGAAAGAGAGTGACACATGGCGAAGAAAATCTCGGGCTATATCAAGCTCCAGGTGCCGGCCGGCACCGCCAATCCATCGCCGCCGATCGGCCCCGCCCTGGGCCAGCGCGGCGTCAACATCATGGAATTCTGCAAGGCGTTCAACGCCGCCACGCAGGACCTTGAGAAGAACATGCCGATCCCGACGACGATCACCGTCTATGCGGATCGCAGCTTCAGCTTTGAAACGAAGACGCCGCCGGCGAGCTTCCTGATCAAGAAGGCGGCGAACATCAAATCGGGTTCCAAGGAACCCGGCAAGGTCTCCGGCGGACGGATCAAGCGTTCGGCGCTGCAGGCCATTGCCGAGCAGAAGATGAAGGATCTGAACGCCAACGACATCGAGGCGGCGACCCGGATCATCGAAGGCAGCGCCCGCGCGATGGGCCTCGAAGTGGTGGAGGGCTGATCCGATGGCCATGACCAAGAAGCAGAAGAAGATGGCGGAGCTCGACACCCAGAAGCTTTACGGTGTCGATGAGGCGATCAGCCTCGCCAAGGCGAACGCCACCGCCAAGTTCGACGAGACGATCGAAATCGCCCTGAACCTGGGCGTCGATCCGCGCCACGCCGACCAGATGGTCCGCGGCGTCGTCACTCTCCCGGCCGGTACCGGCAAGGCGGTGCGTGTGGCCGTCTTCGCCAAGGGCGACAAGGCCGACGAAGCGAAGGCGGCGGGTGCCGATGTGGTCGGCGCCGAGGATCTGATGGAAACCGTCCAAGGCGGCCAGATCAATTTCGACCGCGTGATCGCGACGCCGGACATGATGGGTGTCGTCGGCCGCCTGGGCAAAGTGCTGGGCCCCAAGGGCCTGATGCCGAACCCGAAGCTCGGTACCGTCACGCCGAACGTTGCGGAGGCGGTGAAGGCCGCCAAAGGCGGTCAGGTGGAGTTCCGCGTCGAGAAGGCCGGGATCGTTCATTCCGGCATCGGCAAGGCGAGCTTCACCGAAGCGGACCTGCGCAAGAATTTCGACGCGTTCGTCGATGCGATCGTCAAGGCAAAGCCTGCGGGCGCAAAGGGCAAATATGTGAAGAAAGCCGCGATCAGTTCCTCGATGGGACCTGGCCTGAAGCTCGACATCGCCGAGGTGGCCAGCGCCTGACACGGCGTTGAAGCGATGCAAGAAAAAGGGCCGGAGCGGCGATCGCTCCGGCCCTTTTTGCTTCAGAACGTTTCGCCAACCATCCGCTCACTGAGCGTCCACAGCGCCTTGGCCCTTTCGGGATCGAGCGCATAAGCGCGAACGCCACCGCTCAGGTCCATGCCCGATGCTTCGGTCAGCGATGCGACGTGGCAATCCTCGCAATAGCGTCCGCCAATCTCCTCGGCGGGCGCGACAACGGCCGCCCAGACCGAAGTGGCGGCGCCCTGTGGGATCGTCTTGAATTCAAAGGGCGAGCCATCGGCATTGCGCCGGGTGCTGAGCGTATCGAGCAGGCCCTTGACCATGTCCGCCGACATGTGGCGACCCAGCTCGGTGTGGATGCCGCCCGGATGGACCGCCGTCGCGCGGACACCTCGCGCCTTGTGCCGGCGATCGAACTCCACTGCAAACAGGACGTTGGCAGTCTTCGATCGTCCATAAGCGAGGAAGGGCTCGTAAGGTGTCGTCTCGAAATCGGGGTCATCGAGATCGACGTCCGAAAAGCGGTGGCCCGATGATGCGAGATTCACCAGGCGGCCGCCATCGCGGATCAACGGCGCGATCCGGTTGACGAAGACAAAATGGCCGAGATGGTTGGTGCCGAACTGGGTTTCGAAGCCGTCGGCAGTCTTGCCGAACGGCGTCGCCATCACCCCGGCATTGGCGATGACGACATCGAACTGTTCGCCCTTCGCGACGAGGGCGTCAGCCGCGGCCCGGATGCTGGCGAGCGATGCGAGGTCCATCTCGACCAGCACGATGCCGGGAATGTCGGCGGTCGCGGCGCGCGCCTTGTCGAGGTCGCGGGCGGTGCCGACAACGGTTGCACCGCGAACGGAGAGCGCCCGGGCCGTCTCGACACCGAGGCCGGCCGAGACGCCGGTGACCAGGATATGCCGACCGGCGAGATCGACACCGTCAAGGACTTCGTCGGTGGTGGATTTTGCGTTGAACTGATTGGTCATCGGGTTTCCCTTTTTGATATATTGAGCGATTAATCACTCATTCGTTTGCAAAATATCAGCGCGCGATCGCCTTCCAGAATGTCTCGAAGCCGAGCGCGCGGTGATGGGCGTGTCGCCCGGGTTCCCGGGCGATGAAATCGAGCGTGGTTTCCGCCAAGGCGTTGAGAACGGCACCGACATAGTCCGCCGACTGATCGTCCCCGGCATGGCCGGCGAGCGCTTCGTCCAGCACGGTCATGAAATCGGCGAACAGGCGCTCGCCGCAGCGGCGGCTGTCCTCGCCGATTCGATCCGAAACCTTGAGTTGTCTCAGCGCCTTGCGCCTGTCGGGATTGGCGGCGCCCCAATCGATGAACTTGTCCCAAAACTGGTGGAGCCGCGCTCGCGCCGAAGCATTGCCGGGCAAATCGTCGACAAGCGTCGCCGCGATCTCGCCCTCGATGTCGAGATAGAGCGCCGCCAGCAGCGCATCCTTGTCCGGGAAATAGGTGAACAGCGTCCCCTCGGCGACGCCCGCGCCTTTGGCGATCTTCGCGGTCGGCGCACTGGTTCCCAAGACGGCCACCAGCTTGGCAGCCGACGCCAGAATCGCGTCCCTCTTGTCTTCGCTCAGCGGTCTAGCCACGGCACGACTCATTATTGAGTGTTCACTCACTCATTTATGATAAGTGAACCGAATTGGCAAGAGGATCAAACGCGCCTCCCGATTTCCTATGCTATGATGCTTGCTGCTACTGACTTATCTGACTAACACAGCAGAGGCGGGAAAGGTGTGGGCATGAGCGACTGGCGATCCAGAGATGCCGAGGGACTTGAGGAGCGGCTGAGCCGGCGCGAGCGGCGAGAGCGCAAGGAAGAGGTGACGCTCGCCGATCTGATCAACGATTCGGTTCGCAAGGTCGTCACCGCGATCGTCGCCGCCGGGGCGCTGATCGGCGCCGGCGTCTATCTCTCGGGCGATGAGGTCGAAGCACCAAAATATCAGGTGACCACGACCAGTGACGGCCGGGTCATTCGCGTCAACACCCAGAGCGGCACCGTCATTGCCTGCGAAGGCGAACGCTGTGGCATCGTCGTCCGGCGCGGACAGGATCTCGACGACAGCCCCCCGGCGCGCATAGCCACTCCCAACAGCGATGCACGACCGGCCTTGCCTGCCCCCGCAACGACGCCGGACAATGCCACCGCAGGGCCGGCCAACCGCTGAAGAAAAGTAACCCCGCCGGTTTGACCCGGCGGGGTTTCCTGAACACTCGTTCCCGAAGGATTGAGCCTTCAAACACCATTCGAGACTTTCGAACCGAATGGATAGGCAACCAACGCGTTCGTCGCGTCCGCGTTCCCGATCACAGGTCACAATCGCCGGAAAACTGTGGATAAATCCACAATTCGCCCCACCTGCTTTTTGGCAATAGGGAGGCGGTTACTGGCGTCGACCGTCAATAGCCTCGACAGAGGCGCGGCCACCGGCAGATGAAGGAGACCGGCGTTAGCCGCCGGTCTGATAGTTCACCATGTCGCGCACCAGCAATCCGCGATGGCGCCGCGCCGGTCGATCGAGCGGCAGCTGATAGAGCGCGCGCAGGAACGCCATGTCCCAATCGGTGAGCCCGCGCGCCTCGGTTTCGTCTCCGAACATGCCGAGAATCGAGCCGGCTGGCGGTCGCTCGCTGGGTCGCACCTCCGCGAAGGAAACGAAGGCGGCATAAGCGGCGACCGCCTGCAGCGATCGCCCTTCGGCCCGGTCGAGATCGACGACGACATTGGCATCGATGATCGTGCGCGCGCCGAAGGTGCTGATGATGCTGCTGTTATATTCCGACAGCGATTCCAACTCCATGGTTGGCGAGCTTTCCTGGCTCCGACCCCCGGTGCCGCCGCCTCCCTGCTGCGTCCGCACCGACTGCGCTGCATTGCGCATCCGGTGCCGGCTGCGGGTCTCGGTCAGATACCACCAGCGCACCGGCGCATCGCCGTTCAGCATCGCATCGCGCTCGTTCCTCGGGACCTCCTGAAGCCGGGTCGGCGATCGCCGGTCGATCTCGCGCATCAGCCCCGCGGCGTCGCCGACGAAGCTCACCGACACATTCGTGCGGCAGCCAGCCGGCGCGACCAGCATCCCGGCCGCCCGGGCGATCTCGCGCATCCGCTCCTCGACGATACCCGAATAAGGCTGAGCGATGCCGAGCACGCGCGGGCAGACCGGATCCGTCCAGCGTGCCGCCGCCGTATCGCCCCGCGCGATGCCGACCTCGCGGACGAAGCTCGCCGCCCGCGCGCGCGCCTGCGCCCGTGTCGGCCGCTCTCCGGTGACGACGATCGGCGCGGCGGTATCGTTGCGCAGGTCGCGCAGTTGAAGGTTCGCCTCGGCCGGCCCGATCAGTGCGGGGCCGAGGACCGCCGCGAGAAAGACCGTGCTGCACCGCCTCATAACCCGATTAATGCACGAATTGCTTGCGACGACAATAGGTTGGCGGGGGTGCCGGCCGGCAGCGGTTGACATTGCGGGGAGAGACGCTAGACGCGCCGCTTCGCCCGGGGCTTTGGCCCCGGACGTTCCGTCCGAGACAGCTGGCGGGGCTTGCCCCTTAATCTCCAGCCTAGACGGGGAAGAGTTTTTGCCGTGACGGCGTGCGATGCCATGACACGGACTGCCCTGAGCCTCCCAGGCTGCGGGCGCGACCCCTCCCCTTCGGACCGCGTGTGGGCATTCCGCTCATGCGTTTTCGTGCGCCCGGTTCGCCGGGCGAAGTGTGAAGGAAGAAGCATGGATCGCGCTCAAAAGAGAGAAGCGGTAGCCGCGCTCAAGCAGACGTTCACCGAGACGAACGTGGTGGTCATCACCCGCAATCTCGGCCTGTCGGTGGCCCAGTCCACCGATCTGAGGAACCGGATGCGCGACGCCGGCGCCGCCTTCAAGGTCGCGAAGAACCGGCTTGCTCTCATCGCGCTCGAAGGCACGCCCTATGCCCCGATCAGCGACCTGCTGACCGGGCCGACCGCCATCGCCACGTCCACCGATCCGGTGGCCGCGGCCAAGGCGGCGGTCGATTTCGCCAAGACGAACGACAGGCTCGAGATCGTCGGCGGCGCGATGGGGCAGACGCTGCTCGACGCGGAAGGAGTGAAGGCGCTCGCCGCGCTTCCGTCGCTCGACGAACTGCGCGCCAAGATCGTGGGCCTTGTCCAGGCCCCCGGTACGAAGATCGCACAGGTCGTCAATGCGCCGGCCGCGAAGCTGGCCCGGGTGTTCGGCGCTTATGGCGCCAAGGACGCCGCCTGAACCGACTTTTGAACTGAACCCGGGGCGAACGAAGCCCCGAACTGGAGACTTATCATGGCAGACATCAATGCACTTGTTGATCAGCTTTCCGAGCTGACCGTTCTCGAAGCCGCCGACCTCGCGAAGGCGCTCGAGGAGAAGTGGGGCGTTTCGGCCGCCGCGGCGGTTGCGGTTGCCGGCCCCGCGGCCGGTGGCGGCGGCGCCGCTTCGCCCGCCGAAGAGCAGACCGAGTTCGACGTCATCCTCACCGGCGACGGCGGCAAGAAGATCAACGTGATCAAGGAGGTCCGCGCGATCACCAATCTGGGCCTGGGCGAAGCCAAGGCGCTGGTTGAGAGCGCGCCGAAGGCGATCAAGGAAGGTGTCTCCAAGGCCGAGGCCGAGGAGATCAAGAAGAAGATCGAAGAGGCCGGCGGCACCGTCGAGCTCAAGTAAGTCATTCGATCGTTCGACAAGGAGGGCGGTTCCCTTGCGGGAGCCGCCCTTTCGTCGCGTGCGCCGTGGGCGTAGATGAGACGTCTCCTCCCGCGAAGGAACGTCCGATGCCCGCCGCCAAAGCCTATGCCGCCCAATCCGCCGAGACGCCGCTCGCTCCCTACAGCTTCGAGCGGCGAGAGCTGCGGCCGAACGATGTCCGCATCGATATCCTTTATTGCGGCGTCTGCCATTCGGACCTGCATCAGGTACGCAGCGAATGGCCGGGAACGGTCTATCCGTGCGTGCCCGGGCACGAAATCGTCGGCCGCGTAGCGGCGGTCGGACAGCAGGTCGGAAAGTTCAACGTGGGCGATCTGGTCGGGGTCGGCTGCCTGGTCGATTCCTGCCTGACCTGTGCGTCCTGCCAGCAAGGGCTGGAACAATATTGCGAGGGCGGCTTTGTCGGCACCTACAACGGCACCGACAAGGTGACCGGGGAGAACACGCTCGGCGGCTATTCGGATTCGATCGTCGTGCGAGAAGAATTCGTGCTGCGCATCAAACATGATGAGGCGGACCTTGCCGCCGCGGCGCCGCTGCTGTGCGCCGGCATAACGACCTGGTCGCCGTTGCGTCACTGGAATGTCGGCCCCGGCCATAAGGTCGGCGTGGTGGGCATCGGCGGTCTCGGCCACATGGCGATCAAGCTCGCCCACGCACTGGGCGCCCACGTCGTCGCCTTCACGACCTCGCCGGACAAGCGCGACGCGGCGATGGCGCTGGGGGCGGACGACGTCGTTGTATCGCGCGACGCGGGCGAGATGGCGGCCCACGCCAACAGCCTCGATTTCATCCTCAATACGGTGGCGGCGTCGCACGATCTGGATGCCTTCATGGTGCTGCTCAAGCGCGACGGAACGATGACGCTGGTCGGCGCGCCGCCACGGCCGCACCCGTCGCCCGCCATCATGAACATGATCTTCCGCCGGCGGAGCCTCGCCGGGTCGTTGATCGGCGGCATCGCCGAAACTCAGGAGATGCTGGATTTCTGCGCCGAACGCGAAATCGTGTCGGACATCGAGATGATCCGAATGGACGAGATCGAAGAGGCCTACGAACGGATGCTGCGAAGCGACGTCAAATACCGCTTCGTCATCGACATGGCATCGCTAAAGGACGGCTAGAAAAACAGCTTCCGCAGCCTGATCGTCACCGAACGACCGATCGGATCGACGTAGCCGGGCTGATAGTTGAGCGGCATGACGCCGTTGCCGTCGCGGACCTCGATCCGCTGGTCGAACAGATTGTCGAACTCGATCGAGATCCGGGTGCCCCGCAGAAACGGCACGCGACGGACGAGCGCGCGCTGCTGCGACAAATCTGCGAAAAGTCGCAGGTTCACGGTCGCCAGCGAAGAGAATTCGAGATCGGTGGCGCCACCGAGTGCCCCGTCGACTCGAGTGCCGCTTTGCCAGCGGCCGCTGAGCCGGGCGCCCATGCCGTCGCGGAAGATGCCGGCCTGAACCTCGACCTCGTGCCGTGGCTGGCCGCCGAGATTGCCCGCCGCCGAGCCGTCAAGGAAATTCAGTTCCGGAACGCCCGGACGGATCAGTACCCGATCCTGAAGGCGGATATTGTGGAAGATGGCGAAATTGATCCGGCCGCCCCGGCCGCCAAAGCCGCCACGACCCCGCCCGCCGAAACCGCCGCGGCGGCCGCCACCGCCGAAGCCGCCCTCACCGCCGCCGCCGCCCCGCCGACGGAAGCCCTCCGGCGGGCCTTCTCCGCGCGCGCGCGCCTCCCGCATCCGCTGCCGGAACGCGTCCCAGCCGCCCGGCGGCGGGGTGTTCTGGATCGGCCGTGAGAAGGTGACGCCGTAACGCAGTTCCTGCCGCTCGGCCCGCGCGAAATTGACGGGCCGGCTGTCGATGCTCAGCAGATTTCCGGCAGGATCGCGGACGAAGCGCCCGGGGAAGGCCGCCTCGATCTCCGGTGTCGCCGTAGGGAACTGGGCAATCGGATCGTCAATCCGGGTCCGGACATAATTGGCGGTGAAGACCAGATCGGTTTCCGAAAATGGCCGGACATTGAGACCGAGCCGCAGGATGCGGCGGGTTTCCGCCAGCAGGTCGGGATTGCCGCCGGTAATCCGGGTAATGTCCACCGTCTGCCCGGTCTGGAAATCGAAGATTCGGGCGTTGGGATCGAGCAGCAACGGATCGCCAAGCTGCTGCACCGTGGGCGCCACTTCCCGCCGCTGATAGGAGGCGATGAACTGGGCCGCCGGCAGCGGCGACCAGCTGAGGCCCGCGCCGAGGGTTGTCAGCGTGCCGAAATCCGACACCGTCTCCGCCTCTGCATTGGCGTTGAGGGAGAGATCGCCGAGGAAGGCGAGGACATCGCGGCTGCGGCGAGCGATCGGCACGTCGATGCTGACCTGGCCGCTGCCAGTGGTGCGATTGAGATCGCGGATATCGGTCGCGCCGCCGCGGAAGGATTGTCCTTCCAGTCCCAGCGATGCGCCGCCGATCCGGAAGCTGGCTGTGACAGGGCCGGCCGGCAACTGAAACAGGCGTCCGTTCACAAGCAGCTGCGCGTTGGCGTTCTGAGTGCGCGATTCGACGCGATCGTCGGCGATTGCCGACAGCGTGCCGGCCGGAAACGGCGCATAGGGATTGAGCGCGGGATCGGCGGCATCGAGCCGCGCCTGAATAAGAGCTGCATCGAAGCCGTTGCCGGTGCGGCTCACCTGACGGGTCCAATCGTAGTTGGCGGTCAGGTTCCAGCGCCATTGCGGCGCCAGATCGCCCGTCATCGTCAGGCCGCCGTGGAGCATGAGATTGTTGGCATCCCGGCGGATCGGTCCGCCGCCATCGTAGTAGCGGTTGAGGATCACATCGCCGCCGAACGGCGAGAACGCATTACCGGCGGGAAGCGTCAGGCTGACCTCCGGCAGGCCGAAGAGCCGCGCTGATTCAGTCGCCTCGGCCCGCAGGTTCAGCGATGCGGCTACATTTCCAAAGACGGTGCGGCTATACGTGCCGTTGACCTGCAGGCGACGCGTCGCATCGACGAGACTGCGGTAGCGGCCGACGTCGCTGACATTCCGATTGTTGGCCCCGGGCAAGAAATCGGCGAGCCCTGGTGCAGCGTTGACCGCCGAGGTGGGAACGCCAGCGATCGTGACCGGACCTCCGGCAAGGGCGCTTAAGGCCGGATCAATCTCGGAACCAAGCGCCGGGACGATATTGCCGAGCAGATCGAACGAGGTCGCGGCTTGGCGGATGCGCCGCTCGCTCTCCAGCAACGGCCCCTGGTCCGAAAACTCGACTTCGACGTTCCAGCGGTCGTTCTGTCCGACCCTCAGCATGCCCAGTTCGGCGGTATTCGCCGAAAATCCGCCATCGGTCGCGGTGCGATGCCGAAGCTGCGCGGTGACAGCGCGGAAGCGCTGGCGCAGGACGATGTTCACGATGCGCTGGTCCGGCCGATACCCGAATTGCAGCGCCACCTCCTCGGGCAGAATCTCCACCCGGCTGATCGCCTCTGGCGGGATGCCGCGAATCTCGCCGAAGCTGGAGATGCGCTGGCCATTGAGCAGAACGATGGGCGGGCCGCTCCCGGCGCCCCGGGTCTGCGGCGCCAGCGCTTCGACCAGCTCGCCGACCGACGATGCGCCATAAGAGCGCACGTCGCGCGCGTTGAGCGTTTCAATGGGTCGGATATTGCCGGGCACCGAACCGCGCGGCGCCTGCCCTACGACGATGATCGCCTCGCCCTCATCGTCCTCAATAGCGTCATTCTCATCCGGCTGTGTCGCGGACCCGTCCTGCGCGGCGGGTACAAGCTCGCCGGCCGGCGGCGCTTCCTGCGCGAACAGGGCCGACGGCGCGACGCCGGCGAGCAACAACAGGAGCGAGGAGAAACGCAGGCTGGACACGAAGCAACTCCACAAAGCGAATGCCAGCGCCTTTGCCCGCCGCGCCCTGAATGGACAGTTTAATCTTGGTTCAGGCCTGCGAAAATTTGTAACCGTTTGTAACGGCTGCGCGGCTCGCTAAACAGGAGGCGAGAGGGGAAGCGATGCGCACGTTCAAGCTGCTCGCCTGGCTGACGGTCTATTATGCGGCGCTGGGGCTCGGGCTATTGCTCGCCCTCCGGCTCTATCCGCCTCTGATCGATTTCCTTCCCGTCGGCGGGGTCGAGGCGCTCATCAACCAGCCGGCCGGCCGGTCCGGCGTACAGATCGGCGCATCCCAGGTCGGCAATATGGGCGAGAGCCTGATGTGGCTGGTGATCGCGATCATCGGCGCGCTGGTCGCGGCGCTGCCGTGCAGCTGGACCTACATAAAGATCCGGCACCGCGACGAATATGATCAGTCGCTGGTGCAGACCATCATCCTGCTGCCGGTGATCGTGACATCGATCGTCATCGTCGTCCACAATTCGCTTGCTCTCGCCTTCAGCCTCGCGGGCATCGCCGCGGGCGTGCAGTTCCGGAATGCGCTCAAGAGCCCCGGAGACGTCCTCTTCATCCTGCTGTCGATCGGCATCGGCCTGTCGGCGGGAATCGGCGCGGTCGAGCTGGCGATCGTGATGTCGATCGCATTCAACTATGTCTTCCTGGTGCTCTGGATGACCGATTACGGCCATCGCCGGGGCGGCGAACGCTTCATGCGCAAGAGCAACGTGCCGTGGGCCGATGACGATGATGACGAGGATTGCGAGCCTGAGGAAGAGCGGCGGGACAAGCGCAAGAAGGACAAGCAATGACCAGATTGCCCGCTTTGCTGCTGCTGCTCGCCGGTTGCACTGCAAATCCTGCGGCCAACGAAGCCAACGCCACGACGGCAGAGGCGGACGGGGTGCGCGTGATCTCTTTGCCTGAGAGCCTGAGAGAGATTTCCGGGCTCGCCGTCGCCGGTCCGAACAGCTTGTTCGCGCATAATGACGAGCGCGGCATGGTGAGTGAAGTCGATGTCGCCAGCGGACAGGTCCGGCGCGCCTTCCGCTTCGGTGGCCGGGGCGATTATGAAGGAATCGCCGCGGCGGACGGCCGTATCTTCGTGATCACCAGCAACGGTATCCTGAGCAGCTTCGCCGCCGGTGCGGACGGTGCGACGGTCGAAGCCGACACCATCGACACCGGCACCGGTGATCAGTGCGAGATAGAAGGGCTGTCGCTGTCGCCTCGACCGGGCGAGCTGCTGATCCTGTGCAAGGATGTTCGCGGGCGCGGCAATCGTGGCCGGCTGCTGATCTTCTCATGGGAGATCGCCGCGCGGCGGCGGGCGGCGCAGCCCTTCGTCGACGCCGATCTATCGGACGTGCTCGGCGAGAACCGGCGCGGCTTCGCACCGTCGTCGATCGATTGGGATGCGGCGCGCCGGCGAATCCTCATCGTTTCGGCGCGTAACCGGCTGCTGCTGCAACTGGACGAGAATGGCACCGTCGTCGCGCAGCGGGTACTGGACGCGGCACGGCATCCGCAGGCGGAAGGTGTGGCCGCAATGCCGAACGGTGCTCTTGCCGTGGCCGATGAAGCCGGAGACAGCGGGGGCCCCGGCCGGCTGACGATCTATCCAACCGCCGACTAGAGGCAGGTTCTGAGCAAATTGCGCTCGACGTCCTGTGGCGTCGCGATCTCGTCGAAGAAGCGTTCGAGAAAGGCGGTCGCGGACCGGCGCGGGCCTTCATCCAGCTCGGGAACCGCGTTCAAAGCGGCGAATATGCGGGGCCGGGCAGCCAAGAATTCGGCCGCCGCCGCCTGCGCCTCCTGATTGTGCGTGCAAAAGCCGCGATAGCGCCGAGTGCGGACATTGCGCACCGGCACCTGTTCCGGCGGCACCGCATAAGGCGCATTGACGAGGCCGGAATAATCGAAGTCGTAAGGCACCGCGATCAGCGCCGTCGTCGCGCCCGCCGGCGCGAACAGTTTCACATTGTGGCAGCAGGCTTCGCCCGCTGGCCCGGCGTTCAGCGCCCAATCGAGATTGCCGAGCATGAACTGGAAGACGGCGGCGCGGGCGGCAGCGACATTGTCGAGCTGGGCGACGCGGACGCGCTGGCGAAATTCGGTTTCCACCAGACCGTTGCGGCGCGCGGCATCGTCCATGTCCTCGATGAAGAACCCCATCCGGCTGATGAAAGGCCGATCGGAATTGCCGTCCACATAGTCAATCCGGACGAGGCGGACCTGCGCCGCCAGCGGACTGACAACGTTCTGGATACGGTAAGCCGCATATTCGAGCAGGGTGAAATTACGGAAGGATTCGGACGGCTGGCAGTGGGTGACGAGGCGCAGCCTGCGCTGGCCCGCGAACAGGGATGTCGCCGCCGGCCGAGCCGGGAATTCGATCCGCAGCGGCGGAAACGCGCAGACGTCGCGCCGGCGACGGCTCCGACCGCGTGCAGC
>JBFWUJ010000007.1:16240-17388 GCA_050247295.1 Sphingomonas sp. | reverse complement strand
GAGACATCCGCATAAGCCGCGCCGACGCCGCCATGGGCGAAAAGATTGCCGCCGATCAGGGCGACGGCGGGATTGGACGCGACCCAGCGGCCGACCTCGCCGTTCGGCGACCAGGCGGCACGGTGCTCGAGCTGCCCGAGGGGCGTATCGCGCTCGAACTGGGACCGAATCTGTTCACGCGCGAGCTGCGCGTCGCGTGCGCGATAATGTTGCTCGATGGCGCCACGGTTGGTGGCGTAGAACTGATCCCGGCGGCGGCGGGAATCCCGATCCGCGAACGCGGCATATTCACCGGGATGGACATAACGCAGGTCGCCTATGACGTTCATCGCCTCGTGATTTCCAACCAGCGCGACAACCCGGCCGCCCGCGCGCAACGCCTCGCGCTGGAGACGCATCAGGCTGCGGATGATGCGAAGACTGTCCGGACCCCGATCGGCGACGTCGCCCGTCTGCACGAAGACGGCATTGCCGCCGATCCAGCGATCCCTATCGTCGATCAGCCTGGCGGCGCGAAGAATTGCCGCATAAGCGGCGTAATCTCCGTGCACATCGCCGACAGCGACGATCCTCTGGGCCGTGGCCGGCGCAGGCAACGCCAGCGCAAACATCGCCAGAATAACCCAGACCCAGCCGCGCACTCGCTCCACCATCGGCCCAGCCTATCCCAAGGCCGACGACGGGTCGATGGCTTGCGCGCTGCCATCTACACGAAGTGACGGGCGCCGTTCAGGCTATTCGCACCAGTTCGGGCTCGGCCGGCGCCGATTCGCCGTAAACCCGGTCGAGACACCGCTCCGCGAGCTGGAGATGAGCCCAGCTCACCCGGCTGTCTTCAGCCTCCTGGCCGAGGTCGAAATGAGCCGCAGCCCGATCGAGCCAATGATCCTTCTCTTCGGCTTGGGTCCTGGGGGTTACGGCCACAATTTGGCCGAAATCGAAGACGGCCATGCCCTCCTCCTCTCGCGCGCGTTCGATTAAAACCGTCTCGCACCATTGCGGTTCCATCGCCGGTCGTCGCTGATCGCCATCATGCTTTTCGCAGGGATACCGGAGCGCGGTGAAACGTTCTGTATCGGGTGCATCGGGAGAGCAAGGATGCCACAGGGCGACAAGGACAAATATACCGACAAGCAGAAGCGCAAGGC
>JBFWUJ010000007.1:0-16140 GCA_050247295.1 Sphingomonas sp. | reverse complement strand
CCGACTCCCGTTCGCCTCGCGCAGCGTTTATGGGAAAGCGGAAAAGAGGAGCCGCGCGATGACCGATCTTGTCTTCTACACCAACCCCATGTCGCGCGGGCGGATCGCCCGCTGGATGCTGGAGGAAGTAGGCGAACCCTATGAAACGGTGCTGCTCGATTACGGCACGACGATGAAGGGCGCCGACTATCTGGCGATCAACCCGATGGGCAAGGTTCCGGCGATCAGGCATGGCGACGTAGTGGTGACCGAGGCGGCAGCGATCTGCGCCTATCTCGCCGACGCCTTTCCGGGCGCCAACCTCGCGCCGCCGCCGGGAAGCAAGACGCGCGGTCCCTATTACCGCTGGCTGTTCTTCGCGGCTGGGCCGGTCGAGGCGGCCGTGACGGGAAAGTCGCTCGGTACGCTCGCCCCGCCGGACAAGGCGGCGATGGTCGGCTATGGCAGCTACGAAGCCGTTATCGACGCGCTCGAGGGCGCGCTGACGCCCGGACCCTATATCTGCGGCGAACAGTTCACTGCCGCCGATCTTTACGTCGGTGCCCAGATCGGCTGGGGGATGATGTTCGGTACGATCGAGAAGCGTCCGGCCTTTGAGGACTATGTCGGTCGCATCCAGTCTCGCCCGGCCGCCGCCCGCGCCAACGAACTGGACGATGCGGCGGCGCCGCAACAAGAGCCACAACCGGCATGAGCGAACGGCGGCTGCGCGATGCGATCGCGCTCTATGACCGATTCACGCACGAAGGGATGGACCGCCGCGTCTTCATGACCGAACTGACCCGGATCGCCGGCGGCGCGGCGGCGGCCAGCCTGATGCTGTCCGGCATCGCCGCGAACGCGCAGGCCACACCGCAGGTGGCGGCGGACGATGCGCGGCTGCGGACCCGCAATGACGAACTGCGCTTCGACGGCCATTATGTGCGCGCCTATCGCGCTATCCGGAGGGATCTGCTGCCGCGGCCCGGCCGCAGCCGTCCACCAACGGTGATCGTCATCCATGAGAATCGCGGCCTCAACGATCACATCCGGGATGTGACACGGCGAGCGGCGCTGGCGGGCTATGACGCCCTCGCCCCCGATTTTTTGTCCCTCGGCGGTGACGCGACGCCCGCCGACCAGGACGCCGCGCGGACAGCGATCCGTGCGCTCGACATGGACCGCGCAGTTGCGACAGGCACCGCGCTGGTCCGGCTCTTCCACGCACCGCAGCAGATTGTTCGCCCTTTCGAGACGCAGCCGACGCCGGTCGGCCTGATCGGCTTTTGCTGGGGCGGAGCGATGGTCAACCGGCTGGCGGTGGCGGCGGGCGACGCGCTGGCCGCCGCCGTTCCATTTTATGGCCCCGCCCCCGATCCAGCCGAAGCCCAGCGTGTGGAGGCTTCGATGCTGATCGTGCTCGCCGGGCTCGACGATCGGGTCAATGCGACCGGGCGGCCCTGGGCGGAGGCCCTGCGCGCTGCGGGCAGGACGGTCGAGCTGCGCGAGTTTCCGGACGTCGACCACGCATTCCACAACGACACGTCGGCCCAGCGCTATAACGCCGAGGCGGCCGGCCAGGCGTGGGCCGCGACGATCGACTTCTTCCGCCGCCACCTGCGCGCATGAAAAAGGCCCGGCGTTGCCGCCGGGCCTTTAGGCATTGTCTTTCGTCAATCCTCAGTCGCGGCTGCCCATGAACCGCAGCAGGAAGAGGAACATATTGATGAAGTCGAGGTAGAGCTCCAGCGCGCCCATGATCGCCGCCTTGCCGAGCTCGGCGCCCGGCAGCTGGAAGTAGAGGCTCTTGATCTTCTGTGTGTCGTAGACGGTGAGGCCGGCGAAGATCAGGACGCCGATGCCGCTGATCGCATACATCATGGGCTCGGAACGCAGCCACAGGTTCAGCAGCGACGCCACGATCAGGCCGACCAGACCCATGAGCAGGAAGGTGCCCATGCCGCTGAGATCGCGCTTCGTCGTGTAGCCATAGAGGCTCAGGCTCGCAAACGCCGCGGCCGTCGCGAAGAAGGTCAACGCGATCGAGCCACCCGTATAGATCAGGAAGATATAGCTCAGCGACGCACCCATAAGCGCCGCGAAAGTCCAGAACAGAACCTGGGCCGTCCCCTGCGACATACGATGAGAGCCGAAGCTCAGCCACATCACGATGCCGAGAGGAGCCAGCATCACCACCCAGCGCAGGATCCCGCCATTGATGAACACCTGGGCGGCGAGCGAATCCGCTCCGCCCCAGGCGAACAACAGCGCGACCACGCCGGTAAGCAGGATGCCCGACGTCATGTAATTGTAGACGGACAGCATGTGCGCCCGCAGGCCGGCGTCGACGGATACACCCGTCGCCGTACCGACCGTGCCGCCCTGCGGCGTCACGCTCACTTGCGGGTCAGACCAATTGGCCATCGTTCAAACTCCCTTTCCCGACGATCATCCGCCGACTGTGTCCAATATCGGGGGATCGCGGGACGGATTCAAGCGAAACCGGACGGGAAAGGGTTAACCCGCCTCACGCCGGCCGGTAGAACGGGCCATGCGCCTGTTCGTCGCAATCCGCCCGCCGCGTCTTTTGCGCCAGCGTCTAGTCGCGGTCATGGGGGGAATCGGCGGCGCACGCTGGCAGACCGACGATCAACTCCATCTGACCCTGCGCTTTATCGGCAATGTCGATCGGCGGCGGGCAGAGGACGTTCACGCCGTCCTCGGCACGATCCATCAAGCGCCGTTCGACATCAGGCTGGCCGGCGTCGGCTACTTCAACCAGCGCGGCAAGCCGGACGCGATCTGGGCCGGAGTAGAACCCCAGGCAATGCTCGCAGCATTGCATCGGAAGATCGATCAGGCGCTGGTTCGCGCTGGCCTGGAGCCTGAGCGCCGGGCGTACGTTCCCCACATCACGCTCGCGCGGCTCGGCCGTCGGGCCGGACCGATCGGCGCCTTCATCGAACAGGCGGGTAGCCTTTCGAGCCCGTATTTCACCGTCGATCGGTTCGCCCTGTTCGAGAGCGACCTTACCGCCGAACAGGCGGTCTATTCGATCGTCGCCGATTACCCGCTCGGCTAGTCCAGCGTTGCCAAAGCGCGGGGCTCTGCTAGCCATGGGTCAAACAAGAAGAGAGGGTGCACGAATGGCGACGATCGTCGAGGGCGCCGCGCCGGCCGCACGCCCTGCCCCGCGCATCGGCGCTTATGCCTGGTACGCCCTGTTCGTCCTCGTCCTCGTCTACATCATCAATTTCATCGACCGTCAGATCCTTTCGATCCTGGTCGGCGACATCAAGCGCGACCTCAACGTCACGGACGCCCAGATCGGCTTTCTCTACGGGACTGCTTTCGCCGTCTTCTACGCCTTGTTCGGTATCCCACTCGGGCGGCTGGCGGACAGCTGGTATCGGGGTCGACTGATGGCCATGGGCCTCACGCTCTGGTCGTCGATGACCGCGTTATCGGGCTTCGCAACCAGCTTTGGAATGCTCGCGGCGGCGCGGATCGGTGTCGGTATCGGTGAAGCGAGCGCATCGCCTGCCGCTTATTCGATGATCTCCGATTCCTTTCCGAAGGAACGGCGCGCCACGGCGCTCTCCATTTACTCCAGCGGCCTGTATATCGGCGGCGCGCTCAGCCTCCCGATCGGCGGCCTCGTGGTCGCCCGATGGAACGCCGCCTATCCGGATGCGGCCGCAGCGCCGCTCGGCCTCGCCGGCTGGCAGGCGGCCTTTCTCGCCGTCGGCCTGCCCGGGCTCTTGCTGGCGCTCTGGGTGCTGACCCTTCGCGAGCCGCTGCGCGGCGCCTCGGACGGAACGCCCGAACCGGTCGTTCGCCCCAACGCCTGGCGCGACTTCGGGCGCGAACTGGCGGCGATCCTGCCACCGCTGACATTGATCACCGTGGCGAGGATTCCCGGTGCGTTGAAGACCAACCTCATCGCGCTGGGTGTCGTTGCGATGATCGCCTTCGGCCTCTACCGGCTCACCGGCGACGGGCCGCAATGGCTCGCCTACGGCATCGGCGCCTATGCGATCTATTCCTGGGTGCAGTCCTTGAAGCATCGCGATCCGCCGACCTATGCGTTGATCTGGGGATCGCCAGTCGTGGTCGTGCTGGCGATCGCCTTCGGCTCCATATCCTTCGTCACCTATGCGACCAGCTTCTGGATACCATTCTATGTCGAGGAGCATTTCTACGGCGGCGGCGGCGCGGCGGGACGCTATTTCGCCAGCCTCACCGCCAAGGCGGAGGTGGGCCTCATCATCGGCACGACGTCCGCCATCTCGGCCGCGATCGGTGTCATCCTCGGCGGCTATATCTCCGATCTATGGCGACAACGCAGCCCGAACGGTCGCCTCTATGTCAACATGATTTCGGTGGTGCTGCCGGCGCCGATCATCGCCTTCCTGCTCACCACCGACAATCTGGCTGCTTTCTACTGGGTCAACCCGATCGCCCATATGGTCGCATCCGCATGGGTCGGTGCGGCGGTGGCGACGCTGCAGGATCTCGTGCTGCCCAGGATGCGGGCGACCGCGGGCGCGACATACATCCTTGGCACGACGATGATCGGGCTGGCGCTCGGCCCCTATTTCGCCGGCAAGGTTTCGGTGCTGACCCAAAGTCTCCCGACCGGTATCGCGGCGCTTTACGCCATGCCCGTCCTGACCGTGATCGGTCTGGCAATCGGGGCAAAGCACCTCCATCGGCTGGAGGAGTCGAAGACCGAGTGGGCGCGTGCCGCCGGAGAGCCGATCTAGCCCAGCACTCCGCAAGCGATTCGAGCGCCGCTATTGCCGCTGGGATCGGTGCGATAATCGTCCGGCCGGGCATGGATCATGACGGCCGCGCCATCGGCGTCGAGAATGGCTGTCTCGCCGCGCAGCATGGCGCCGCGGACCGTGAAGCTGAGAACGCCCGAACCGCCAGCGCCAACGATCAGGTTTGGCAGATCGCCGCGATGACGGCCGGAAGGATTGCGGAAGCCGTGTTGCTGCCCGGTCGGGTTCCAGTGGGCGCCGGCGCTTTCGAAGCTCGGGGCATCGCAACGTCCCACGCGGTGGATGTGTACTCCATAGGAGCCCGCCGCCAGCCCGTCTGTCTCGATGCGAATGCGGGTGCCGCCGCCTTCCTGCGTCACCGTTGCGCGGCCGACAACGCGACCGTTCGGTTCGGCCAGCGTTGCATTCGCGCCGCCATCGGCCGCCGGCGGCGCTGTCGTTGCGCAGCCGGCGAGCAACATGATGACGGTCAGTCCGATCCTCATCGCTTCGTCTCCTTGTCCGATCGGATGAACGAGCCGGACGAAGGAGGGTTGCCCGCCAAAGATCAAGTCCGCTGCGATTCAACCCAGCCCGACACTTCGCGCTCCAGAATGGTGAGCGGGAGCGCGCCTTTGAGCAAGATCTGATGAAACTGGCGCAGGTCGAACCGGTCGCCCAGCGCCCGCTCCGCCTCGGCCCGCACCCGGGTCCAGACGGTGTGGCCGACCTTGTAGCTGCACGCCTGGCCGGGCGCGACGCAATAGCGGTCGATCTCGCGCTGGGTACGCGGCACCGGGAAACCGGTGGTGCGGACCATGTAGTCGGTGGCCTGGCTGCGGGTCCAGCGACGGTAGTGGATGCCGGTGTCGACGACGAGGCGGACAGCACGGAACAGCAGTGACTGGAGCATCCCGACCCGGCCGAGCGGGTTGTTCTCGTAGACGCCGAGTTCGTCGGCCAGCGTCTCGGCATAGAGCGCCCAGCCTTCGGTATAGGCACCGAATGGCGACAGGCGGAGCAGCATCGGCGTGTCGCGGCTTTCCAGAGACAGGCTGATCTGCAGGTGATGGCCCGGCATCGCCTCATGATAGGTCAGCGATGGCAGGCCGTATTTCGGCCAATCGTGGGTGTCCTTGAGGTTGATATAGTAAAGCGCCGGGCGCGAGCCATCGAGCGGGGCCGGGTTGTAATAGCCGTTCGGGGCGCCGTCCTGGATGAACTCGGGTACGCGTACCACCTCGATCTCGGCCCGGATCGTGGTCGCGAAGGCGCGCGGCAGTAACGCATCGACGTCGCGAATTTGGCGGTTCAGGTCGGCGAGCAGCTCGGCGCGGCCCGCATCGGTGTTCGCGTAAAGCTGGGCCGGATCGCGATTGAGCGCGGTCAGCCGCGCACCGACATCACCGCCCGTCATGCCCTGCGCGTCAAGCAACTGTCGGATGCGGCCGGAAATCTCCGCAACCTGAGCAAGGCCAAGATCGTGTACCTCTTGGGGCGTCATCGTCGTCGTCGTCGCATTGCGGACCGCGGCCGCATAATAATCGGCGCCGTCGGGCAGGCCCCAGACGCCAGCCCGATCGGTGGCCCGGCCGCGCAATTGCTCGACCAGGGCGATCTGCCGGTCGAGCGCGGGAAAAACGCTGCGGGTGACGATCGCCTCGGCCCTGGTCGCGTAATCCGCGCCGAGGTTGGCCGCCTGCGCCTTGCGGGCGATCGAGCTCGCGAGGATGGTCTGCGCCGCCGGCACGTTGCGCAGCGCCCGCAACTGCGTAAGCGTCGTATCGAGCGCGAAGTCGGGAGCGAAGACGCCGCGCGCCGCGTCCTGCCGCTGCTTCTCGCTATTCTGATCGAGCGCCCCGCCGAACGCTTCCAGCCGGGCGAGATAGGCGTCCGCGTCGGCCGCATTGGTCACCCGGTGCTGCTGATCAAGGAAGTCCGGAATGTTCTGATAGGCCCCGTCCTGCTGGCTGATCACATAAGGCGAGAAACCGAAGCCATTCGCGCCATAGGGAAAGCCAGCCGTCGCCGCGACGTTGCTGTCCACCAAATAGCGCACCGTATCGTAGTGAAGGCGGCTGCGCTCCGAGAAAGCGGCGCGATCCATCCCATGCAGCTCGCGCTGATAGCCGCGGAAGATGCCGAGCTGACGGGCCTGCTCCTCCGCAGAATAATTGGACAGGCGCGACCGCAGCGCCGCGCGCGGGCCGCTGTCGAGGCCGAGAGCGGTCGCATATTCCGGCGTGCTTTCCAGAAAGCCCGCGAACATCCTGTCCATCACCCCGCTCAACGCCGCGTCTGCCGCATTCGCGGCGGGCTGCCCCTGGGCCAGCGATCGGCCCGGCAGGCCGGCAAGCAGCGCAAGCATCGAGGTAGCGCCGGTCGAGGCGATGAAAGTGCGTCTGTCCATGTGAATCCCCGAAGCTGGAGTCGAAGCAAGATCGCTCTCGTCCCAGCCCATCGTCCGCTTGGCAAGCGGAGACGCGCATGGATCGACAAAATGCGCGGCAGATCGATGAAGGACCGGTTGCGAGGGCCCTGTGCCGTGGCGGGACAGCGGGTCGCGCGCATCGGGAGACGGATTCTGCTATGAGGCCGTAACGAATCCGCGCCCAAGCGGCTGGGGGTGACGTCGGGGGATGGCGAGTACGACGGATATACCGCCGTTTGAACGGGTCGTAGCCGACTACAGTCCGCTCATATCCCGCATCGCCATGACCTATGAGGCCGACCCGGGCCTGCGCGAAGATCTCGTCCAGCAAATCCTGCTCGCCGTCTGGCAGGCACTGCCAAGCTTCCGCGCCGAATCCAGTCTCAAGACCTTCGTCGTCCGGATCGCCCAGAACCGCGCCATTTCGTTCGTGGCTCGCGAGGTTCGCCGGCCGCAGACGGCGGAGGTCTTGGAGACGATCGAGACGGATGAACCCAATCCGGAGGAGACCGCCATCCATGCCAATGAACGCGAAGCACTCGTCGCCGCCACACAGCAGCTGCCGCTGCCTCAACGTCAGGTAATATTCATGCTGTTGGAGGGATTTACTTACGCAGAGATCGCCGAGACTTTGGAGATTGCTCCAAATGCGCTCGCTTTGCGGTTGTCGCGGGCGAAGACGGCGCTAAAAGCGGCCATGGAGCGGGCCCCATGAGTGAAATCGATATCGATCGCCTCGGCGACGTGTGGCGCGCCCAGCCCGACCCGGCGGAGATCGCGCGGGTGCAGCGTAGCGCCGATGCGGTCCGCAGGAGCGCCCGCTTCGGCCAGCTTGCGGACTTCTGGCTGGCATTGGTCGTGTCGGCCGTGGTGCTGGTCCTGATCCTGTCGAACCCCACCCCCGAGACCGGGCTGGTAGGCGGCGCGGCAATCACCCTGATGCTGTTCAGCACGATGCGACAGAGAAGGTTGCGGGCGCTGGAACTGGCAACGCTCAACGCGCCCACAGAACACATGATCGATCAGTCGATCCTAAGGGCGCAGACGACGGTCAAGCGGGCGGGAATGAGCCTCGTGCTGACTGCACCGGCGATGTTGCTGGGCATCGGCTTCGGCGCCGTTCTCGACAAGGGAAGTGGAAGCGGCCTCTTCGCGAGATTGACGTCAAATCCGGGCCTGGTGGGTCTTGCCGCGATCATGATGGCCACGGCCGTCATCGCCATTTCCCTGCACTTCCTGCGGGCGCGAAGCCAAGCTCGCCAAGAGCTGGAACGGCTTATCCAGCTTCGCGATGCCTATGAAGCCGAACAGGCGGCTGAGTGAGCGGTCAGCAAGTCACAGCTTAGTAAAGTCTCAATCATTCTATGAGATGAGCCTCCTTGTCGGATGCAAACAATGCACGGAACAGGGAAGGCAAAGCGATGAAGAATTTCCATGAACCCATCCGCCTTGATGTGGCGGATCTGCCCGAGCTGGCGACCGAGGTCGCCCTGTCGGGCGCGGTCAAGCAGCAGGAAGTCGGCGGCGGCGTCTGTCTCGGTGTCGCGGCGGGGATCGCGATCTACGCTGCTCTCTAAGTCGCGTTTCCCGCCGAGTACGGGCGGGATCTGAGTAAGAAACGGGCCGGCCGTTCGGAGGAAATCCGACGGCCGGCCCGTTTTCTTTCCGTATCGCCGCGATCCTTCGCGACTCAGGACGCGGCCGACCCGCTGGCTCCCAGTTCCCCGCTTTGGACTTCCGAAAGGATTGGGAGAGTAAAACGCCTCCCCGCGAGAGCTGTTTCTTCGCCAGCCACTAGCGTTTCCGTATCAAGGAAAAAGCGACGCCGTGAATGTTCATTGACGCCGAACTGAAAGGCTGGCTCGATGACCGGGCGGCACAATGGCGGACCGAACAGGCCGCGCGCCGCTTCGCCCGCGACTGGAGCGCATCGTCGCCGCATCGCGATTTCGACGCCGCGATGGCGACGCTGGGCGACGCCGATCCGATGGCGGTTGCCCAAGCGGCCCGCGCCCTGTTGGACGACGACAGCTGGGTCGACGCGCTGATCGGTCGCCTGGCGGACGAGATGCGCGCCGACGCCTATTTCGAAGCCCCGTTCCGGGCGTTGCGCAGCGACATCCATTCGGGCCTGCTGATCTACGAGGATGATCATCTGACGATCGCCGCCGGCGTCAGCCGCCTGTCTCGATTGGCCGAGCGCAAGCTGGCCGGAAACGGCAAGGGCTCGATCCATTTCAGCGGCCAGATCAGCGTCCTCCGGTTCCTGAAGACGGGCGACGCGATGCTCGCGTTCTGGGAATGCGATCCGATCGGGGCCGACTTCAGCGCCGCCACAGCGGGCAAATGCCGTCCAGCCGGGGATCGGCGAATCGCCGACGGCGAGACGATGGTCGTCGACGGTCGCTGCCAAAGCTATGTCATCAAGGAAGCGGCTGCCAACTTCGTCGTTCTGCAGGCCAACCTGAAAACGGGCCAGGCGCCAGTAAGCGTGGAGTATGACGCGGCGACGCACGGTTTCCTCGGCTGCAGCGCTGTCGACGAAGGCGATTGCCGAATCCAGATGGTCGCCACGCTCGCCCGCACCCTGGGCCACGAGGAGGCGTTCGAAGCGATCGCGGCATTCACCGGTCATCCAAGCTTCTTCGTCCGCTGGCACGCGATGAAGGAGCTGCTCGGCATCGATGTCCGCGCGGCGATGCCGCTCCTCAAGCTTATGGCGGCGCGCGACTCGCATCCAGACGCGCGCGCCGCCGCCCGCCAAGTCCTCGATCGGATCGAGCGGCCCGCGAGCCAGCGAAAGGCCGCCTGATGCCGCGCGTCATCCCTTGCTCCGACACGCAATCGTTCGAGCTCGGCGATCTGGTGCAGGCGCTCAACGACGAGCGCTTTGATCCGGCCGACGAGGAAAGCTTCGCGGCCGCCGGCCCGCTGCTGAAGCGGCTCGCGAACAACCGCCGCTTCCTCGCGGACATTGCGGTTGCAGAACTCAGGGACCGCTGCGGCCGTCAGGAGCGGGAGAACCGTTATTCTAGCCAGGTGATCATGCTGCACCGGGCAAGCGAGAAATATTTCATCCGCGCCAATTTCTGGCCAAGCCCCAAGGACAGCATCTTCAAGGCGAGCGGCACCTCGCCATTCTTCTACAATGTGCCGCACGATCATAATTTCTCGTTCCTGACCGTCGGCTATGTCGGACCGGGCTATTGGAGCGAATATTATGAATATGATTATGAGAGCGTGGTCGGCCTGCCCGGCGAAAAGGTAGACCTCAGGTTCGTCGAGAAGGCGAAACTCGATCCCGGCAAGGTGATGCTCTACCGGGCTCACAAGGATGTCCACAACCAGCTGCCGGCCGACGAGATGTCGGTGTCCATCAACATCATGGAAGCGAGTCCGCGCCTTCCCTATCTGGCCCAGTACCGGTTCGATCCGGAGAGGTGCGAGATTGCCGGCATCCTCACCCGTTCTTCAAGCGAGGCGCTGCTTGCGCTTGCCGCCAATCATGAGGGCGGCGAGGCCCGGGATCTGGTCGAGAGCTTTGCCCGCCGCCATCCCTGCGAGCGACTGCAGTTCACCGCGCTGCGCGAACTGGCGGCGGCAGAAAAGGACATTGACGCGGGCCTCGCCATTCTCGCCCGCGGACGCGCTTCGGCGAACCGCTTCGTCGCCGGCATGAGCGACCGGGAAACCGCGCGGATCGAAGCCAATCGCAACTGGATCGAGCGCCGGGCCTGATCCGCCACTGCCCTAGCCGCAATCGCCTCAACTGATTATACTCCGCTCATTGATCGAGCGAGGCGATGAACGTACACCTGCCCACCCTTAAGCAGTTGCAATATCTGGTCGTGCTGCGCGAACACGGTCATTTCGGCCGTGCGGCGGAGGCGTGCTTCGTCACCCAGTCTACCCTTTCCGCCGGAATCAAGGAGCTGGAAAGCCTGATCGGCATCACGCTGGTCGAAAGGACCCGGCGGGTGGTCCGGTTCACGCCGCTCGGCATCCGGGTCGCCGACAAGGCGCGGCGAATCCTGCGCGAGACCGAAGACCTTGCCGATATGGTCCGCGCCGCAGGCAAGCCGCTGGCGGGTGAGCTGCGCATGGGAGTGATCCCTACCATCGCTCCCTTCCTGCTGCCGTCGCTGCTGCCGCGCCTTCGAGCGACGTGGCCGGATCTCAAACTCTATCTGCGCGAAGAAACCAGCCAGCATGCGTGCGACGCGCTGCAGCGCGGTCAGCTCGATTGCGTGCTGCTTGCCCTGCCCTTCGCCTGCGGGGAGGTCGATCGCGAGGAATTGTTCGAAGACCGCTTCCTCGTTGCATTCCCGCCCGGTGCGGCAGCGGCGCTACCCGAGGCGGTGACCGCCGACGCGATCGACGAAAGCAGCCTGCTGCTGCTCGAGGACGGACATTGCCTGAAGGACCACGCACTTTCAGCCTGCAGCCGACCGGAGCTCAGGGCCGAGGCCTCGATCATGGGCACGTCGCTCCATACCTTGGTGCAGATGGTGGACAATGGGCTCGGCACGACCCTGGTCCCGGAAATGGCCGTTCAGGCGGGGATTCTCGAGGGCACCGGGATTGTGGCGCGCAGGCTCGATGCTGCCCATCCATCGCGCCGGATTGCCTTGGTCTGGCGCAGGGGAAGTCCGCGCGAGAAGGAGTTCCGGCTGCTTGCGGCGGCGCTGAAAACGGCAGCCTGAGCGACTCAATCCATGTGCCGGAGACCAACGCGGAGATAATCCCAGCCGGTGACCAGGGTCAGCGCCGCGGCAGCCCAAAGGCTGGCGAGGCCGACCTGATGCACCCAAGACCATTGCGGCAGCGCGCCGGCCAGGATCAACGCGCCGAGCGCGACAAGCTGGAACGTGGTCTTCCACTTGGCGAGTTGGCTGACGGGCACCGAGATTTGCAGGCCGGCGAGGAATTCCCGGAGACCGGAAACGATGATCTCCCGCAACAAAATCACCATCGCCGGAATCAGATGCCAGTCCGCAATGATCGGCCCTGAAAATCCGCTTGCCGGCGCCCGCGCGATCAGCATCACGATCACTGCGGCGACCATGATCTTGTCGGCGATCGGATCGAGGAACTGGCCAAGGCGCGACACCGTGCCTTGGGCGCGGGCGAGATAGCCGTCAAAATAATCGGTGATGCCGACGAGACAATAAAGGATGAAGGTGATCGTGTAATCGAGCTGTCCCGGCTGCCAGAGCAGAAAGACGAGGATCGGCACCGCGAGGATGCGCGACAGGGTCAGCAGATTCGGCAGCGTCAGCATGGGCATCCGGCCTTTAGCGACAAGATGCGACGATGGGGAGGGTGCGGACTTGCGGCCCGCCCAGCGCTCGGCCAAACAGGCGCGGGCTCGACGTCCGGAGACAGCTATGCGCCTCGCCTTCCCTCTCCTCCTGCTGGCCGGAGCTATCGCGATGCCCGCCATCGCCGAGCGCCCGATCCAGTTCACCGCCCAGTCGCCAGCATCCGGCGCGCTTGTCCTGCCCTTGGGTAGCGAGACCGAGCTGGCCCAGCGCGGCGCCATGCTGGACGGTTCCGCGCTCGAGGCGGTGGCGCGGGCGCTGAGCGCGGCCGAATTCCGTTACCGCGCGGGGAGCACGCTCGCGCTGCGGGGAATTGGACCCTATTCGCTGATCCTAATCGTCGGCACTGCCGGCGATGGCGTCGAGGCGGTGCGGATGCAGAATATCGGCGGTATCGCGGCGCGCGAAACCGCGCGCGAGAATGCACCGGTGACGATCGCCGCAGCCGGGCTGGGCAGCGGCGGAGAAGCGGCGATGCAGATCGGCGTCGGCGCCCGGCTGGGAGGCTACCGCTTCGATCGCTATCGTTCACCGGATCCGGAAAATCCCCGACCGCCCGGTCGAGATGCGCCACTTTCGGTGATGACCGAGCATGCCGATCAGGCCCGCGCCGCATGGGATGGACGAGGTGACTCGCTGGCCCGCGCGGTCGTCTTCACCCGCGATCTGATCACCGAGCCCGCGAACATCATCTATCCGGAGAGCTTTGTGGAACGGACCCGCGAGGCGTTTCGCGGGCTGGGCGGAGTCACGATCGAAGCGCTGGACGTGCCTGCCATGCAGCGCCTCGGAATGGGCGGCATCCTTTCGGTCGGCCAGGGATCGGCGCGGCCGCCAAGGATGCTCATCGTCCAGTATCGGGGCCAGAACGCGCCGGCGCGTCCGATCGTGCTCGCCGGCAAGGGCATCACTTTCGACAGCGGCGGCACGTCGATCAAGCCGAGCGAGAACATGTGGCGGCAGAAGGGGGACATGGCGGGCGCCGCTGCAGTCGTCGGTGCCGTCCTCGCGCTCGCCCGCAGCGGCGCTTCCGTCAACGTGGTCGCGATCGCCGCATTGGCCGAGAATATGCCGGGCGGCGGAGCGGCGCGGCCCGGCGACGTAGTCCGAATTCACAATGGCCGGACCATCGAACGGCTGAATACCGATGCGGAAGGACGGATCGTGCTGGCGGACGCCGTTTCCTATGGCGAGCGCCGCTTCCAGCCGGCCGCCATTGTCGACGTCGCGACACTGACCGGCTCAATCGTCACCGCTCTCGGTCCCGACTATGCCGGCCTGTTCACACGCAATGACGGCCTGGCCGCGCAGTTGACAGCTGCCGGAGAAGCGACCGGCGAGCCCCTGTGGCGGATGCCGTTGATCGGCCGCTACCGTGAGGCGACAGAATCGCCTATCGCCGACATTCGCGATATCGGCGAGGGTGCGCCGGGTGCCGGCGTCGGCGCCTCCGTGATCGGCAGTTTCGTCACCGGAGCGACGCCTTGGGCCCATATCGACATCGCTGGCACCTCCTGGCGCAGTGCCGCCTTGCCGACCGCACCGGCCGGCGCGTCCGGCGTGACAGTGCGGCTGCTCGAACGCTTCGTGCGGGATTTCCGGCCGCCGCAGCCCGCGGCGGACGGCAATTGAGCCGCAGAGTGGCGACCCTTTCCTGCGGGCTGATGCAATGACTGGCGCCACCCATCTGCTCGGCACACGCCGGTTCCTGCCGCTGTTCATCACCCAGCTGCTGGGCGCGTTCAACGACAATCTGTTCAAAAACGCGATGGTGCTGTTCGTCGTCTATCAAGTCTACAACAGCGAGAGCGACGAATTCTGGTTCAGCGCCGTCACGACGGCCGTCTTCATCCTCCCCTTCTTCCTCCTCTCCGCTTTGGCCGGCCAGCTCGCCGACGCGACAGACAAGGCACGGATCATCCGGATCGTGAAGGCGGCGGAGATTTTTATCATGCTGGTCGGCGGCGGCGGCCTGCTGATGGCCTGGCAAGGGATAGCGGTCCACACCGTCGCCATCCCGCTGCTGCTACTCGCCTTGTTCGCAATGGGGGTTCACTCGACCTTCTTCGGGCCGATCAAATATGCGATCCTGCCGCAGCATCTGGAACGGGAAGAGGTGCTGGGCGGCACCGGCCTGGTGGAGGCCGGCACCTATATCGCCATTTTGGGCGGCACCATTCTGGCCGGTGTCATCTCGATCGAGGTCGCAGCAGCGCTCGTCATTTTGATCGCGCTGGTCGGCTATCTCTCCGGCCGGCAAGTCCCCCCTGCGCCGGCGATCGAGGATGGACACGTTATCGATTTCAATGTCTTCCGCTCCTCGTGGCGGCTGATCAGCGCGACGCTCCACATCCCGCGCCTGTTTCTCGCCATCATATCGATCAGCTTCTTCTGGACGATCGGCGCGGTGCTGTTCATTCAATTCCCGCCCCTGGTGAAGAATGTGCTGACTGCCGACCGGGCGGTCGCCAGCCTTTTCCTCGCCATCTTCTCGATCGGCGTCGCGATCGGATCGGTAGCGGTGAATCGATTGCTCAAGGGCGAAGTGTCGGCGCGATATTCGACACCGGCGGTGCTGGCGATGGGCGTCTTCGTCGTTGCCTTCCATCTCGTCTGCGCGAGTTGGCAGGGGACGACCGACGGCAGCCTCTACAATCTTGCCGCCTTCATGGAACATCCGGGCAATTGGCCGCTGCTCGGCTCGTTGCTCGGCATCGCCATCTTCGGCGGCATGTTCGTGGTGCCGCTCTATGCCTTCCTCACCACGACCGTGCCAAAGTCACAGGCGGCGCGCACGGTCGCTGCGAACAATATCGTCAATTCCGGCGCAATGGTTGCAGGCTCGATCATCGCCGGTGGGCTTTCGATCATCGGCGTCGAGGGCGAGGACCAGCTGCTGCTCGCTGCCGCGATGTGCATCGTCTCTGCCTGGCTCGCCTGGAGACTGCACAAGGCGTGCGACGACGTCGAATGCGCCGACATGCAAGGGCTGCCGCCGACCGTATGAGGTTCAGCCGAGAAAGGTACCGAAGACGATCAGACCAGCGACCCAGCCGGTCGCGAACAGCTTGAGGTCAGCCAGCCAGGCGGCCGCCTGCTCGCATTCGATCCGCGCGGGATCGGGGAGCGGCAGAGCGGCGGCGAAAGGGCCGACGCGGCGGACGATGAGCGGCGAAAGGCGACTGTGCATCGCCGTCGATTAAGAATCGATTTACCATGTTCACGCAACCCGTCGCGGCGGCCGGCCGGTCCCGTTTCGGGACGTCGGCTCCTAGATCATCGCCTTCGGGTGGGTGAAGACGCGTGTCACTTCCGGCTCGAAGCTTTCCAGTGGATCGGCGTCGAAATCAGGATCGAAAGCCGGCGCATCCCATTCGTCGACCAGCTTCTCCGCAAAGCCGTACCAGCTTTCACTCGCGAAGCGCTTACGGCCTTCCGGATCCTTGCCGAGATGGGCGAAATAATAACGGCCCTGGAACTCCTGATGCCAATAGACGGCGTGATAGATATCCTCGCTGACATAGGCTTTCAGCATCTCGGCCGCGATCGGGCCGTGATTGGGGATCGAGAAGAGCTTGCCGAGATCGTGGCAGAGCGCGGCAACGATCTCCTCGTCGCTGGCGCCCGATCGACGAGCGAGGGT
>JBFWUJ010000006.1:50306-59501 GCA_050247295.1 Sphingomonas sp. | reverse complement strand
TCAACGTCAAGGGCGGCCGCTGCGAGGCGTGCAAGGGCGATGGGCTGATCAAGATCGAGATGCACTTCCTGCCCGACGTCTATGTGACGTGCGAGCAATGCCAGGGCCGCCGCTACAATCGCGAGACCCTCGAGGTGAAGTTCAAGGGCCGGTCGATCGCCGACGTGCTGGACATGACGGTCGAGGACGCGGTCGAATTCTTCAAGGCGGTGCCGCCGATCCGCGACAAGATGGCGATGCTGGCCGAGGTGGGCCTGGGCTATATCAAGGTCGGCCAGCAGGCGACGACGCTGAGCGGCGGCGAGGCGCAGCGCGTCAAGCTCGCCAAGGAGCTCTCCCGCCGCGCCACCGGCCAGACCCTCTACATCCTCGACGAGCCCACCACCGGGCTTCACTTCGAGGATGTGCGCAAGCTCTTGGAGGTCCTCCACGCGCTGGTCGAGCAGGGGAACAGCGTCGTGGTGATCGAGCATAACCTCGAGGTCATCAAGACCGCCGACTGGATCATCGATCTGGGGCCGGAAGGCGGCGACAAGGGCGGTGAGATCGTCGCGGTCGGGACGCCGGAGGACGTGGCTGGGGAGAAGCGGAGCTACACGGGGCAGTATCTGGCGGAGATTCTGGCGCGGTCGGAGCGGGTCGAGACGGGGCCGGCGATCAAGCTGAGCAAGGGGCGGGTGCGGGTGTCGAAGCGGGAGCGGGAGGCGGCGGAGTGAGGCTGAGAGGTTGGGTTTACGGCAAAGAGCTAGTTGCCAAAGTCCTTCATTAGAACATCAAAGAACGGACCGTTTCTCTTTTTAGCATCTTCCAAGAGCTTGTTGTAGCCAAATATCTCCATGTATAGTTTGTTCTTTTTGTGATAATTGAATAAGCTCTTATTATCCCATGACGTTTGAAAGTCATAGTAGTCCCCGAGAGCTCTAAGCGACGGCTCCAAGTCGGATACGATGAATGCAGTAATCAATGTTGTGTCCGCGACTTCGATTGTCGCTCCATCTTGTGTAACGAAAGAGCCTCTCTCGCGAATTTGAAATACAGTATCCTGTACCTGCTTGACCGGATCTAGTCCGTCTTTTCCAGCCTTATAGTCGTCTCTTCCTGGACGCTTGAACTCAACAACCATTACTGCTGAAGTACCTTCGCCGCCAGCCACGTAAACTTCGTCATAAAATCCGATATCTATAACCTTGTCACCAGCAGAGCGCCTGCCACCGTGAAGCGTGCGATCACTTGACACATAGGATACAAATGAAAGACGCTCATCAAGCAACCACAAATTGTGCTGATAATACTGTGTGGTCGTGGAGTCCGTGTTTCGCGGAAATATGAGTTCGTGCACAGCATCTTCAGGATGCATGCGGTCAGCATCGTCAAGCTTACGGAACCTATCCGCAACCTCAATAACAGCACGCCGATGCACCACGTATTCGCTAAGGGCGTCGCGATAGGTATCCGTAACTTGGGCTAGAAGCTCATCCTTGCGCTCTTGAAACTTAACCTCGTCAGCAAAAGTCTCCTTTAGATAAGACGTCCATCTCCTTTCTGCTCGAAGTCTCTGGATCGAAAGATCAGATACAAATCGCTCCGTGTTCCAGTTGTTTGGTTTCTTCTCAACATACTGCTCGATGGTCTTTCCGGCTAAACCAAACCGAAGGAGCGGGTGCGATTGCAATACCTCAGCTACGTTATCTCTTTGCTCAGTCTTTATCTGAACGTTCTGATCTCGCTCAGTTTCCATTATAAATGAGCAGGCCTTATCGACGATTTCACTTATGTCCTTTTCGGTAGCTTCAAGGAAAGTGCGATCGTTATTAGCGTTCTCATCGAGATACTCGCCACTAACGGATGCAATGATTACGTACTCGCTACCGTCTGCTCTTTGGAAAAACGGCTTGCCGAGCTTTGCCTCTATCGGGCGGCCCCTGCCTAGAATCCTGCTGTCGGCAAAGAACAGCAGCGCGTGCCGTTCAAATGGAGCGTTGCGATCGGCGCGGGAGACGTCGAGCTGAAATTCATGATCAGCCCCATCGAGTTTTACGCTAAACGTATGGCTTTCCTCGTGATGAAAAACCTTTACGAAATGGTCTCTTAGGTTAGTCTCGGAGCCATTGTACGTAACGACCGTGTCCGGCATCTGACCGTTAACAAGGTACGTCAGAAAGTTCTGAGTCAGATTGTCTAGAAAGGACTTTTCTCCGATCTCGCGCCATCGATTAACATACTCGTCTCTGACTTCCGAGTAGGTTACGGAGCAACCTTCCTCGAAGGGAAACTCGCGCCGTCCACGGATGCGTTTCACCTCTTCATCTTGATAGACGTCAAAGAGAAAGCGGAACGACACTTCGTCGACGCTGAGCTTGCTCTCGTACTCAATCCGCTCAAACACCTTAAATGCGATGAAGCGACCAAACCCTTTTCCGTTCTTTCTCAGCTTGTTCCCGGTGAACGGTGTTAAGAACGCGTCCATGTTCCGCTTGTCGAGGCCCGTACCGTTATCGAGCACCCTGATTGAGAATTTTTCGATGTCGCTGCCATCCTTGACGTCTATCAGAATCTTGCCAGATGTCCGGATGTCCGCGGCTGGGAACTTCTCGGCGATAGAATGGATCGAGTTCGACACTGCTTCAAATACCGGAAGTAGAAAGCCCCCGATATGACGGGCCAAGTTCGTGCGCTGCAGCACAGCGACCATGTCTGGTTTTCTTAGTTCAGGCACTATGCTTCGCCCCCGACGCGTGAGGTACGATAGTTGGAGCAGGGGTGAACGCAATAGCTCGCTTGTTCAGCTCACCCTCACTCCATCCCCGGATAAGGCGCCTTCTTCAGCAACCCCGCCAGGTGCGCCGCGTTCGCCGCCGCCATCTTCACCGTCTCGCTCACCTTGGCCGGCACCCGCTTTTTACTTTCCTACACGCCCCCAAATATGGCTTAGGCTCCGCGATGGAGCACAGCCACGACGATCCCTTCGCGGATCCCTTCGCCGGCGACGACGATGACGCCGAAGCCTCCCCCGCCCTCGGCCCCGCCGGCCGCCATGGCTTCACCCCCGAACGCCGCCGCCTGTTCAAGCAGGCGCTGCGCCGGACCGGCTGCGTGCGCGATGCCTGCCGCGCCGCCGGCATTTCGGACAGCGCCGCCTACAAGGCGCGGCGGCGCGATCCGGATTTCGCCGCCGAGTGGGAGGGCGCCCTCGCCATCGCGGCGGGCGATATCGAAATCCTCGCCTGGCAGCGCGCCGTCGTCGGCGTCGAGGAGGAAGTCTGGGCCTATGGCAAAAGGGTCGGCACCCGGCTGCGGCGCGACGACCGGCTGTTCCGGATGCTCCTCCAATCCTCCGATCCGAACCGCCATGGCGGCCCCGCCCTGCGCTCGCCGGCCGCGGTCGAGCGCCGGATCCGCGAGCAGATCGCCGAGGAACGGCGGGAGATCGAGATGGGCTGGCGCGAGCAGCAGGAGCTGCGCGAGCGGCTCGCCCGCAAGATCGAGCGGCTGCGGGCGCGGCAGGAGGAGGAGGCGCTCGCCGCCGGCACCCATTTTCGCGACCATGAAGACCGGCTGATCCCCATCGGTTATGTCTGGACCGGCGGCGATCGGGCGCCGGACGGTGGCGGGCCAGCGCCGGACGGTGGCGGCGATCGGCCGGATGGTGGCGCCGGGCGGAAGGACCCCGAACCGGCCCGAACCGCGGCGGCGGACCCCGGCGGCGGCGAAAATTCGCGGGATTGCGCGGAAAATGCTTCGCCGGGGCCGCGCATCGCCGGCCTCTGAACCGGAAAATTTTGTGGTTTCGCCCGAACCCCCCGAACCTCGCCGCCGCCCGCTCATGCACAAGGCGCGCCCGCAAATTGCGTCGGCCGGGCCGGCCGGATATCGTTCGCCCCGGCACAAGAGGGGGCGAGGCGGCGGGTGGTCACTTCCGGGCAGTGGAAAATCGGGGCGGTCGCCGCCGGCGTCGGCGCCCTCGTCCTGGCGCTCGCTTACGCCGCGTCGCCGGACCCGGCGGCCGACAATGCCCAGGCCGCCGCCGACGCGGAGGCGCCGGCCGCGCCGGCCTGCATCCGGCCGATCACGATGGCCGCGGTGGGGGATGTGTTGCTGCACGGCCCGGTGCAGAGCCGCGCGGCGCGGGAGCCGGAGGGCTTCTATCCGATGATGGCGCCGGTGCGCGACCTGCTCGAGGCCGCCGATATCGCGGTCGCCAATCTGGAGGGGCCGGCCGCCGCCAACATTTCCGGATCCACCGGCCGCGAGGTGCCCGCCCCGCCGACGCGCTACGATGGCCGCGTCTATGACGGCTATCCGTTGTTCAACTATCACCCCTCGATCATCCGCGATCTCCAGCGGATCGGCATCGATGTGCTGCAGACCGCCAACAACCACAGTCTCGATCGCGGCAGCCTCGGCATCGATCGCACGCTCGACGCGATGGACGCGGCGCGCATGCCCCGCACCGGCACCCGCCGGGCGGGCGTCAGGCCGGCGGGTTTTCGCTGGTCGACCGGCTACAACGTGCGGCGCGCCGGCCGCGATTATCGCTTCGCCTTCATCGCCTGCACCTATGACACGAACGGCCTCCCGGATCGCCACGGCCAGGTGCTGCAATGCTATGCGCAGCGCGATCAGCTGCTGGCCGAGATCGCCGCGCTGCGGGCGGATTCCGGCAATGCGGCGATCGTCGTCATGCCGCATTGGGGCCAGGAATATCAGCCGCGGCCCGACGCCCGGCAGACGGCGCTCGCGCAGGACATGGCCGATGCCGGCGCCACCGCGATCGTCGGCACCCACCCGCATGTCGTGCAGCCGGAGGCGATGCTGACGGCGCGCGATGGCCGCCGGGTGCCGGTCGTCTATTCGCTCGGCAATTTCGTCTCCTGGCAGATCGGATTGCCGCGGCTGGCGACCGCCATCTCGCTGATCGGCTTCACGCCGACGCAGGACGGCCGCCTGGCGGCGACGATGACCGGCTGGATCCCGCTCAGGATGCGCACCGGCGCGGCGCTGTCGGTCGACGCACTGGACCGGCTTTCCGAGGCGGAAGCGGCGCCATTTCGCGCCCACCTGCTGCGGACGTTCCCGGCCGACCGGCAATTGCCGGCGGACCCGGCCCGCTATTGGAATCGCGCCGCCGCCCCGGTCTGCGCGCCGGCGCCGTAGATCGCGCACCGGCGCCCCCAAATTGCGTTGGCGAGGCCGGCAGGATATGCGTTTCTGGGACATGGCGAGGAGGAGACGCGCGCGGTGGTGAAGGCGGTGCACTGGACGATCGGCTCGGTTGCAGCCGCGATCGCCGGCCTGGCGGCGGCCCTGATCCTGAGCGGGCTTCCCCCCGCCGCAGCGCCGCTCGAAGCGCAGGCCGCCCCCCGAAGCGCGCCGGCCGCGCCCGCCTGCATCCAGCCGATCACGCTGGCCGCCGTGGGGGACGTGCTGCTTCACGACGCATTCCAGCGCTGGGCCGCCGAGCAGGCCGAGGGATTCTACGCGGCGATGGCGTCGATTCGGGATCTGATGGAAGCGGCCGACGTCACCATCGCCAATCTCGAGGGGCCCGCCGCCGCCAACATCGCGCGCGGCTTCAATCGGGAAATCGCCTCGCCGCCAGGTCGCTACGACGGCAACGCCTATACCGGCTATCCCCGATTCAATTATCACCCGTCGATCATCCGCGACCTGCAGCGGCTGGGGGTCGACGTGCTGCAGACCGCCAACAACCATAGTCTCGACCGCGGCGGCATCGGCGTCGATCGCACGCTGGATGCGATGGACGCGGCCCGCATGCCGAACACCGGCACGCGCCGGTCCAGCGTACGCCGCGCCGCTGGCTATCGCTGGTCGACCAGCTTCACCGTGCGGCGCGACGGCCGCGATTACCGCTTCGCCTTCATCTCATGCACATATGGCACCAACCAAATCCCCGACCCGCTTTCGCAAGTGCTCAAATGCTTCGATCAGCGCGCCGAGTTGCTGGCGCAGGTTCGCGCGTTGCACGCCGATCGCGGCAATGCGGCGGTGATCGTCATGCCCCACTGGGGCGACGAATATCAGCCTCTGCCCAACCAGGCTCAGACCACCCTCGCGCAGGAGCTGGCCGACGCCGGCGCGACCGCGATCATCGGCACCCACCCGCATGTCGTCCAGCCCGAGGCGATGCTGACGGCGCGTGACGGCCGCCGGGTGCCGATCGTCTATTCGCTCGGTAATTTCGTGTCCAACCAGTCTGGGCTGCCGCGGCTTGCGACGGCGATCTACATGCTTGGCTTCACGCCAGCGCGCGACGGTCGGCTGGCCGCGACGATGACCGGCTGGATTCCGCTCAGGATGCGGACCGGAGCGGTGATGTCGGTCGACGCGCTCGACCGGCTCCCCGAAGAGGAAGCCGCGCCGTTCCGAGCCCATCTGCTGCAGACATTCGCGGCCGGCAACAGGCTGCCGGCGGATCCGTCAACCTATTGGAACCGCGCCGCCGCCCCGGTCTGTGCGCCAGCCCGATAGCGGCCGGCGCTCCTACCCCATTCCCGGATAAGGCGCCTTCTTCAGCAGCCCCGCCAGGTGCGCCACGCTGGCCGCCGCCATCTTCACGGTCTCGCTCACCTTGGCCGGCACCCGCTTCAGGTCCTTGAAGTCCACGCTGCCCATCGCCTCGCCCACCCAGTAGCAGGCCGGCGAGGGCGGCAGGGTCCAGCCGACGTCGATCAGCGCCTGGCCCATTTGCGCGGTGACGTTGTGCGCCCCGTCCTCATTGCCGACGATCGCCATCAGCGCCACCTTCCCGTATGCCGGCGTGCGGCCGGCCTTGTCGGTCTCGCCCAGAAAGGCGTCCATCCGCTCGCAGGCCAGCTTGGCGAGGCTGGACATCTGGCCCATCCAGATCGGGGTGCCGAAGATCAATATGTCGGCGGCGAGGATGCGCGTGCGCAAGACAGGCCATTCGTCGCCGCCGCCTTCATCGGAGCTGACGCCCGGCTTGATGCGATGATCGGCGATCCGGATCGTGCCGTCGAACGCGACGCCCTTCTTTTTCAGGGCATCGGCGATCAGCCGGATCATCCGGTCGGTCGAACTCTTCTCCTTGCCGTCACCAACCTTCAGCGTGGCGTTGAGGGCGATCGCGGTCAGGGTCATGCATGTCTCCAGCGGCTTGCCTGTTCAGACGGACGGCGCCGGGCGAAGTTCCGCTTCGGGCGGGCCGCCTGCTCTGCTATCCTGGCTCCGGGCGACAAGCGGAGGCGGCGATGCATTCGGGCTTCAGATATGGCGCGGCCTTGCTTTTCATCGCCCTCGGCGCCGCGCCGGCGGCGGCGCAGATCGGCGACGGCATGGGCGCCTTTCCGCAGGTCGTGCAGGGCCCCGGCGGCACGCTGCAGGCGATCTATCACCAGAATGGCTGCACCATCACCTATGACGCGCGCACCGGCCAGCAGCTCACCAGCCGCTCCGCCTGCACCTCGGCCCAGCGCAATTATGCCGATCTAGCGATCGCCGACCAGCGCCGCGCCGCGCGCTTCGATCCGCGCCCCGATGGCTCCGGCCGCTATGGCCGCGCCTTCCGTGGCGGCCGCGAGCGGCCGACGATCGGCACCGATCTCAACGGCAATCCGTCCGCCTCCTTCCGCTCGCCGGTCTGCGTCGTCTATTACCGGCGGGACGGGCGCCGCACCGGATCGACCCAATATTGCACCCGGGCCCAGATCCGCCGGGCCGAGGACGAGATGGATCTGTGGCTGGAGGCGCAGCCGCGCTGAGCGGAACCTTGCCGCCGTCGCCGGGGCTGCTAGGCTCCGCCCGCATCGTGCGCTGGCGGGCCATCGGGGGAATCAGCATGCGCCGTCCTTCGCTTCACGTTCTGCCGCTGCTTTTCGTCCTCGCCGCCTGCGGCGCGCAGGGCGCAGGCGACAATCAGGCATCGACGCCAACGCCCGCCGGCCCCGAGCCCGCCGCCGCGCCGGCGGCCGGGAACGATTCCGCCGGGATCGCCGATTTCCGCGCCCAATGGATGGAGGCCTGTATCGGCGGCGCCCGCGATGCCGCGCCGCCGGGCGCCCCGGTGGAGCGTCACTGCGCCTGCGCGATCGATCGGGTGATGGCGGGCAAGAGCCTTGAGCAACTGGAGGCGGAACAGGCGTCCGGCGCCTATCGCGCGCCCTTCCAGTCGGAGATGCGGGCCTGCATCCGCGAAATCCCGTCCTGATCCCGTCCACGGAGGAACAGCCATGCCGCCGCGCCGCACCGCCGCCCTGCTGCCGGCCCTGCTGGCCCTTTCCGGCTGCCAGCTGATCCGCGAGGCCAGCATCCGCGAATGCACCGAATTTTTCGACAATAGCCGCGACCCGCAGATGAACGACGAATCGTTCCGTCGCGCCTGCACCTGCGCCGTCGATCGCGAGGCGGCGGGACAGACGCCGATCGCCTCGGTGCCGCCGCGGCCGGATCCCGCGCTGGGCGAGTTCCGCCGTCATCTGCCCGATTGCATCGCCGCCAATGGCGGCCGCGCGACCGGTGTCGCGGCGCGGGAGAGTTCCGGCGCCGAGCCGCGGCTGCCGGTGTTCGATCCCGCCACCGGCCGGACGACGGAGCCGCCCGGCCAGGTGATGCCGGGGCCGGGCGATGGCGGCGAGCCGCCGCCGCCGGAAGCGCCGCCGCCCGGGGCCGACGGCGATGGCCCCGGCAATCCGCCGCCACCCGTCGTCGGCGCCCGTCGCGACGCCGAGCGGGCGATCGACGACGCCCAGCGCGACCTCGAGAACGCGATGCGCGCGCTGGAGGGCCGCTAGCGTTGCAAATCCGCTTTACATCCGGCGGGCGTCCTGCCCCTATGCCAGCACGGGATCGCTCCCGTCCATTGAAGGGGAATGATCTCATGCGCCTGTTCCTGGCCGCCGCGACCGCGGCTCTGCTTGCAAGCTGCGGCACCAGCACGACGACCGCCAACAACAGCAGCGGCGACAACGCAGCCATCGACGCGTCCGCGCCAGCGGCCCTGCCGGACAATGCGATGCCCGCCCAGGACGGCAACGGGACGATGCCCGGCGATAATGCGGACAACGCCACGGCCGGCGGCCCTTCCGCCGCGAGCGCGGGCGGCCGCAGCCGGGACGAGATGCTCGCCGATTGCAGCAGCGAGGCGCGGGCCATGCTGCCCGGCGTCGATGCGGCGGCATTGTGCGGCTGCGCGGTCGATCGGGTGATCGGCGGCGCCCG
>JBFWUJ010000006.1:38749-50206 GCA_050247295.1 Sphingomonas sp. | reverse complement strand
GCGCGGGCGGCCGCAGCCGGGACGAGATGCTCGCCGATTGCAGCAGCGAGGCGCGGGCCATGCTGCCCGGCGTCGATGCGGCGGCATTGTGCGGCTGCGCGGTCGATCGGGTGATCGGCGGCGCCCGGCGCAACGAGGCCGTCCGCCAGTGCGCGGCCGAACTGAATGTGCGGCTGCCGCGCGACTGAGCCTTACTTCGGCAAGCCGCCGTTCACCGCGGCGCATCCATGAATGCGCTCATGTATGCGGCGACGATCGATGTCCGCTCGGCAGGCGGGCGGCCCGGAGCCGTTGAACGTATCGGCGGCGCGGCGGCGACGCTCGCCGTGCACGTCGCGCTCGGCATCGGCCTGCTCTGGGGGCTCGGCACCCCCTTGCCCGAGATCGCGGAGCGGGCGCTCGATATATTCGTGGTCCGGCCGCCGGAGCCGCCGGCCGTCGTCTCCATTCCGCCGCCGTCGCCAGCCAGCGACGGCACCGTGCGGCGTCGCGCAGCGCCGGAGCGCGAAGGCGCCGCGGCGCCGCCCAATCTGCGTTCCGAGCCGACCCCCGTCGTCGCGCCGGCCCCGGTCATCCCGATGCCTGTGCCGCCGCCGATCGTCTCGGCCCCGGTGGCGGGACGCGGCGGCGATCCTTCCGCCGGCGCGGCACCTTTCCCAGGACCCGGTACCGGCGCGGGCGGTCTGGGCAACGGACGGGGACGCGGCTTCGGGGGCGATGGCGGCGGTGGAGGCGGCGGCGACCGCAGCTTTGGGCGGGGGACGCCGCCGAGGCTGTTGCGCGGGGCGATCCGCGACGCCGACTATCCGCGCTGGGCATGGGAAGCGGGGATCGGCGGCACAGTCGGCGTGCGCTTCACGGTGACGACCGAGGGCCAGGTCGACAACTGCCGGATCACCCGCAGCAGCGGCCATCGTGAGCTGGACGGCTGGACCTGCGACCTGCTGGCGCGCCGCTATCGATTCGCCCCCTCGCGCGACGAAAGCGGCCGCCCGGTCCCGGCCGACATCGTCGAGAATCACAGCTGGGAGGTCCGGGACGATCCGGAGCGCGACGATTATTGACCGGCAGGCGCCGTCAAGCCGACGGCGGCCAGGTGACGCGATCTAGTTTCCGCTTTGCGAACCCGTCATCGCGGTCATGGCCGGGCTGTTGCTGCGTTGATCGTTCGCCATCCGGTCCCATTGCTCGCGCGTGTAACATTGCCGGGTGCGGCGAGCCAGCGAGCCGCTGTCCTGAACCCGGCGACAGATCAGCCGCTCCTCGCTCTTCCCTGCGGCCTGCTGCCCGCTCGACGACCCGCTTTGGGCGGCCGCGACGCCCGCGACGCCGAGCCCGACCAGAGCCAATGCGGTCAAACCCAAGATCTTCATGCCGAACGCTCCTGACAAATGCTTGCGGCATCATATCAAATCGCGTGCCCGGGACAAAGAGCTTGATGCAGCCCGATGCGCGGGACATCGCGACGCGGCCGAACATTATCCACGATATCCCCGTTATCCACAGCGCCTGTCGCGCAGATTCCCCTTTGCGCGACTCGGATCACGGAGTCAGCTTGATCACTCGCAGTCTTCGGAAAGATCGGGCGGAAACAAACGATCTGAAGAGAGTGCGGCCACCGCGGAAGCGGCGGAGATTTTCGGATCGAAGCCATGCGGATGCGGGGGAACGGGCAAGACCCAGAAGAAGCGCGAGGCGAAAGCCGAACCCACTTTCTGACTTGTCCGGCGGAAGACCGAGGCCTTCGGGCTGACGGAGCCGCGAAGGGGAAACATCGGAACTTGTTTCGATGCGGACCTTCGCCGGTTGTGCGGGGAAGCAGCAATGTTTCTACGGACATCCGGTCAGGGAACCGGAAGAAAGCCTTCGGGCATTCGGAAGGAACCCAAGGGACCGACCGGGGCCGAAAGGCCTCGGCCGGAACCTCTTCCGGGACGAGCCCAAGCCCTCACCGGCGCGGGATTCGGATTCGGCAGAAGTGGGGCCCGGCAGCAATGCCGGGCCCCATTGCTTTTGTCGTCGGGCGCTTGCGCGGGTCGGCGAGGATCAGCGCGGCGCGACCGCGACCTCGGTCTTCAGCGAATTGGCGATGAAGCAGCGCTCATGCGCCTGGTGGTGCAATGCTTCGAGCTGCGGCTGCGACGGCGGATCGCTGGAAAAGACGATCTCGGGCCGGAGCGTGATGCGCGTCAGCGCCATCCGACCCGACGCGATCCGGCCCATCTCGCCCTCGGCCTCGTCGGCGTAGGATTCGACATCGAGGCCGGCCGCCTGAGCCAGCGACAGGAACCAGAGCATGTGGCAGGACGAGACGGCGGCGACCAGCGCTTCCTCCGGATCGACCCCGGCGGGATCCGACATCGGCACCGGCACGACGTCCGGCGAGGCCGAGGCGACGACCCGGGCGCCGCCGTCGAACGACCATTGATGGCGGCGGCTGTAGCGGCCGGCGGCGAATGCCCCGTCCGAGCGCCACTCGATCCGGGCGACGTGCCTGGCCATCGCCGGTCAGTCCGCGACGATGGGAGTCGGACGGCTCGAAAAGAGGCCGCCGGCGTCGATCCGGTCGTGCTCCTCGTCGGCCGCCGCCGCAGCCGGGGGCACTGACGTCGTGTCGGCGCCGGCCAATGCCCTGCGGCGCGCCAGCCGTCCTTCCACTCGCGCGCCGGCGGCGATGCTGATCGTGTCATAGGCGACATCGCCGGTCACCCGGCCGCTGGCCTCGATCACGACCGTCCCGGCCGTTACATTGCCTTCGACCAGGCCGCCGATCCGGGCTTCCTCCGCCCGGATGTCGCCGGCGATGACGCCGCTTTCGGACTGGCAGAGGGCGACGCAGCGGACATCGCCGTCGACCCGCCCCTCGACATGGATCTGGCCGTCGCTGGCGAGCCCGCCGCTCACGGTCAGCGCCGGATCGATCAGCGACAGACCTGCGGCGGCGCGCGCCTTTGCCTTGCCGACGGCGGCCGACTTGCGATTGCTTGAAAACATGACAGCCCCTCGTCGCTGGGCCGTCTATCGCCGCCAGAATGATCGAGATCAAGTCGGCTGATGGCGATCCGCATCGGCCGGCCTTCCCGCAAGCGAATGGGGGCCGGCGTCGCCGCCGGCCCCCACTGTCCCGTTCCTTGCCGGCCCTTACCTGGGAGGCGGGGCCGTTGGAGAGCGGGCGGTTTCGAAAACGACCGGAACCGGGGGTTCCCGTCGATCTCCCGGACTCCTTCGGAAGTTGCCTTCCTCCGGTCTGCCCGGTGGCGCGCCGGCCCGGAGCCGAAACCCCGGCGGCTCGCCATCCGGACCACCTTGCCCGAAGGCCCGGGGTCCGGATGGGGGCTCACGAAGCATCGCCGCTTTCGCTTCCGCGAGAGGGACGAGCCCGCTGCTTCCGCCTGGCGGCGGCTTCGTCAGCCGCCCTGCCTTTCCTGTCCGTCCTGCCGCTCCGGGGAGCCGCCGACCAACCGGTCCGGCTGCGATCTCGTTCATTCCACCGTCGCCGGCTTCGCGTCCTCGACCACGACCCGGAAGCTGTCACGGCGGAACGAGTCGCGCCAAACGGATTCGTGCTGTGGATAATGAGGATAGTGGGCATAAGCCCCGATCCCGCACGCTTGGCTTGCGGCCTGCGCCCGGCCCGCATAAAGGATGCGCCCGACGGCGCCGAACAGGCGACGGGGCGCGCAAGGGGTTCGGAAAGCAGGGCATGGACGATCGGTTCAACACGATTGCCGGATGGGCTTTGGGGGCGGGCATCGTCCTCTTGGGCGGCATCCTGGTCACCGGCGAGATGTTCAAGGCCGAACGGCCGGAGCATATGGGCTATCCGATCGAAGGCGTGGTCGAGGAGGCCGGCGCCGAAGCCGAGCAGCCGATCGCCCATTTCCTGCAGACCGCCGACGCCGGCCGCGGCCAGGCCGTGTTCGCCCGCTGCGCCGCCTGCCACACCGTCAACCAGGGCGGCGCCAACGGCCTCGGCCCCAATCTCCATGGCGTCATGGGCGAGGCGATCGCCAGCCCGAGCCGCGGCTTCGCCTTCTCGCCGGCGCTTGCCGGCCATGGCGGCACCTGGGACTGGGAGCAGATGAGCCAGTGGCTGCGTTCCCCCCGCACCTTCGCCCAGGGCACGAGGATGACGTTTGCCGGCCTCTCCGATCCGCAGGACCGGGCCGACGTGATGCTCTATCTGAACCAGAATGGCGGCCGGCTCACGGTGCCGCCGCCGCCCGCCGCGGCTGCGGCCGAGGGCAATGCGGCGGCCGGCAACGAGGCCGCCCCGGAGAGCAATGGCGCGGCCGAGGCGACGAACGCGGCCGAGGCCGCCGCCAACCAGATCGCGACCAACAACAAGCAATAGCGATCCTCAGGCGGCGGGATCTTCCTCGCCGCCGGCATAATAGCGGCAGACCTCGTCCCAAGCCTCCTCCGCGGTCTCGCAAAAGCAGAACAGCTCCAGATCGGCGGCGGCGATCACGCCTTCCTCGACAAGCGCATCGAAATTGACGACCCGCCGCCAATAATCGCGGCCGAAGAACAGGATCGGCATCGGCTTGACCTTGCCGGTCTGGACCAGCGTCAGCAGCTCGAACGCCTCGTCGAACGTGCCGAACCCGCCGGGGAACACCGCGACCGCGCGCGCCCGCAACAGGAAATGCATCTTCCTGAGCGCGAAATAATGGAAGCGGAAGGACAGGCTCGGCGTCACATATTCGTTGGGCAGCTGCTCGTGCGGGAGCACGATGTTGAGGCCGATCGATTCCTGCCCTTCGTCGGCGGCGCCGCGATTGGCGGCCTCCATGATCGAGGGACCGCCGCCGGAGCAGACCACGAACTGCCGGCGGCCGTCCGCGTCGGGTCTGATCCGGCTTACCCGCTGAGCGAGCTTTCGCGCCTCGTCATAATAATGCGCCTTGGCCTTCAGCCGCTCGGCAATAAGCTGCTGCTGCTGCGTCGCCGCCGCCTCCAGCAAGGCATCCGCCTTTGACGGTTCGGGAATGCGCGCCGAGCCGTAGAAGACGAAGGTTGTCGCGATATTGGCTTCCTCGAGCAGCAGCTCCGGCTTCAGCAGCTCGAGCTGGAAGCGCACCGGCCGCAGATCCGGCCGGAGCAGGAAATCATCGTCCTGAAAGGCCAGCTTGTAGGCCGGGCTCAGCGTCTGCGGACTCTCGGCAATCTGCTCGGCGACGCGGGCTTCGACCAGCGCCGGATGGAACATCGTCCTGGTTGGTTTCGGTTCAGTCATGATGCCGCGCTTAGCGGCAATAGGGGCCGCGGCCCATATCGAAATGGAAGTGATTGGCGTGCAGGCGATTCGCCTCCGGCCCGATCGTGATCGCGAACCGGCGGCAGCCGCCCTGGTGCACCGCCCGCAGAAACCGGCGCACGTCGCCGTCGCCGCCATTCCAGTGATCGAGAACCGTGATCCGCCGCCCGTCGCCGAGCACGAAGGCGGAGACATCGACCGCATTGGAAAAGGCATGTTCCGACAGCCGCGCATCGGGATTGCCGTTGACGCCACGACAGGAATAGGTGCCGAATGTCTCGATCCGCCGGACGTCCGTGTCGAGGAAGCGCCGCGCCGCCGGCTGTACCTCCTCGCGCGCCCAACGCGCGAAACGCTGCGCCAGCGGACAGGTCATGGCGCCGAGATTGGTGACCGGAGTCCCGATCTCGGTCAGCTGCACGGCGCCGATCGCCGAGCAGCCGCGATCGAACCGGCGATCCGGCAACACCCGGAATCCGACTCGCTCTCGCGCCAGCTCGATATGACATTGCAGCGTCGCCGGGCTGCGGGTGTCAGCGCGCGGCGACGGTTCACGGCGGTCCGCGCCGCGCGGAATGCAGGCGGCCAGCAAAACCGCCGCGAGCAGGATGCCCCGCCGTGCCATGTTGCCATGATCGCCTGTTGTGGCGGGCGGATGCAAGGGGTTGAGCCGCCGCTGCCGCGCCACTAAGCCGATCAGCGGGCCACGCCGCCCCAACGCGGTGCGGGCTCTCTGGAAGGAGAGTCGTTTATATGACGGATCCGATCGCCAGGCCGGCGGTGAAGCCGGCGCGGCCTCATTTTTCTTCCGGTCCCTGCGCCAAGCCGCCGGGCTGGTCCCCCGCCAAGCTCGCCACCGGCAGCCTCGGTCGGTCGCACCGCTCGAAGCTCGGCAAGGCCCGGCTCGCGCATGCAATCGATCTGACCTGCCACGTGCTGAAGGTGCCGGCGAGCCATCGGATCGCGATCGTCCCCGCCTCCGATACCGGCGCGGTGGAGATGGCCCTGTGGGGCCTGCTCGGGCCGAGGCCCGTCACCCTGCTGGCGTGGGAGAGTTTCGGCGAAGGCTGGGTCACCGACGTCGTCAAACAGCTGAAGCTGGACGCCACGGTGCTGAAGGCCGGTTATGGGCAGCTGCCCGATCTGGCCGCGGTCGATCCGGCCAGCGACATCGTCTTCACCTGGAACGGCACGACGTCCGGGGTTCGCGTTCCCGATGGCGACTGGATCGCCGCCGACCGCGACGGACTGACGATCTGCGACGCGACGTCGGCCGCCTTCGCGACCGACCTGCCGTGGGACAAGCTCGATGTCGTCACTTATTCCTGGCAAAAGGTGCTGGGCGGCGAGGGCGGCCACGGCATGCTCATCCTTTCCGCCCGCGCGGTCGAGCGGCTGGAGCGTCATGCGCCAGACTGGCCGATGCCGAAGATTTTCCGCCTGACCAAGAACGGCGCCCTGATCGAAGGGCTGTTCAGGGGCGAGACGATCAACACGCCGTCAATGCTGGCGGTTGAGGATTATATCTGGGCGCTCGAATGGGCCGAGCTGCATGGCGGCCTCTACGCATTGATCGATCGCGCGAACGCCAATGCGGCGGCGCTCGACGCCTGGGTAAGCACGAGCGGCTGGGCGCAGCATCTCGCCATCGATCCGGCGACCCGCAGCAATACCAGCCTTTGCCTTGGCTTCGCCGAGGAAGCGGTGCCCGGCCTCGACCCGGACGGCCGCCGCGCGCTCGCCAAGCGAATCGATTCGCTGCTCGAGGCGGAGGACGCTGCCTACGATATCAACGGCTATCGCGACGCGCCGCCGGGCCTTCGCATCTGGTGCGGCGCCACCGTGGAAACGGCCGACATCGAAGCGCTCGGACCCTGGCTCGACTGGGCCTTCCAAACCGCCATTCAAAGCCAGGACGCCTGACATGCCAAAAGTGCTGATCTCGGATCAGATGGATCCGAAAGCCGCCGAGATCTTCCGTGCCAACGGCGTCGAGGTGGACGAGAGACCGGGGCTTTCGGCCGACGAACTGAAGGCGATCATCGGCGGCTATGACGGGCTCGCCATCCGCTCGGCGACCAAGGTCACCCCGGCCGTGCTGGACGCAGCGACCAGGCTGACGGTGATCGGCCGGGCGGGGATCGGCGTCGACAATGTCGACGTGCCGGCCGCGACCGCCCGCGGCGTCGTCGTCATGAACACGCCGTTCGGCAATTCGATCACCACCGCCGAACATGCGATCGCGCTGATGTTCGCGCTCGCCCGCGAATTGCCCCAGGCCGATATGTCGACCCAGGCCGGCAAGTGGGAGAAGAACCGTTTCATGGGGGTCGAGCTGACCAGCAAGACGCTCGGCCTGATCGGCTGCGGCAATATCGGCTCGATCGTCGCCGACCGGGCGATCGGCCTGAAGATGAAGGTCATCGCCTACGATCCCTTCCTGACGCCCGAGCGCGCCATCGATATCGGGGTCGAGAAGGTGGAGCTGGACGAACTGCTCTCGCGCGCCGACTTCATCACCCTGCACACGCCGCTGACGGATCAGACCCGCAACATCCTTTCGGCCGAGAATCTGGCAAAGGCGAAGCCGGGCGTTCGGATCATCAACTGCGCCCGTGGCGGCCTGATCGACGAGGCAGCGCTGCGCGCGGCGCTCGATTCCGGCCAGGTCGGCGGCGCCGCGCTGGACGTGTTCATTGACGAGCCGGCGCGGGACAATGCGCTGTTCGGCGCCCCGAACCTGATCGCCACCCCGCACCTGGGCGCCTCGACGACCGAGGCGCAGGTCAATGTCGCGATCCAGGTCGCCGAACAGATGTCCGATTTTCTGATGCGGGGCGGGGTCACCAATGCGCTCAACATGCCGTCGCTGACGGCGGAGGAGGCCCCGAAGCTCCGCCCCTATATGGAGCTGGCCGAGAGCCTTGGCTCGCTGGTCGGTCAGGTCGAAGGCGAACAGATCACCGGCGTCGCGATCGAAGTCGAGGGCGCGGCCGCCGAGCTCAATCCCAAGCCGATCACCGGGGCCGTGCTGGCCGGCCTGATGAAGGTCTATTCCGACACCGTGAACATGGTGAACGCGCCATTCCTGGCACGCGAACGCGGCCTGGACCTGACCGAGGTCCGGCACGATCGAGAGGGCGATTACCACACGCTCGTCCGGGTGACGGTGACGACGCCGGCGGGCCCGCGTACCGTCGCCGGCACGTTGTTCGGCAGCGCCAGCGCCCGCCTGGTCGACATGTTCGGCGTCGCTATCGAGGCGGAGCTGGACGGCGAGATGCTCTATTTCGTCAATGACGACAGGCCGGGCTTCATCGGCCGCGCCGGCACCGCGCTCGGCGAAGCGGGCGTCAACATCGCCACGTTCCACCTCGGCCGGCGCGAGGCGGGCGGCGAGGCGGTGGCGCTGGTGGCGATCGACGGACATATCGACGCCGGCCTTGTCGCCCGCCTCGCCGCGATGCCGGACGTCAAGCGAGTCCAGCCGCTGCGTTTCTAGAAAAAGCTGCTACAGCGCAGGCAGATGGGATTGCAGATGCGTCAATGGCTTATGCCTGCCCTGTTCCTGCTCGCCGCGCCCGCGTCGGCGCAGCGCGAGCCCGAATGGCGGCAGGCGCCCGAATATGATGTGCTGCTCCGGCCCTTCAATTATGAGCCGCCGGTGATCCATCTGCGGGCCGGCGAGCCCGTCCGGCTGCGCTTCGTGAACGGCGGCCGCGCGACCCACAGTTTCAGCGCAACGCGCTTCTTCCGCTCGGCGCGGCTGCGGCGGCGCGACGCCGATCTCGCGGTCGTGGGCCGGTTCCGGCTGGGGCCGGGGCAGCGGCGCACGGTGGCTGTCGTGCCGGCCCGCGGCCGCTATCAGGTATCGAGCGCCGGCCTTATCCAGCAGGCGCTCGGCATGCGGGCATCGATCGTCGTCGAATAGGGAGGGAAGGGATGGCCAAGACCAAGGTTCCGAAGCGGATCGGCGGCGTCAAGGTGCCGAAGAAGGTCCGCAAGCAGGCGAAGAAGGCGATCAAGCTGGTCGAATCGCCAGTGCGCGACTTCGCCATTTCCGGCCTCACGGCCGCCGCCGAGGCGCTGGCCCAGCGTACCGCCAACGAGCTGCGGGCGGCCGGTCAGACCCAGCGCAAGGCGAGCCTCGCCGCCCTCGATTTCGGCGACATGCTGAGAGAAGCCGCCCTGGAAGGCGCCCGCCGCTTCCTGGAAGGCTTCGAGGAGGCGACGCAGCGAACCGCGGCCACGCCGGCTCGTGCCGCCGCAAACTCACGCGCCGCGCGCAAGCCGAGGGCGGCCGCCAAGCCCGCTGCGGCGAAACCGGCCGCCGCGCGCAAGCCCCGAGCGACCAAGACGGCCGCGAAGCCCGGTCCAGACAAGCGCAAACCGGCTGCCAAGCCCGCCACGGCGGGAGCCGCGGGGCGCGGACGGAAGCCTACTGGCCGCTCTGGCCGGTCGGGCGGCGGGCCGGCTGCTGGCGGATAGGCCCTTCGGCACGCAACTGACCCCGGATCGCTCCCGCCGGATGCGAAGCGGTGTGGACGTTCACATAGAACTCGTAGCCGCGCATCCCGATCTCCCGCGCCAGCGTCTGGGCGACGATCTGGCAGCCTTGGCTGCGGCCGGCCGCATCGGGCGTGGTCAATGTCAGCACCGGCGGCCCGGCGCTGCCGGCGGCACCGCGATGGATATGCGCCGCCGTCGCCGGATCGATCTGCCGCGCGTAGAGATTCCAGCACACCTCGCCGCTGCGCGGATCGACCCGCACCTCGACCGTCCCGTTGCCGTCCGGATCGCCGGGGCCCGGCACTTCCTGAATACCGGTCATCGAAACCCCGAGCCGCGATCGCTGCATCCCCGGACCCGTGCAGCCGGCCACCAGCGCCGCCGCCGACGTGAGCGCCACCAGAAGCTTCATTTCCCATCTCCCTGTTCCACGACCCATCGGGCCAGCAGCGTGTTCGCCATCGCAAAACGCGGCGGCGCCTGAAAGGGCGCATCCGGCGCTCCGTCGAGCGCCGCTTCGACCCCTTCGCGATCGACCCAGAACGCATCCTCGATCTCCGTCGGGTCGAGGCGAAGCGTATCGGACGCGGCCGTCGCGAAGCAGCCGATCATCAGCGAGCCGGGGAACGGCCACGGCTGGCTCGCAACGTAGCGTATGTCTGCGGCAGCGACGCCGGCCTCCTCTAGCAGCTCCCGCGCTACCGCTTCCTCGATCGATTCACCGGGCTCCACGAAGCCGGCGAGAGCGGAATAGCGGCGCGGCGGATATTGGTGCTGACGGCCGACAAGCACACGCCCCGCATGCTCGGCCAGCATGATCACGACCGGATCGACACGCGGAAAATGCTCAGCGCCGCAGCCATCGCACTTGCGGCCCCAGCCGGCTCGAAAGGCCGCCGTCGCGCCGCCGCACTGGGCGCAGCGGGGATGCCGGCTGTGCCATTCGTTCAGGCTGCGCGCGGCGGCCCAGATCGCCGCATCGCGCGCATTCATCCGGCCCAGCAGGCCGAACACGCTCCACGCGCGGGCTCCGATCGGCGCGTCCGCGACCAGCGGTGCGAACAAGGGGGCGCCATCGCGCAGACCGAGGAAAATCGCATCCGCATCGCGCGGCATCGGCGACCAGCGTAGCTGGTCCGCGGCGTCGAGCACCGGATCGAGCAAGGCCAGATCGAGCATCAGCGCGTCGGCGCGGGCCTCCATGGCGGCAATCGCCTCGGGATCGAGCCGCAAATTATCGGCCCGATCCAATGCCGCGCCGGTGAAGCCGGGCACCATCACGGGTTGGTTCCCCCGGGGACGGCAGGGTGCCCTCTCGACGCGAGGCTGGCTTCGATGAAGGCGGTGGCAATGTCCGTCGTCACATGGCCGGCTTCGCCGAAGCGCCGGAAGATGCCTGAATGACTATCGTCGACAGGTTCGACGCGGACCGCCGTGCCACCATCGACGAGGGCGCGCGCAAACGCCGCCGCCTGAGCCGCCGAATCGGCGCGGCGGGCGCTGTGGACGATCAGGAAGCGCGCTGCATTGGGCGCGGCCGCATGAGAGATGGGCGATACCAGCCGCTGCGTCGGCTCGTCGCTGCCGAAGGCGCGCAGATACATCCGCCGCAATATCGGGCCGGCGGCCGCGATCTGGCGGGGCACGTCATAGCCCGCGCCATCGAGCAGCACGACGCCGTCGATGGT
>JBFWUJ010000006.1:31049-38649 GCA_050247295.1 Sphingomonas sp. | reverse complement strand
GCCGCTGCGTCGGCTCGTCGCTGCCGAAGGCGCGCAGATACATCCGCCGCAATATCGGGCCGGCGGCCGCGATCTGGCGGGGCACGTCATAGCCCGCGCCATCGAGCAGCACGACGCCGTCGATGGTCTCCACGGGGATGCCATGCGCGCCCAGATAGCGCGGATCGCTCGCCACCAGCGCCGCCAGATGGGCGCCCGCGCTGTGGCCGATCAGGATGATCCGGGACGGGTCGATACCCAGCGGCCGCGCGTCTTCGGTAAGGGCGGCCAGCGCCGCCGCGACATCCCCCGCCTGCTGCGCGACCGTCACGTCCGGCACGAGGCGGTAATTGATCGCCGCAAAGGCATAGCCGCGCGCATGGAAAGGCGCCGCCATGTGGGCCGCGGCGCTTTTGTCCCCGAACGCCCAAGCGCCGCCATGGATGAACAGGACCAGTGGAGCCCGGTCGCTCGCCGCCGGGGTGAAATCCATCGACTGCCTCGGGTGCCCACCGTAAGCGCGCTCGGCCGCTTGCACCGCCAACGGCACCGAAAAAGCGAGCAGCAGCAGAAGATAGAGCCTCCTCATGCCGCCTCGCGCCAGGCGATGCCGCGCTCGGCCAGCTTCGCGAACAGGGTCGGCAGCCCCGCCTCGCCGATCCGTTCGACCGGCCACCACAGGCCGTCTCCCGGCGCCGTCGTCCGCGCGCAGCGCAATCGCATCGTCAGGCTGAAATGCGTGAACACATGATCGACGGAACCGGCGTCGCGCCAGTCCGCCTGCGCCGGCGATTCTTCCGGCAGACCCAGCATCCCGCCGAGCAATCCCCTGGCCGGGCGCCTGACGAGCAGGACGTGGCCCTCCCGCTCCAGCCAGTAGGAGATACCATGGCGATGCGGCCGCGCCTTCTTCGGTGCCCGGCGCGGATAGGCTTGCGGGGTGCCGAGCGCGTGGGCCGCGCAGCCCTCCCGCAGCGGGCAGCGCGGACAATCGGGATTGCGCGGGGTGCAAACCGTCGCGCCCAAATCCATCATCGCCTGGGCAAAATTACCGGCCGCTTCCTCCGGGGTCAGCGCGTCGGCGGCGGCCCGGATGCGCGGCCGGGCGGCGGGCAGGGGCGTCTCGATCGCGTGCAGCCGTGCCACGACCCGTTCGACATTGCCGTCGACGACGACGGCGCGCCTGCCGAATGCGATCGCCGCGACCGCGGCGGCCGTATAGACGCCGATCCCCGGCAATTTGCGGAGCGCCGCCTCGTCATCCGGAAAGCGGCCATGAGGCCTCGCCGCGACCGCGCGGGCGCAGGCGAGCAAATTTCGAGCCCGGGCATAATAGCCGAGGCCGGCCCAGGCGCGCATGACCTCCACATCGTCGGCCGCCGCAAGCGCCTCGATTGTCGGCCATCGCGTGGTGAAGGCGGCGAAATAGGGTTTCACCGCCGCGACTGTGGTCTGCTGCAGCATGATCTCCGACAACCAGATCCGATAGGGATCCGGCGTCTCGCCGCCCTTGGCCCGCCACGGCAGGTCGCGCTTATGCACAGCATACCAACATAAAAGCGCGCGAGAGGCATCGACGGCCATGGGCCGCCTATGCCATGCAAGCGCCAAGGGTGGAACAGGCGTGGCCAAGGCGGTGAAACGAAGCGGTAAATCGGCGGCCGAGCCCGCACGGTCGAGGCGCGCGCGGCCGGTGTCGGAACTGGTGCCGAACGTCGGCAGCGCCGCGTTCCGCCGCTTCGGCTTCGTCCAGTCGGCGATCGTCAGCCGCTGGCGGGATATCGTCGGTGCCCGCTACGCCGCCGTCTCCGCGCCTGAATCGATCCGCTTCCCGCCGGGGCGCAAGAGCGGCGGCGCCCTCACGCTGGTCGTCGAAGGGGCCCACGCCCCGATCATGCAGCACGTCGCGCCGGAGATCGTCGAGCGGGTGAACCGCTTCTTCGGCTATGCGGCGATCGATCGGGTAAGCTTCCGGCAAGGTCTGGTTCAGACCGTGCGGGCGAAGCCGCGTCCATCGCCGCCGTCGTTGCGTCCGGTGCCGGCGGAGCTCGGGGAATCCCTGCGCGACGTCGCCGATCCGGAGCTGCGCGCCTGTCTGGAAGCCCTTGCGCGCGGCCTTGGCAGCAGCGAAGGAACGCCGATCGTCACGACGATCCCGGTCGTCGGCAGAATAGGTGGAGAGAAGAAGAGATGAAGTCACTCACAATGATCGCCGCTTCGACGCTTGCCCTGGCGCTCGCGGGATGCGGCGACGGCGGCAGCGACCTCAACGCGCTCGCCAACGAGACGGCCAATGCCGGCCCGCTGACGCAGATCGCGGCCCCGAACAATGGCGACTGGACCCAGGTCGTGAGCCAGACGCCGGAAGGCGGCTATCGGATGGGCAATCCGAACGCTCCGGTCCAGCTGGTCGAATATGCGTCGCTCACATGCCCCCATTGCCGCGATTTCTCCGCCCAGGCGACGGCAGCGCTGCGCGACAATTATGTCCGTTCCGGCCAGGTGAGCTGGGAGTTCCGCAACTTCCTGCTGGGCGCGCCGGATGTCGCCTTATCGGTGCTTGCCCGCTGCCAGCCGGATGCGGCCTTCTTCAGCACGGTCGAGCAGATCTACGTCCAGCAGGCCGAATTCCTCCAGGCGATCGACGAGAACGAGGCCCGCGCGATCAGCGCCCTGCCACCGGAGCAGCAGATTCCGCCGCTGGCCCGGGCGATGGATCTGGAGAGCTTCTTCGCCCGCCGCGGAATGCCGGCTGCCCGCTTCGGCCAATGCGTTGGCAACACGACGGCGATCCGCCAGCTGACCGAGAATACGAGCCGGGCGATGACCGAGCGGCAGGTACGCGGCACACCGACCTTCTTCATTAATGGCGAGCAGACGAACGCGGACACCTGGGCCCGGCTGGAGCCCCTGTTGCGCGGGGCGATCGGCGGCTGATGCGTCGACTGCTCCTCGTCGGCGCGTTGGCCGCGCTGGTCTTGCCGGCCGCGCCCGGCTTCAGCCAGCCGACGGCGCAGCCACGCCAGCGTGACTGGACCCAGGTCGTCAGCCAGACGCCGGAGGGCGGCTACCGGATGGGCAATCCGCAGGCCCCCGTCCGGGTCGTCGAATTCCTGTCGCTCACCTGTCCGCACTGCGCCGATTTCGCGGGCAGCGGGACACCGCGGCTGATGGCCTATGTCCGCAGCGGCCGTGTGACGCTCGAATATCGAAACTTCGTGCTGAACGGGCTCGATCTCGCCGCCTCCATCGTCAGCCGTTGCGCAAGCCCGCAAAATTACTTCGCGCTTACTCACGCCATCCTCGCCAGCCAGCCGCAATGGGTCGCCAGGATGCAGGGGTTGAGCGAAGCGCAGCAGGGAGAAATGCGGGGGCAGTCACCGCTGGAGACGATGCGCCGGGTGGCCGCCGCCGCCGGGCTCGATGCGATTGCCCTTCGCCACGGCGTGAGCGCGGAGCAGTTGCGCGCATGCCTGTCCAATCAGGCCGGCCTCGATCGTGTCGTCCAGATGCAGCAGGCGGGGATGCGCTACGGCGTCTCCGGCACCCCGACCTTCGCGATCAACGGCCGGATCGCCGGCAGCGTCCGCGATTGGGCGACGCTGGAGCCGCTGTTGCGCGGACGCTAGCCGCGCGATGAGGGGATGAGGGCTAGGTGAAGGTCAAGCGGCTCAAGCTTTCGGGGTTCAAGAGCTTTGTCGAAGCGGCCGAGCTGGCGGTTGAGCCGGGGCTGACCGGCGTCGTCGGACCCAATGGCTGCGGCAAGTCCAACGTGCTGGAGGCGATTCGCTGGGTGATGGGCGAAAGCTCGCCCAAGTCGATGCGTGGCGCCGGCATGGACGACGTGATCTTCGCCGGCACCGCCCTCAGGCCCGCCCGCGACTTCGCCGAGGTTTCGATGCTGGTCGAGCGGGAAACCGGCGATATCGGCGGCGACAGCGCGATCGCGCCGGTCGGCGAGATGGAGATCACCCGCCGAATCGAGCGGGGCGCCGGCTCCGCCTACCGGATCAACGGTCGCGATGTGCGGCAGAAGGATGTCGCCCTGCTGTTCGCGGACGCCGCGACCGGGGCTCATTCGCCAGCCCTCGTCAGCCAGGGCAAGATCGCCGCCGTCATCGCCGCCAAGCCGACCGAGCGCCGCTTGCTGCTGGAAGAGGCGGCGGGAGTCGCCGGCCTGCACGTCAGGCGCAAGGATGCGGAGCAGAAGCTGCGCGCGGCCGAGGCGAATCTGGTCCGACTCGACGAGATGCTTGCTGACAGCGAGCAGCGGGCCGCGGCGCTGCGCCGCCAGGCACGCGCGGCCGAACGCTACCGCAAGCTTTCCGACCAGATACGGGTCGCCGAAGCACGGCTGCTCTTCGGCCGCTGGCGCGAGGCCGCCGAAGCCGCCGAGGCGGCAAGGGCTGAGGCCGAAGCCGCCGAACGATCGGTCGACCGCGCCGCCGAAGCCCAGCGCGGGGCCGCGGCACATCAGGCCGAGGCCGCCGCCTCGCTGGCCGAGGCCCGCAAGGCGGCGGAGCAGGCGCGCGAGCAGGCCTCCGAGATCGGCCATCGCCTCGCCGCGCTGCGGGCAGAGCGCGACACGGTGCAACAGCGGATCGTCGACCTCGAAACCCGGCGCGAGACGCTCGCCGCCGATCTCACCCGCGAGGCGGCCTTGGGGGAAGACGCGGCGGCGGCGCGAGAGCGGCTGACGGCGGAGATTGCGGCAATCGGTACCCGGCTCGAACAGGCGACCGCGCGGCGCGGCGCCATCGACGTTCGATCCGTCGAGGCGGAAAGCGCGGCGCTGGCGGCCGAGAACGCCCTCGGCCAGGCACGCGCGATCGAGGCGGCGGAGCAGGCGCAGGCGCGGGTCGCCGCCGCGGCGCTCGACGCGGCACGGCAAAAGCATGAGCGGGCCGAAGTCGAGGCGAAGCGGATCGCCGCGCAACTGGCGGAGCTCGACGACGCGGCGACAGCGGAGGACGCGCTGGTCGCGGCGCGCGAACGCCTCGAGGCCGCACGCACCCGGCAGGAAATGGCGGCCCGCGCCATCGTCGGCGCCGAAGCCGAGCGCCAGCGGGCGGCGACGGCACGCGAGGCGGCGGAGAGCGAGGTCGCCGTTGCCCGCGCCGCCCTTGCCGCGCTGCAGGCCGAAGCGCGGGCGCTGACCGACGCGCTCGACAGGCAAGGCGGCGACCGGGCGATCAATCATGTCACCGCCGCCGCCGGCTACGAGCGCGCACTCGCCGCGGCGCTTGGCGAGGATCTCGACGCCAGCCTTGCCGGCGACGGTCCGCGCCGCTGGGCCGGCACGGCAGCGCTTGCCGGCGATCCGACCTTGCCCCCGGGCTGCCAGTGCCTGGCCGATCATGTCGATGCGCCGCCGCCGCTGCATCGCCGCCTGAGGCAGATCGGCGTCGTCGACAGCGACGACGGAACGATCCCGCTCGCCGTCGGGCAGCGGCTGGTGACCCTGGACGGCCAGCTGCGGCGCTGGGACGGTTATGTCGCGCGCGGCGTCGGCGCCGCCGCCGCCGAGCGGCTGGTGCGGGTCAACCGGCTCGCGGCGATCGAGCAATCGCTCCCGGAGGCCGAAGCCAAGCTTGCCACCGCGCAGCGGCAGGGTGACGCCGCTCGCGAAGCCGCCGAAGCCGCCCGCATCGCCGGCGAGGCGGCGAGGCGCGCCGAGACCGAGGCGGCCGACGCGACCCGCGAGGCGCAACGCGCCGAGGATCAGGCCGGGGTCGAGATCGAACGGCTGACGCTGCGCCGGCAGGGCCTGGCCGAACGGGCAGGGCAACTGGAGGCTGATCGATCCGATGCCGCCAAGGCGGTCGCGGCGGCCGAGACGGCGATGGCGGCGCTTCCCGCCGCCGAGCGGACGGCTGCGAACGTGGCGGCGCTGCGCGAGACGGCCGAGGCAGCGCAGCATGCGTTGGCCGAGATACGGGCCGAGGCGGCCACCCATGCCCGCGCCGTTGCCGCCGACCGCGAACGCGCAGAGACCGCGAGCGCCGAACAGGTCGACTGGGCGGAACGGGCGCAGCGGGCCGCAGATCGCCATGCCGAAGTGTCTCGCAGGATAGAGGCGGCAGCGCGCGAGGCAGAATCCCTTGCCGCGGCGCCGGAGCGGCTGGCCAGCGAGATTGCCGCCTTGGCCGCCGAGGCCGAGGCCGCTGCCGGTGCCGCCGACGCCGCCGCCGCGCGGGAGCGGGCCGGGGAGGACAGGCTGCGCGAAATCGAGGTGGCGCTGGCCGATGTCGCGGAGGCGCTTTCGTCCGCCCGCGAGACGCGCGCGGGCGCCGCCGCCCGCGCCGAGGCGCAAGATGCACGCCGCATCGAGATGGCGCGGATCGCCGGCGAGAAGTTCGAATGTTCGCCGCCGCTGCTTCCCGAGACCGTTGGCTTCCCCCAGGAATCGATCGCCGAGGTCGCGGCGGAATCGGCACGGCTGGAGCGCCAGACCCAGGAGCGCGAGCGGATCGGCCCGGTCAACCTGGTCGCCGAGAGCGAGCTCGCGGAGCTGGAGGAGGACCGGGTCGCCAGCCAGGCTGAGCGCGAGGAATTGGGCCAGGCGATCAACCGCCTGCGCGGTTCGATCGGCAGCCTGAACCGCGAGGGCCGGGTCCGGCTGCTGACGGCCTTCCAGGAGGTGGATCAGCATTTCCGCAGCCTGTTCACGACCCTGTTCGAAGGCGGGCAGGCGCATCTGGAGCTGATCGAATCGGACGATCCTCTGGAGGCGGGGCTGGAGATCCTGGCCCAGCCCCCCGGCAAGCGATTGTCGACCCTCACCCTGCTTTCCGGCGGCGAGCAGGCGCTGACAGCGATCGCGCTGATCTTCGCGCTGTTCCTGACCAATCCGGCGCCGATCTGCGTCCTCGACGAAGTCGACGCGCCGCTCGACGACGCCAATATCGAGCGCTTTTGCGACCTGCTCGACCGGATGACCGGCGAGACGGAAACCCGCTATCTCATCGTTACCCACAATGCGGTGACGATGGCGCGGATGCACCGCCTGTTCGGGGTGACGATGATCGAGAAGGGTGTCAGCCGGCTGGTCAGCGTCGATCTGGGCGGCGCGGAGCGGCTTCTGGCGGCCGAGTGACCGCCCGCTTCGTTCCGCCGCATCCGCCGCGCGGTGCCGGGCCGGTCCCCGTCTGGCGCGGCTTCCTGGGTGAACGGGCGCGAACCGCCGTCTATGGCTGGTCGCAGCGCGCATTCACGGCACCCTTCATACGCCGCCGGGTGTTTGGCTATAATGTCCACGTCCCGCTCCAGCCGAACGCCGTGCAGCGCGTCCTCCTCGATAACGCCGCCAACTATCTGAAGCCCGAGCTGGTCAAGCGCCTGCTCGATCCTACGATCGGCCGCGGCCTGCTCTCGTCGGACGGCCAGCTCTGGCGCGATCAGCGCAAGATCGTCGCCGCCAATTTCGCGCCGTCGGCGATCGACGCCCTGATTCCCGCTTTCGCCCGCGCCGCGCAGGACGATTGGGCACCGGGTATCCGCGACATGGCCGAGACCGCGACCGCAACGACGATGCGGATCATTTCCGACGCGCTGTTCGCCGGCGATCCCAGGCTGACCACCGACGCCGCGATGGCCCATATCGCCGCCGCGCTGGAGGGCG
>JBFWUJ010000006.1:0-30949 GCA_050247295.1 Sphingomonas sp. | reverse complement strand
ATCCGCGACATGGCCGAGACCGCGACCGCAACGACGATGCGGATCATTTCCGACGCGCTGTTCGCCGGCGATCCCAGGCTGACCACCGACGCCGCGATGGCCCATATCGCCGCCGCGCTGGAGGGCGTGAGCGAAGCCCGGCTCCAGGTGCTGCTCGGCCTGCCGCTGATGCCGTGGAGCTTGCGCGGCCGCCGCGCCCATCGCGGCCAGACCTATCTCAGAGAAACCCTGAGCGCCGTCGTCAACGACCGGTTGCCGGACGGCGGCCCGGACGATTTTCTCGGCCGCCTGATCCGCGCCCTTCTCGCCCAGTTCGACCATGCGGAGGCACTCGCTCTCGCGGTCGACAACGCCGCGACCTTCTACCTGGCCGGCCACGAGACCACCGCCAATGCGATCACCTGGACGCTGTTCCTGCTGTCCGAACAGCCGGAACTGCAGGACGAGGCCGCAGCGGAGGCGCAGGGGGCGCTTTCGGGCGGCGGCGACGATCCGGGGCTGCCGGACCGATTGCCGCGGATGCGCGCGATCCTCGAGGAATCGATGCGTCTCTATCCGCCGGTGCCGCGGTTCGATCGGCAGGCGGTTGCCGCGGACCGCCTGGGCGATGCGGAGGTCACGCCCGGCGACATCGTGTCGATCTGGCCGTGGCTGCTCCACCGGCATCGGGCATTGTGGAACGATCCGGACGCCTTCGATCCGGAACGCTTCAAGCCGGCGGCGTCACGCCATCGTTTCCAGTATCTGCCGTTCGGCGGCGGTCCGCGCGTCTGCGTCGGCGCCCGCTTCGCCACCACCGAGGCGATCACCGTGCTCGCCCACTGGCTCGCGCGGTGGCGCTTCGCGCCGATGCCGGGTCGCGAGGTTCGGCCTTCGGGAATGGTGACGTTGCGGCCAGCGAACGGCCTGCCGTTGATGCTGGCCCAACGCGCCGGCGGCTAGCATTCGACGACGTTGACCGCGAGACCCCCGAGGCTGGTCTCCTTGTAGCGCTCGTTCATGTCGAGCCCCGTCTTGCGCATCGTCTCGATCACCTGGTCGAGACTCACGCGATGCGAGCCGTCGCCGATCAGGGCCAGCCTTGAGGCTTCGATCGCCTTCACCGCGCCGACCGCATTGCGCTCGATGCACGGCACCTGGACCAGCCCGCCGACCGGATCGCACGTGAGGCCGAGATTATGCTCCATGCCGATCTCGGCCGCATTCTCGACCTGCGCCGGCGTCCCGCCGAGCGCCGCCGTCAGCCCCGCCGCGGCCATCGAGCAGGCGACGCCGACCTCACCCTGGCAGCCGACCTCGGCACCGGAAATCGAGGCATTTTCCTTGAACAGGGAGCCGATCGCGGCGGCGGTGAGCAGGAAGATGCGCGTTCCTTCCTGCGTCGCGCGCGGCGTGAAGCGTTGGTAATAGCGCAGCACCGCCGGCACGATCCCGGCGGCGCCGTTGGTGGGCGCGGTGACGACCTTGCCGCCGGCCGCATTCTCCTCGTTCACCGCCAGCGCCCAGAGGTTGACCCAGTCGATTACGGTGAGCGGATCCTGCAGCGCCCGCTCCGCCCGATCGGTGAGCAGGCGGTGGAGCCCGGGGGCGCGCCGCTTCACATTCAGGCCGCCCGGCAGCGTGCCTCCCTGCCCCATGCCACGATCGATGCAGGCGGCCATCGCCGCATCGATGGCGTCGAGCCGGGCGTCGATCTCCTCGTCGGACAGGCTCGCTCGCTCATTGGCCCTCGCGATCTCGGCGAACGACAATTGCTCCTGCTCGGCGATGGCGAGAAGGTCCTCGCCGGATCGGAAGGTGAAGGGCATATCCCAGCCGCCGTCGGGCGGCGCGTTCCGGGCGACATCGCTTTCATCGACCACCGCGCCGCCGCCGACAGAATAAAAAATGGCGCGCTCCGTGTCGCCGCTCTCCGTCGTCGCGGTGAAGCGCATGCCGTTCGAATGGTGCGGCAATTTCTCGCGCTGGTTGAAACGCAGGTCGCGATCTTCGTCGAAGGCCACATTGCGCACCCCGCCAAGCGCCAGGCGTCCGGTCTCGCGTATCGTGAACACCGTCCGGTCGGCGGCATCAGGATCGATCCGGTCCGGTTGCTCGCCGGCGAGACCGAGCAGGACCGCGCGATCCGTCGCATGGCCCTTGCCGGTCAGCGCCAGCGATCCATAAAGATCAGCCTCGATCCGTTGCACGCGGTCGAGCAGTCCCTTTTCCCGCAGCGTCTCGACAAAGCGGGCGGCGGCCGTCATCGGGCCCATCGTGTGCGAACTCGACGGGCCGACGCCGATCTTGAACAGGTCGAACGTGCTGCAGACCAAGCGGCCTCTCCTCGCCGCGCGGCATGAACCGCGCAATCCCCTGTGACAAGGCCGGACGGCCCGTTCGTCTTGCTGGACGACGGACGGCCGGGCGGCAACGCCTGGCTGTATGCCGAGCCGCGCGAGATCGTCGCCACACGCGATCCGGCTGCGGTCCGCGAGGGTCTCGCGCGGCTGCGGGGCCGGCGCGCGGCAGGCTTTCTCGGCTATGAGGCCGGATATGCGCTCGAACCGAAGCTGGTGCCTCTGGCGCGAGAGCCGGGCGAAGCCGCGCCGCCGTTGCTCTGGTTCGGTCTGTTCGAGCGGGTGGAGCGGATCGATCCCCTACGCCTGCTGCCCGATCCGGCCGGCGGCTGGCTGGGACGGCCGAAACCGCTGATTTCGCCGGACGCCTATGGCGCCGCCGCCCGCCGCGTCCTCGACCACATCCTCGCGGGCGACATCTATCAGGCAAACCTGACGTTCCAGGCCGAGGCACCGGCTCTTGGCGACCCGCTGGCTCTCTATGCCGGACTGCGGCGGCGCGCCTGCGCCGGCCATGGCGCCCTGGTTTTCACCGGCGACGATTGGCTGCTCAGCGGCTCGCCCGAGCTGTTCTTCACCGCAACGGCGGGCCGGGTGACGACCCGGCCGATGAAGGGCACCGCGCCGCCCGGCTCCGATCCGGCGGCGCTGCGGCGCGACCCCAAGAATCGCGCCGAGAACCTGATGATCGTCGATCTGCTGCGCAACGACCTGTCGAAGCTCGCCCGGACCGGCAGCGTCGAGGTGCCGGCGCTGTTCGAGGTCGAGACCTATCCCACCCTCTTGCAGATGGTCTCCGTCGTCACTGCCATATTGGAGGAAGGCCATGACGCTCTCGACCTGCTTTCGGCGATCTTCCCCTGCGGCTCCATCACCGGCGCCCCGAAGATCAGGGCGATGGAGATCATCGCCGGCCTGGAGCGGCGGCCGCGCGGCGTCTATTGCGGCGCGATCGGCGCGCTTGAACCGAATGGCGACGCCCGCTTCAACGTCGCCATCCGGACCCTGACCTTGCGGGCGGGAGAAAGCGTGGCGCGGATCGGGCTGGGTTCCGCTATCGTGGCGGACAGCGACCCGCATGATGAATGGCGGGAATGCCTGGCGAAGGGAGCGTTCGTGGCGAGCGATCAAAGGTTCGATCTCATCGAGACGATGACCTTCGATCCGCACGACGGCATCGCGCGGCTCGATCGCCATCTGGAGCGAATGAAGCGGAGCGCCGAGGCACTCGCGTTTCATTTCGACCGGCACGAGGCACGCAACGAACTGCAGGCTGCGACCTTCCGCGCCGGACCCAGCACCGTGCGCCTGCTGCTGTCGCCGAGCGGCGCCATGGCGATCGAGCTCAGGCTGCCGCCGCACCCGCCCGAGACACCTGTGACCGTCTCGGTGGCCCCGCTGCCGGTCGATCCGCAGGACTTCCGCCTGCGCCACAAGACAAGCGACCGTGCCTTCTATGAAGACGCGCGGGCTGCTTCCGGCACGTTTGAAATCGTCTTCACCGATCCCGGCGGCTTTCTGACGGAAGGAAGCTTCACCTCGATTTTCGTCGAACGCGACGGCGGCCTGCTGACGCCGCCGCTGACCCGCGGGCTGATCCCCGGCGCCTTGCGCCAAGAGCTGCTGGACGAGGGACGGGCGATCGAGGCCGATCTCACGCCCCATGACCTGGCCGGCGGCTTCCTGATCGGCAACAGCGCGCGCGGGCTGATCCCCGCCCGTCTGGCCAGCCCCGGTTCAGTTTCAGCCGGGTAGGGGGCGGCATGCAGATCGATCGCCGAACCATGCTCGGCATTTCCGGCGCGGCGTTGTGCGCCGGCGTCGCATTGTTCGCCGGCGGCCGGCGAGTCGAGGCGCAGCGGGAGAGTTTCCCGTTCCGCCTCACCGACGCGCAATGGCGCCAGCGCCTCAGCCCGCCGCAATATGCGGTGCTGCGCGGCCATTCGACCGAGCGCCCCGGAACCAGTCCGCTCGACCGCGAGCATCGCCGCGGCATATTCAGTTGCGCGGGATGCGGCCAGCCACTCTTCTCCTCCACCACAAAGTTCGACAGCGGCACCGGCTGGCCCAGCTTCTATCGCCCGTTGCCCCGCGCCGTGGGTACCCGCACCGACCGCAGCATCGGCGTTGCGCGCACCGAGGTCCATTGCGCCCGGTGCGGCGGCCATCTCGGCCACGTCTTCGCGGACGGTCCGCCGCCCACCGGGCTGCGCTATTGCATGAATGGCGTCGCGATGACCTTCCGCGCCGCCTAGGCGGCGATCGGAAATCGCAGCAGCTTGTCCTGCACCGGCACCAGCGCCTCGGCGCCTGCGCCGACGGCCCGGGTGATCTCGGGATGACGGGCGTCGAGCCCGCCCGTCAAACTCCCAAATGCGGGCAGGATCAACTTGCTCCGGGCGGCGACGAAACAGCGGCGCGAGACCAGGCGGCCGCGGTGATGGATGCGATATTTGGGGTGGAAGTGACCGGACAGTTCGGGCCGCGTCTCCTGCGGATCGGCCTCGTGGCGCAAAATCAGGCCATCGACCTGCACTTCGGCGACCAGCGCGCCGCCACATTGATCGGCGAAGCCGGGATCGTGATTGCCGACGATCCATGTCCAGCGGGTCGTCGCTGTCAGGGCCAGCAGCATCGTGCGCGCCCGCTGCGGCAGGCGATCGCAGCCATCGGGGTCGTGAAAGCTGTCGCCCAGGCACCAGATTTCCGAGACATCCAGCGCTGCCGCGAGCGCGCCAAGATCGGTCAAGGTCGCAATGCTGTCGTAAGGCGGCAGCATCTGGCCGCGACGCGCAAACCAGCTCGCCTTCTCAAAATGTAGATCGGCAACGAGCAGCGCCCGGCGCGACGGCCAGAACAGCGCTCCTCGCGGCAGCGCGACCAGATCATGACCGCAGAACGAAAAGCGAACCATCGAGCGCCGCTATAGAGCCGGCGCGCCGCCATTCAAGCGCTCAGCGCGACGTCTCGATCGCTGACGGCTGTGCCGCGTGGGCCGGCGGCGGATCCTGGAGCACGATGACCAGCAAGCCGCCCAGGACGAATCCCTGGCCGATCAGGGCAAAGGGATTCCGGAGCATCTTCAGGAACGTCATCGATCATCCGCCTTCCTTGTCAAATGAGCCTAGGAGACGGCGCGTAAACCGATGGTTAACGCCGCCGGCCGGCGGCGTTCAGCAGCGGTCGCAGCCAAGGCCCGGCGCCGGGTGGTCCGGCGCCGGGCTTGCGAATGGACGCGGGCCAGATGGCTCAGGCCGGCTGTGTCTCTTCGGCCCTGGCTTCGTCGGCGGCCGCCGGTTCCGCCTCGATCGAGGCAGCCGCCGCGGCTCCGATGTCGATCTTGCGGGGCTTCATCGCCTCCGGAATCTCGCGCACCAGTTCGATCGTCAGGAGGCCGTCGCCGAGATCCGCGCTCGTCACCTGAACGAAATCGGCGAGTTCGAAGCGGCGTTCGAAGGCGCGCGTGGCAATGCCGACATGCAGGAAATTGCCGTCGCGATTGCGATTCTCGGCCTTGCGCCCCGTGATCGTCAGCATGTTCTGCTGGGCGACGATGTCGATCTCGTCGCGGCGGAAGCCGGCGACAGCGAGCGTGATCCGGTAAGAATCGTCGCTCAGCTTCTCGATGTCGAAGGGCGGGTAGTTGTCCTCGCCGGGGCGGCCGGCGCCTTCAAGAAAATCGAACAGCCGGTCGAATCCGACGGTCGAGCGACGATAGGGAGTGAAATCAAGTCCACGCATCATGTCCTCCATTGAGCAACATCAGTTGGACGGCCCCGGACGGGCACCGCCGCGGCGGAAGCGTCCGGGCCAGCCGCGACGCCTCTCCGCATTCATGAATCTAGGAACGGCGGAGGCCGCTTCAAGACCGGTTTCGGGTCTCTTCGGGCAGGACGGTGCGCAGCACCGCCGCCAGTGCGCCAACGCCGAACGGCTTGCGCAGCACCGGCACGTCGGCGAGCGCGCCTTCGAGCTGATCGCTTTCCGCAAAGCCGGTGACAAAGACGATCGGCAAGCCGGGAAAACGCTCGCGCGCGGCGCGCGCCAGTGCGGCGCCGTTCATCCCCGGCATGGCGAAATCGACGAACATCAAGTCCGGCACGCCTTGTTCGAGCAGCGCCAGCGCCGCCGCACCGTCCTCGGCCTGAATCGTGTGATGACCGAAATCGGCGACGGTCCCCGCGAGAAACTCGCGCACGTCTGGATCGTCATCGACGATCAGGATCTGTGCCGATGGCGCCGCCGCCGCTTGTGCAGCAGGCCGATGCGCCACGCCGCTCCCGGAGGCCCCGGCCTTCTGATCGACGAGAGGCAGGAACATCTGCACCTTGGTGCCGCCACCCTCACGGCTTTCGATCCGCAAGGTGCCACCGGACTGGCGGGCAATGCCGTAGACCTGCGCGAGGCCAAGGCCGGTGCCCTTGCCGAACGGCTTGGTGGTAAAAAAGGGTTCGATCGCGCGGGCCGCCACATCGGGCGGCATCCCCTGGCCGGTGTCCGACACAGTGATCCGGACATAATCCCCATCGTCGAGATCGGGGCAACAGGGTTCGCAGGTGTTCGCCGTCGAGATGGAGAGGGTTCCCCCTTCCGGCATCGCATCACGCGCATTGATGGCCAGATTGATGATCGCGTTCTCAAGCTGGTTCTCGTCGCACAAGGCGCCTGCCCCGGACGCGAGCCTTGTCCTCACCTGAATATCGGGCCCGATCGTATGTTTGAGGATCTGACGGAGATTGCCAATCACGTCGTCCACCGCCACCGGCGCCATCCGGATGCGCTGGATGCGCGAGAAGGCGAGCAGCTGCGTGGTCAGCTTGGCGCCGCGGCGGCTCGATTCGAGCGCCGCCTCCGCGAGCCGTTTCAGCCGCTTATCCTCAAGCCGGCCGGCAATGATCTCCAGGCCGCCGATCACCGGGGTCAGCAGGTTGTTGAAGTCGTGCGCGATGCCGCCGGTCAGCCGACCCACCGCCTCCATCTTCTGCGCCTGACGCAGCGCCTCCTCCGCCCGCTCGCGATCGGCGATCTCGGCCTGCACCCGCTCGAGAGCGGCCCGCAAATCCGCGGTACGCTCGGCGACCTTCTTTTCCAGCGTCTCGTTGAGGCCACGCAAGGTCTCTTCGGCCTGCTTCCATTCGCTGATGTCGTGGGCGACGCCGATGAAACCGACATGTTCGCCGCCGGGGCCCCAGCGCGGCTGCGAGATGGAGCGCAGCCAACGCCATTCGCCGTCGCCGCGATGGAAGCGAGCTTCAAGCGTGAAGGACTGAAGCGAAGCTTCGCCGACAAGCGATTCGGCGAGGACGCGCGGTCCATCGTCAGGATGAATGATGTGCCGCCAGTCATAGGTCAGCGCCTGTTCGGCCGGGATGCCGAGGAAATCGACATAGGCGCGGTTGACGAAGCCGCGTGTCCGATCGAGCCTGGTCACCCAGATCGGCACCGGGGCGCTGTCAGCGATCAGCCGGAAGCGCTCCTCGCTTTCCCTGATTCTCCCCTCCGCCAGCTCGTCGGTGCTGATCGCGGTGACGACGCCGAAGATGCCCGCAACCTCATCCCCCTCGCCAAAGACCGGGCTGTAGCAGGATGTAAGCCAGGCGATCTCCTCCCGCCCGCCGCGCCGGAGCGGGCGCGGGGCCGCCTCGACGAACACCGTCTCGCCGGCCATCACACGCTGCTTCAGCGGCTCGAGCAGCGACCAGATATCGTTCCAGACCTCCGACAGCGGCTTGCCCAGCGACGGCCGCCGATCGCCGAGGATCTCGCCATAGGCGTCGTTGTGGATCAGCAGCAGTTCCTTGCCCCAGGCGAGGAACATGGGGGCGTTGGAACCGAGCACGATGCTGGCCGCGCTCTTCAGCGACTGTGGCCAGTCCTCCTGCGGGCCCAGGGCGGTGACCGCCCAGTCCTGCGCGGCGGCAGCGGTCGCCGTGCCGCCGGGCGGCATTGGCGGCGCAATGATCGCTCCCGGCCTGGCCCCTGCTTCCATCGGACGCAAAGCTCCTCGCTCACGTCCCCCCGCGCCGACCCTAACGGCGGTGGCGCGGAGAGAAAACCCCTGCTTGGTCAACGGCCCGCAGCGCGCTCCACCTGACGCATCACCCGCACGAGGTTGCCGCCCATGATCTTGGCGATGTCGCGCTCCGACAGGCCTTCCCGCCGCAGCCGGGCGGTGATCCGCGGCAGCAGGCTGATATCCTCCATGCCGATCGTGCCGCCGCCGCCGTCCCAATCGGCGCCAAGGCCGACATGGTCCACCCCCATGACCCTGACGGCGTGGAGCAGGCTCGCCATGAACATGTCGAAGGTGATCGTTGTACGCGGGCTGCGGGCATCCTGCGCGGCAATGTCGGCCAGCAGCTGCCGGCGCTCGGCGGCGCTAAGCGTCGCCCAGCGTTCCTGCCGGCGCTCCAGCGCGCTGCGTGCGTCGGAACTGTCGTTGGTGCCGAGGAACAGCGTGTTCATGAACATCACGCCGCCAGCCGCCGCCAGCCGCCGCAACCGCTCGTCGGTGGTGTTACGGCGGTGATCGTAGAGATCGCGCGGGCCGTGGTGCGACAGCACGATCGGGGCGCGCGAATGCTGGATCATCTGATCGATGGCGGCGTCCGAGGCGTGGCTGCCGTCCACGATGATGCCCAGTCGATTCATCTCCGCGAGCCATTGGCGGCCTAGCGGCGACAAGCCGTTCCAACGCGCTTCCCCTGTCGTCGAATCGGCAAGCTGATTGGTCCGGCTGTGGACCGGGCCGGCCATCCGAAGGCCGAGGCGCTGGAAGGTGGTCAGCAGCGACATATCCTCGCCGAGCGGCCAGCTGTTCTCCATGCTGATCAGGGCGATGCGCCGTCCCTCGCGGTGCAGCCGTTCGATGTCGTCAGCAGTGAGCGCAAGGCTCATCACGTCGCGATTCTCGCCAATCACGCGGCGGATCGCCGCGGCCCGCACCAGCGCCGCGTCGCGGGCCTGGCGGTAACCTTCGGGGGTCAGGTCGCCCTGGCGGGTGTAGATGACGAAGAAGCCGCCATCGAGCCCGCCCTGGACCATTCGCGGCAGATCGGTCTGGCTACCGTCCCACTCGTATCGATGCCGCTCGGAAAAGTCCCATTCGCCGCTGTCGAAACGCGCGGCGACGTCGAGATGGGTGTCGAGCACCAGCATCCGTTCGTGCATCTCGCGGATTTCCGGCGTGACATCGTCCTGCGCCGAGGCCGGAATGGCGAGCGACAAGGCAAGGACGGGCGCGAGCAGGATACGCATGACGGGTCTCCGTTGATCGGCGCGCATAGAAAGGACAGGAGGGCGGGCGGTCAAGCGCCGGTCCGCATCGCCTCCGCCGCCAGGGTCTCGGCCTCGATCAGCAATTCATCCTCAGCGGTGCCGGCCGGCGCCGATTCGCGGCCGATCAGGACCAGCGCCGGCACCGCCAGCGGCGACACCCGATCGAGCGCGACGTGGAGCATCGTCCCCTGCGCCCGATCGAGAAGGGCGGCGAGGCGGGAGACGTCGGTCAGGCGCGTCTTCGCATCCTCCCATGCTGCCTTGAGCAACAGATGATCGGGCTCATAGCGGCGCAGCACGTCGTAGATGAGGTCGGTCGAGAAGGTGACCTGCCGTCCGGTCTTGCGCTTGCCAGGATGCTGCCGCTCGACCAGTCCGCCGATCACGGCCACCTCGCGGAACGCTCGCTTCAACAGGTTTGAGCCCTGCACCCATTGGACGAATTCGTCCTCCAGCAAATCGGGGCTGAACAGGACCTGTGGGTCGCGTACCTCTTCAAGGCCGTAGCAGGCGAGCGAATAGTCGCTGGCGACGAAGCCGAGTGGCTTCAGCCCGGCGCTCTCCATCCTCTTGGTGATCAGCATGCCGAGCGACTGGTGTGCGTTCCAGCCTTCGAAGCTGTAGGCGACCAGATAGTGCCGCCCCTCATGAGGGAAGGTCTCCACCAGCAACTGATCCGGGCGGGGCAGCATCGAGCGCCAGGCCTGCACCTCCAGCCATTGGCGCACCTCGTCGGGAAATCTGTCCCAGCTCGAAGGATCGGCGAGGAAGTGGCGAACCCGGTCGGCGAGTCTGGTCGTCAACGCCAGCCGGGCGCCGACATAGGTCGGGATACGGGCCGATCTGGTCGTCGCCCTGACGACGACCTCCGCCGCCTCCAGCCGCTCGACCTCCAGGCTGATGCCCGAGAAGAAGAATGTATCGCCGACGCTCAGCGTCGACGCGAAATAATCCTCGACGGTGCCCAGCTTGCGGCCGTTCTTGAAGCGCACGTCGAGCACCGGCGCATCGACGATGATCCCGGCGTTCATCCGGTGTTGCTGGATGAATCGCGGATGGCTGACCCGCCAGATTCCATCGGGAGCGCGGGTCAGCCGCTTGAATTTGTCGTAGGCGCGCAGCGCATAGCCGCCATTCTCGATGTAACCGAGCACGCTCGAGAAGGTTTGTGCCGTCAGCCCGGCATAGGGTGCGGCGGATCGCACTTCGGCGAGCAGCTCCTCCTCCCGGAACGGTGCCGCGCAGGCAAGCGCCATCACATGCTGGGCGAGGACATCGAGCGCGCCCGGCCGAAAGATGTCGGCGTCCAGTTCGTCGGCCTCGATCGCATCCAGGGCAGCCCGCGCCTCCAGATATTCGAAGCGGTTGCCGGGCGCGATCAGCGCCTCGCTCGGTTCGTCGAGGCGGTGATTGGCACGGCCGATGCGTTGGATCAGACGCGACGAGCCCTTGGGCGCCCCCATCTGCACGACCAGATCGACATCGCCCCAATCGACGCCGAGATCGAGGCTGGCGGTGCAGACCAGCGCCCGGAGCTTGCCGGCCGCGACCGCCGCCTCAACCTTGCGCCGCGCCTCCACGGCCAGACTGCCGTGATGGATGCCGATCGGCAGCTTCGCATCGTTCGCGTCCCATAATTGCTGGAAGATCAGCTCGGCGAGGCCGCGCGTGTTGCAGAAAATCAGGGTCGTTCGGTGCCGCTCGATCTCGCGCATCACCTGCGTCGATGCCCATTTGCCGCTGTGCCCGGACCAGGGAATATGCTCATCCGCGGGCAGCATGATCGCGATTTCCGGCTTCGCTCCGGACTCACCCCGGATCAGGGCTATGTCCCGGGCATCGCCATAGGGCGCCAGCCAGCCCTGATAGGCCTCCGGATCGGCCACCGTCGCTGACAGGCCGACCCGCCGCAGATCGGGTGCCAGGCGCTGCAGCCGCGACATCGCAAGGCTCAGCAGGTCGCCGCGCTTGCCGTTGGCGAAGGCATGAACCTCGTCGACGATGATCGTCGAAAGGTCGCCGAACAGGCGGCCGCTATCCTCATGCGAAAGGAGAAGGCTCAGCGATTCCGGCGTCGTCAGCAACATCTGCGGAGGCCGGACCCGCTGCCGCGCCTTGCGGTCCGACGGCGTGTCGCCGGTTCGCGTCTCGACCCGGATCGGCAGCGCCATCTCGCTGACCGGATCGAGCAGGTTGCGCTGCACATCCACCGCCAGCGCCTTCAACGGCGAGACATAGAGCGTGTGCAGCCCCTCGGTGGGCCGCTCGATCAATTCAACGAGGCTCGGCAGGAATCCGGCCATGGTCTTGCCCGCCCCGGTCGGCGCCACGAGCAATGCGCCTTTCCCCGTTCGCGCTGCCTCCAACATCTCCAGCTGGTGACGGCGCGGCGCCCAGCCGCGCGACGCAAACCATTGGGTCAGCGGCGCCGGAAGATCGGGAGACTCGGAACCGGATGCCATCGCCGCCATATAGACATTCATGGCCCGTCTCGGTTCCTGGATCGAGCCTCATCCGGAAGGCATTTACGTCCGGCCCGCCAAGGCTTGGATCGATCCGTCGCAACCCAAGCCCAGGGCGCTGGTGACGCATGGCCATGCCGATCATGCGCGCGGCGGCCACGAGCAGGTCTGGGCGACGCCGGAAACGCTGGCGATCATGGAATGCCGCTATGGGCCCCAGAACGGACAGCCCGTTGGCTACGGCCAATCGATGAAGCTGGGCGACGTCATGGTCAGATACGTCCCCGCTGGCCATGTCCTCGGCTCGGCGCAGGTCGTGCTTGAGCATGAAGGCGAGCGGATCGTCGTCTCCGGCGACTATAAGCGCCGCCCCGATCCGACCTGCGCGCCCTTCGAACCCGTCCCGTGCGACATTTTCATCACCGAAGCGACCTTCGGCCTGCCGGTCTTCCGTCATCCGGCAACGGAAGAGGAGGTCGACAGGCTGTTGCAGCGCCTGCACGACAATCCGGACCGATGCATCCTGGTCGGCGCCTATGCGCTCGGTAAGGCACAGCGATTGATCACCGAATTACGCGGCCGCGGCCATCAGGACCCTATCTACATCCACGGCGCCCTGCAGCGCCTTTGCGACCTCTACACCGGGTTCGGTGTCGCGCTCGGCGAGCTGCGGCCCGCGACCGATGCGGCAAAAGAGGAGATGAAGGGCCGGATCGTCGTCGCCCCGCCGTCCGCGCTCAACGATCGCTGGTCGCGCCGCCTGCCCGATCCGATCACCGCCATGGCGTCGGGCTGGATGCGTGTGCGCCAGCGGGCGCGGCAGCGCCTGATCGAGATGCCGCTGATCCTCTCCGACCATGCCGACTGGGATGAGCTGACCCGGACGATCCGCGAGGTCGCGCCGAAGGAGGTCTGGATCACTCACGGCCGTGAGGAGGCGCTCAAGCACTGGTGCATGATGCACCAGATCAAGGCGCGGGAGCTGAACCTGGTCGGCTATGAGGACGAGGACGACTGAAGCAGCTGCCAGACGCCGAAAGCCAGCGCGGCGAAGACGAGAATTCCCCAGCGCGCCGTTCGCTCTTTCGCGAAGTCGCCGGTCCTGTCGAGCACCAGACTGCTCACCGGCATGATCAGGATCAGGAGGCCGACCGACATGACCGAACCGGCGAGATAGCCGGCGCGGACGAAGGCGAGAATGGCGAGCGCCGCCCAGGCGAGGCAGAAGATCAGGGCCTCGGCATGCAGCTTCGGCATCAATGCCCCGCCTGCGGACCGCGTTCGAGACCGGATTTCGCGAGCTGATCGTCGATCTGGGCGATCAGCCGGTCGAGCCCCGCCCGATCCTTCGCTTCGGCGCGGGCGACGAGCACGTCCTGGGTATTCGAAGCGCGCAGCAACCACCAGCCGTCGACGGTGTCCACGCGGGCGCCGTCGGTGCGGTTCACCCGCGCGCCTTCCGCGGTTAGCCGGTCCAGCACCTCATCGACGACCGCGAACTTGCGGGCCTCGTCGACCTGAAAGCGCATTTCCGGTGTGTTGACGAGATCGGGCATCGCACTGCGCAGCGCGGTCAGCGAGCCGCCGAGCCCGGTCACCGCGCGGATCAGCCGCACCGCTGCATAAAGTGCATCGTCGAAGCCGTAATAGTCATGTGCGAAGAAGATATGGCCGCTCATCTCGCCCGCCAGCGGGGCGCCCGTTTCCTTCATCTTGGACTTGATCAGGCTGTGGCCGGTCTTCCACATGCACGGACTGCCACCCAGCTGCGACACCCGATCGAACAATGCCTGGCTTGCCTTCACGTCGGCGATGATCGTCGCGCCGGGCACCGCCTGCAGCACCGGCTCGGCGAGTATGGCGAGCAGCTGATCGCCCCAGACCACCCGGCCCTCGCTGTCCACCGCGCCGATCCGGTCGCCATCGCCGTCGAAGGCGAGGCCGAAATCGAGGCCTTTGGCGGCGACCAGCGCCTTCAGATCGGCGAGGTTCCTTTCCTCGGTCGGATCGGGGTGATGGTTGGGAAAGCGGCTGTCGATATCGGTGTAGAGCGTGTGATGTTCGCCCGGCAGCCGGGCGACCAGCCTTTCAACCGCCGGACCGGCGGCGCCGTTGCCGGCATCCCAGCCGATCCGGAACGCGCCGCCGTCGAACCCCTTGAGCAGGCGATCGACATAGCCGTGCATGACGTCCGCGTCCTCGACCCCGCCGACCCCGTTCTCCCAATCGCCGGCCGCCGCCATCCGGCCCGCCTCCTGAATACGGGCGCCGAAAAAGGCCTCGCCGTTCAGGACCATCTTGAAGCCGTTATAATCGGCGGGATTGTGGCTGCCGGTGATCATGATGCCGCCGTCCACGCCCAATTCGGCGGCAGCATAATAAAGCATCGGCGTCGGTCCGAGCCCGACCCGCACGGCATCGACGCCGCTCTCGTTGAGGCCGCGAACGAGCGCCGACTCCATCGCCGGCGAGCTTTCCCGCCCGTCGCGCCCCACCGCGACCTTCGCCCCGCCGGCGCGGCGGACGAGCGTGCCAAAGCTGCGGCCCAGCGCATGGGCATCCGCTTCGAACAGGGTTTTTCCGACGACGCCGCGAATGTCATATTCGCGCAGCGAGGTGGGATGGAATTGGTGACTCATCTTTTCTTCAGCTCGTTGAGGAGGGTGTCGCGGGCGGCGTTGACCCGGGTTGCGAGATCGGCCGAGCCGCCGGCGTCGGGATGAACCCTGGAGATCAGCCGGCGATGCGCCTCGCGCACCTCTTCCGCGCTCGCCGAATCGGACAGCTGGAGGATCGATCGCGCCTCGGCCGGCCGCATGGCGCTCGCTGCCACGGCGCGCCGCCGCCACCACAGATAGACGATGGCGACAAGGCCGAGGAGGACGGCGAGCTTGGCGATCATTGGGCCGCCTGCAGAGGCGCCATCGACGGCGCGGCATCCGGGAGACCAAAGCCGGCGATCATCTCGCGCAGCTCCTGCCGGGCGGCGATGTGGGCAATCCCGGCCTGGCCGATCTGCTGCAGATCGAGCAGGGTCAATCCCTTGGGAAACAGCTCGCGGTAGATCACCCGCTCGCCGAGACCGGGGATGACGCGAAATCCGACACGACGGGACAGATCGGTCAGTGCGCTGCCGACGCGCCGCATATTGTGCGCCTCGACATATTGCAGGCGGTTGCGGAGCAGCACCCAGTCGACGCTCGCCCCATGCGATTTCGCCCGCTGCGTTCGGCTGTTCCAGACCAGCTCGGCATAGAAACTCGGGCGGCGCACCTTGTAGGTCTCGGCATCGACTTCGCCGATCAGGTCGAGATCGACGAAACTGTCGTTGATCGGCGTCACCAGCGTGTCGGCCATCACCATCGCCTCACGAGCATGAGGGTCGTCGCGTCCCGGTGTGTCGATGACAACGACGTCCGCGTCGTTGGCCACCCGTCCGATGGCATCCGCCAGGGCTTCGCCCTTCGACGGATCGAAAGTGTCGTGCGCCGGCATCGGCAGATCGATGCCGAGCCGGTGGACAGTCGCCGCGCGATTGTCGAGATAGCGGCCAAGCGTGCGCTGCCGCGTGTCGAGATCGAGCGCCGCGACCTTCCTTCCCTCCGCCGCCAGCGCGACGGCCGTGTGCACGGCCGTGGTCGATTTGCCGGTGCCACCCTTTTCGTTGGCGAAAACAAGGAAATGCGGCCCGCTTTCGGCCATGGTCGAGCCCCGAACGCTTGATTTAAAACCCGCGCACGGCCATCAGCCCGCGCTCGCCCGACGCTCTATCGGAGGCCATGCAGCGGTGCAAATCATCCGTGAGATCGCGCTGCTGAATGAGGCGCTGAGAGAATTGCGCGCCGAGGGCGCCGCCATCGCCTTCGTGCCGACGATGGGCGCGCTCCACGCCGGGCATATGGCGTTGATCGCCGAAGCACGGCGCCGCGCGGACCATGTCGTCGCGTCGATCTTCGTCAACCCGACCCAGTTCGGGCCGAACGAGGATCTTGCGGCTTATCCGCGCCGCGAGGCAGGCGATGCGGCGCTGCTCGATCAGGAGGGCTGCGCGATCCTCTGGGCGCCCGATTTCGACACCATGTATCCGCATGGCGCGGAGACGCCGATCAGGGCGAGCGCGCTGGGTGACGAGCTCGACGGCGCGGCCCGCCCGGGTCATTTTGATGGTGTAACGACGGTGGTCGCCCGTCTGTTCGATCAGGTGCGGCCCGACATCGCTGTCTTCGGCGAGAAGGATTATCAGCAACTCTGCGTCATCCGCCGCCTTGTCCGGGATCTCGGCCTCGACATCGAGATCGTCGGCGTGCCGACCCAGCGCGACGCGGACGGCCTCGCCCTCTCGTCGCGCAACGCCTATCTCTCGGAGGAGGAGCGCCTCGCCGCGCGCGCCCTGCCACGCGCGCTCGGGGAAGCGGCGCAGGCGATCGCCGAGGGCGGCGACGTCGCCGCCACCCTGGAAAAGGCGCGCGAGCGGCTTGCCGCTGCCGGCTTCGACCCGATCGACTATGTCGAACTGCGCGATGCCGAGACGCTGGCGCCGGTGACGACGCTTGATCGTCCGTCCCGGCTGCTGGCCGCAGCGCGGATCGGCCGCACCCGGCTGATCGACAACCTTCCCGTGACGCCGGCGAAATAGGGTCACCGTCGCGTTAACCATTTGTTGGGAGATGGCGCGCCAGACAGGAGCCGGACACAAGGTTCAGGGGGACCGACCCGATGGCTCACAGTTCGAAAAGCGCCGCGTTCCTGATCGAAAGCCGGATCGCCGATGCGATCGCCGGCGACATCAAGGCTCTCTACGAGCTCGGTATCGCCTATTCGACCGGCAGCGGCGGCATCGACGTCGACCTTGTCGAGGCGCATAAATGGTTCAATCTGGCGGCGCTGAACGGCATGGATCTGGCCCAGGAATGCCGGGCCGACATCGCCGAGGACATGACCGCGCGCGAGATCGCCGAGGCGCAGCGGCAGGCCCGGGCCTGGCTAGCCGATATGGCCCCCGCCGGCCGCCGCGCCGCCGCCTGAATTCAGCCCTTCCTGAAAGGCGCCAATTCACCGAGCGCCGCGATTTCCCGCTCGACGGCCGGCCGCTCGCGCCGAAGAAAGTCCGCGACCGCCGCGCGAAAGCCCGGATCGGCGATATAATGGGCGGACCAGGTCGGCACGGCGCGATAGCCGCGAGCCAGCTTGTGCCCCCCCTGCGCACCCGCCTCGACCCGCCGGAGCCCGCGGGCGATGGCCGCTTCAATCGCTCGATAATAACAGAGCTCGAAATGGAGGAAGGGCACGTCCTCGACGCAGCCCCAATAGCGGCCGTAGAGCGCCTCGGCACCGATCAAGTTCAGCGCCCCGGCGATCGGCCGTCCGTCCCTGATCGCCAGCATCAGCAGCACCCGGTCCGCCAACCGCTCTCCCAAGAGGGAGAAGAAGCTGCGCGTGAGATAAGGCCGGCCCCACTTGCGGGCGCCGGTGTCCTGATAGAAGGCCCAGAAGACGTCCCAGTGATGCTCTTTCAGGTCGGCCCCGGTCAGCGGGATGATCTCGACCTCGGCCTGTGCCAGCGCCCGTTCCTTGCGGATCGCCTTGCGCTTGCGGGACGACAGGGCGGCGAGAAACGCATCGAAATCCGCATAGCCCTCGTTCAGCCAATGAAACTGGCTGTCGGCACGGATCAGCCAGCCGGCACGCTCGAAAGCGGGCAGCTCCGGCGCGGCAATGAAGGTCGCGTGGGCCGACGACAGGCCATGGCCCTCAACCACCCGCTCCGCCGCCGCGATCAGCGCCGGGGCGAGCGCCGGATTGCGGGTCAGCAGCCGCCGGCCCGGCACCGGAGTGAACGGAACCGCAATCTGCAGCTTCGGATAATAAGCGCCGCCCGCCCGATGCCAGGCGTCGGCCCAAGCATGATCGAAGACATATTCGCCCTGGCTGTGACTCTTGAGCCAGGCGGGCAACAGGGCGTCGGGATGGCCGTCCGCCCCATCGATCGCGATCGGCAGCGGCCGCCATCCGGTCTCGGCGACCGCGCTCCCCGAATCTTCAAGCGCCGACAGGAAGGCATGGCTGAGGAACGGATCGTCCGTCCCGGCGCAGCGATCCCAGTCGGCGCGGGAGACGCTGCCGATACCGTCGGCAATGCGGGCGACCACCGGCTCGCCGCTCATGGCTGCTGCTCGAAAATGATCTGATCGGCATGCTCGGCCGCGTTTGCCCGTTGCGCCTCGGTGCGCACCGTCCAGGTGCCCACCGGCAGGCCGCTCGCCGCCGCAAAGTGCGACGGCAGATCGCGAATGTCGTAGGCGAGGAAATCCGCCTGGCTCCACCAGAGAGACAGTTTTCGCTTCAGCGATCCCCGCCGGGGATTGCCTTCCTCCGTCACCACCAGTCCGCGCAACACCTTCGGCCGATGTCGCGAGAACCAGCACGGAACGCCCGGGTTGAACGACATGACGGCCACCGGACCCTTGTAGGTGTCCAGGGCGCGCGCCACGGCTCTGCTCAGCACCCCGACCCGGCGACCCGGCGACTTGACCTCGATCAGCAGCGGCACCCGGCCGCCGATCAGCGCCAGGATCTCGGCCAGACGCGGCAGGCCTTCGCGCTCACCTCTCAGGGGGATCGCGCCCAGCGCCGCGGCGCTCGTCGCGGCGAGCCTGCCTTGCACATCGGTCAGCCGCGCCAGGTCATAGTCATGGAAGACGATCGCCTCGCCGTCGCCGCTCGCCTGCACGTCCAGCTCGATGCCGTGCCCGGCCTCGATCGCGGCCCGGAAGGCGGCGCGGCTATTCTCCATGATACCGGCCCCATGCAGGCCGCGATGGGCAAAGGGCTTCGCGAACAGTTCGGCGAGCCTAGCCCTCCTTGACGGCGACAATCGCGTCGACCTCGACCGCCGCGCCCAGCGGCAGTACCGTCACGCCGACCGCGCTGCGGGCATGCCGGCCGGCCTCGCCAAACACCTTTTCCATCAGCTCCGACGCGCCGTTGGCGACCTTCGGCTGATCGGTAAAGGCGCTGCTCGAGGCGACGAAGGCCCCCAGCTTCACCACCCGCGCAACCCGATCGAGCGATCCCAACGCCCTCTTCATCTGCGCGATCAGCATGATCCCGCAGCGCTCCGCCGCCTGTCGCCCGCCCTCGGCGTCCATATCGCCGCCAAGCGTCCCGGTGATCAACGAGCCATCGGCGCGGAAGGGAAGCTGACCGGAGATGTAGAGCAGCCCCCCCACTTCCAGCGCCGGGACATAAGCGGCGACCGGCGCAGCCGGTTCGGGAAGCTCGATGCCGAGCGTGGCGAGGCGGGTCGAAACGGCGTCGGTCATGGACCCGATAAGCACTGCCCTGTGCGACGGGTCAAGCCGGTCGCGATCAATCGCGGGCGATCTGGAAACCGGCGAAGCTCTGGCTGACCGGCATCAGCTCGAGCGCGTTGATGTTGAGGTGCGGCGGCAAGGTCGCGATCCACCAGAGCGTTTCGGCAATATCATCGGCGGTCATCGGATTCATTCCGGCATAGAGCGCGTCCGACGCAGCCTGATCGCCGCCGGTGCGGACCAGAGTGAATTCGGTCTCGACCATGCCCGGCTCGATCGAGGTGACGCGTACCCCGCTGCCGTGCAGGTCGCACCGCAGATCGAGCGAGAATTGCCGCACGAACGCCTTGGTGGCACCATAGACCGCGCCGCCACGATAGGGATAGGTCGCGGCCACCGAGGAGAGGTTCAGCACCGCCCCCTTGCGTGCGATCAGGCCCGGCAGCAGCGCCCGGGTCAGGGCGACGAGGCCGGTTACATTGGTGTCGATCACGTTGACCAGCGACGCGACGTCGCTCTCCTGCAGCGTGCTCATCGGCGACGCGAGGCCGGCATTGTTGAGCAGCACGTCGATGTCCGGATGCGCTTCGGCCGTCGCCGCGAGCGCGTCCGTGGCGCGCATATCGAGTTCAAGCGGTTGGAACGCCTCTCCCAGCTCGGCCGCCAGCCCGTCGAGCCGCTCGGCGCGGCGACCGGTGCCGATCACCCGCCAGCCCCCGGCCACGAAGCGCCGCGCCGCCGCCGCGCCGATGCCGGCGGTCGCGCCGGTGATGAGGATCGTCTTCGTCATGCCGCCTCTTCCTTCGCCGGCCCCCCGTTCAACCGCTCCAATATCCAGGGCAGCGCCTCGGCCCAATCGTCGATGCGGGCATGGGCATGCGGCGCCGGCGGCCAGAGCCGGGCCAGATTTTGCTCCGCCACCATATGCAGCCGCCAGACCTCCGGCGCGTGCTTCACGACCGATTCGTGATGCACCGGCAGATCGTCGACGAACAACGCGACCGGCGGCCGCATCTCGTGCAGCAGCTCTTTGACGGGGCGCCCCTTGCCGCCCTGATTGCAAAGCACCCGGTGACGAATCTCGAACGCCTCCAGCTGAGCGATGCGGTTCGCCTGGAACTGGTCGCCGATATTTGTGAGGATGACGATCTCGGCCTGCTCGGAGATCGACCGCAGGGCATCGACGGCGCCGGGGACGACATTCTGCCTATGCATCTCACGCTCGAAAAAAAGGTCGAGAAGGTCCCAGACGTGCTCCGGCTGCACCGGCCCGCCATCCTTGCTCCGCAGCGCCCCGGAAAAGCTCGGTGCATCCAGCGCGAAGCGCATGTCAGTGGTCTGGTCGATCCATTCCGCAAAATGCGGGATGAAGTGCAGGATCACCTCGTCGCAATCGCTGATGAAGAGGGGCCGCGTCACGCTTCCAGCCTCCGCCGCGTTTCGGGCAGGTCGGCCGGCTTGACCCCGATCGCCGCCGCGCAGGCGATCAGGTCCGGCTCATGCGCCTCTAGGAATCGGATCGCCGCCGCCAGCGTCGCCCGCTGGTCGAGACCCTGCCGCAGCGCCTCCGGCGACAGGCCGGTCAGGGCCAGGAACCGGTCAGCCCGCCGCTCGTCCGCCAGCGTCCAGCCGAGCGCGTGGAGCGCGATCGCCTCGTCATTTGTCGGATCGTCCGCCATCTTCTAGGGATGCGGCCGTGGAACAGAAAATCCTTGTTGTCGAGGACAACGAACTCAACCTGAAGCTGTTCTGCGACCTGCTGCGGGCCCACCGCTACCTGGCCGAACCGGTGCGCGACGGGCGCGAGGCGGTTGCGGCGGCCCGCGCCTTCGCGCCGGACCTCATCGTCATGGATATCCAGATGCCGCATGTGAGCGGGCTGGAGCTGATCGAGGCGCTGAAGGGCGACGACGAGCTCCGGCGCACCCCGATCATGGCGGTCACCGCTTATGCCGCGAAAGGCGATGAAGAGCGGATCCGCGATGCCGGCGCGGAAGGCTATGTGTCCAAGCCGATCTCGGTCGTGAAGTTCGTCGAGGCGGTAAGGGCGCTGCTCGACGCGCCGAGCGAGGCGGTGCCGGAAGGCGGGCCGGACTCATCGCCCGAGGGCGAGCGGCCGAACGACGATGATGCGAACGAAGGTGGCCCGGAAAGCGACGCCGGACCGGAGAGCGCGGAAGGCGCTACTTGATCTTCGCTTCCTTGAACTCGACGTGCTTCTTCGCGACCGGATCATATTTCCGGAAGGTCATCTTCTCGGTGATATTCCGAGGATTCTTCTTGGTCACGTAGAAGAAGCCGGTGTCGGCGGAGCTGACGAGCTTGATCTTGACCGTGGTCGGCTTGGCCATGGCGGGCCTCTATCCTGTCTGTCGATATGAAAAAATAAAGCGGCGAAACCGCCGCCTCTCTGGCGCCGCCCTCTGACGCGGCGCATCGATTCTGTCAAGGGCGGGCAACGGCACGACAAGGTTAACCGGACGGTAACCATAAGCGCGCATCGTGCCCTCGTACCGGAAGCGGGGGCATCAATATGCGGGGCGATATCGACGGGATGCTGCTGATCCGGGCGGAATTGTGCGATCGGCTGGAGAGCCTGCGCACCGCCGCCGGGAGGATGACCATGCGCGAGTTCGTGGCCGGTGTGGCGACGATCCGCACCATCGCCGGCGCCTATGGCATGATCCCGGTGGTCTGCGTTGCCGAAGCATTCGAGCGCGCGATCCGGGCCGAGCCGCGCGGCTGTCCGGCCGGGCTCTATTTCGAGCGACTGAAGGATGCGATCGGTTGCGGCGCGGCCGACGAGCATGCCGGCCAGGCGATGCTGGCCTCGATCTCGGTGCGCCTTAGCGCCTGACGGCGCTTTCTCCACATATGGACGCCCTCGTCGCCAGCTTCGTCGCCGCCTTTCTGGCGGAATGGGGCGACAAGACCCAGCTGCTTGCCGCCCTCCTCGCGGCGCGGACGGGCCGACCGGGTCCGGTGTTCGCGGCGACCGTCGCGGCGATCGCCGCCGCCAACATCTTCGCCGCGTTCGCCGGTGCCGCGATGGTCGGCCTGATCCCGCTTCGCGCCGCTGGTCTGTTGCTCGCCATCGCGCTGATCGTCGGCGGCCTCGCCGGCCTGATCCGGCGGCGCACGCCGGACGCCGGCTCGCTTCGCCTGCCGCTCGTGATCGCCACGATGATCATGGCGCTCGCGGCGCAGGTGACCGATCGGACGCCCTTTCTCACCTTCGCGCTGGCCGCCCGCTTCGACGCGCCGATGTTCGCCGCCGCCGGCGCCACCGTCGGCGCGACCGCCGCCTGCCTGCCGGCGATCCTGCTCGCCGATCGCTTCGGCAATACGATCCCGCTCCGCCCGATCCGTCTGGTCGTCGCGGTGTTGTTCCTGCTCTCGGGCTTCGCGGTCACGGTCAGTACCTTGCAGCTGGTCTGACCGGCAGGCCCTTGCGTGCGTCGCCGTTCCGCGAAACAGATGCGGACGCATGCGCGAATTCTCCCAGTTGCTCGATGCGCTCGTCTACACCCGCTCGCGCACCGCGAAGCTGAAGCTGATCGGCGACTATCTGAGGCGCACCCCCGATCCGGATCGCGGCTATGCGCTCGCGGCGCTCACCGGCGAGCTCGATCTGCCAGCCGTGAAGCCGGCGATCGTCCGGGCGCTGATCGAGGAGCGGGTCGATCCGGTGCTGTTCCGGATGAGCCGCGACTATGTCGGCGACATGGCCGAGACGGTGTCGCTGCTCTGGCCAACGCCGGACGAACCCTGCGATTTCGATGACGGCTCGCTGCGGCTGAGCGCAGTGGCGGAGCGGCTGGCCACCCTCGGCCGTTCGGAAGCGCCGGCGGTCCTCGCGCAGATGCTGGACCGGCTCGACGCCAGCGGCCGTTTCGCTCTCCTGAAACTGGCCACCGGCGCGCTGCGGATCGGCATCTCCGCCCGGCTCGCCAAGGTGGCGCTGGCGCAGGCGTTCGATCTCGACGTCGATGCGGTCGAGGAGGTCTGGCACGGCATCGATCCGCCCTACCTGCCGATCTTCGCCTGGGCGGAAGGCAAGGGCGGGCAACCGACGGCCCGCGACGTGCCGGTCTTCCGCCCCTTCATGCTCGCCCATGCGCTCGACGACGGGCGCGTCTCGCTCGACGATTATGCGGCCGAGTGGAAATGGGACGGCATCCGCGTGCAGATCGTCCGCGCCGGCGGGGAGACCCGCCTCTACAGCCGCGCCGGCGACGAGATCGGCCGCAGCTTTCCCGAGATCGCCGCCGCGTTCGATCAGGATGGCGCGCTGGATGGCGAACTGCTGGTGAAGGGCGAGGCGCAGGGCGGGGCGGCGGCCAGCTTCAACGCCCTGCAGCAAAGGCTGGGCCGCAAGACGGTCACGGCGAAGATGCTGGGCGACTATCCCGCTTTCGTCCGGCTCTACGACATCCTGTTCGATGGCGATCGGGATCTGCGCGGATTGCCCTGGGAAGCGCGGCGCGCCCGTCTCGAAGCCTTCGTGCCGCGGCTGGATCCCGACCGCTTCGACCTGTCGGCGCTCATCGACGCAGCCGGGTTCGAAGCGCTGGCGGAGATCCGCGCCGGCGCCCGCGACGCGGCGATCGAGGGGGTAATGCTGAAGCGGCGTGACAGCCCCTATGTCAGCGGCCGCAAGACCGGCCTCTGGTACAAATGGAAGCGCGATCCGCTCACCGCCGATTGCGTGCTGATGTACGCGCAGCGGGGCAGCGGCAAACGCTCGTCCTTTTATTCGGACTATACCTTCGGCTGCTGGACCGACGATGGCGAGCTCCTCCCCGTCGGCAAGGCCTATTTCGGGTTCACCGACGAAGAGCTGAAATGGCTCGACCGCTTCGTGCGAAACCATACGCTGAACCGGTTCGGCCCGGTTCGCGAGGTGGAAAAGACGCTGGTGCTGGAGGTCGCGTTCGATTCCATCCATTCGAGCAAGCGGCACAAATCGGGGCTGGCGATGCGCTTCCCGCGGATCGCCCGAATCCGCACCGACAAGCCGGCCGCCGAAGCGGACCGGATCGCGGCCTTGCTGAAGCTGGCGACCTAGGCGGTCGGGCGCGGCGGCGATGCGACGAGCGCTTCGCCCAGCGCGCGGAAATCGCGGCCGCCAGCCTGCATCGCGTCGCCGCAGCGGCGCAGAAGGCCGTCGCGGGCCGCGCCTTGAGGCATCGCGGCGGCCGCCGCTTCCGCGTCGATCTCCCCGGCGGCGTCGAGACGGCCGAGGAAATATTGCGCCGCCATGCTGCCGGCGCCGCTCAGCCGCGGATCCTCATCCTCGGCGAGCGACGCCATCAGCGCGAAGCATTGGCGATCGAGGCTCGCGTCGACGTTCTCGCCTGACACAGCCATGGGTGAAGCCGCCAAGAGGACGGCGATGAGCACGCTTTCCATGCTTGCCGGAATATTAGGCAAAGATGGAGGATCGTTCGCCGGAAATGGTTTACGCGGAATAAGCCATGACGATACGAAAAAGGCCGGCGCAAAGGCCGGCCTCTCCGTTGTCTTCCGGCGGAACGCCTTACTGGATCGGGACCAGGTTCACCGCCGCGGTCTTGCCGCGCCGATCGACCTCAAGCTCGAATTCGACCCGATCACCCTCGTTCAGGGAGATCATGCCGGCGCGCTCGACGGCCGAAATGTGGACGAACGCATCCGGCTGCCCGTCGTCGCGGGTGATGAAGCCGAAACCCTTCGTCGCATTGAAGAACTTGACCGTCCCCGAAGCCTTCTCGCCGGTCAGCTGCCGCTGTGGGCCGCCGCGTTCGCCGCCGCCACCGCCGCGGTCCTCGACCGGCATCGGTTCGCCATCGATCTTGAGGTCGGTTGCCGAAACCCGGCCGCCACGATCGACGAGCGTGAAGTCCAGCGGCTGGCCCTCGGCCAGGCCTTGCAGCCCCGCCTGCTCGACCGCCGAGATGTGAACGAACACGTCCTCGCCGCCATCATCGCGGACGATGAATCCGAACCCCTTGTGCGGGTTGAAGAACTTGACCACGCCCTTGGCCTCGCCGACGACCTGGGGCGGCATGCCGCCGCCGCGGGGCCCGCCGAAGCCGCCACCACCGCCGCCGCCGCCGCCGCGATATCCACCGCCGCCGCCGCCGAAGCGATCACCGCCACCGCCATAACCGCCACCGCCGAAGCGATCGCCGCCGCCGAAGCCGCCACCCCCGTAGCCGCCACCGCCGCCGCCGAAATCATCACCGCCGATATTGTCGCGCTTGTCTTTGCCGCGTCCCCCGCGCTCGCCGCGGCGCCCTCTGTCGAAACCCATGTGAATCAAATACTTTCCGCGCCCAATCCCCTGTAAGAGCCACCGCGCCGGGCAAAGCGCAAAAAGGCTGGCGCGCCGGTACGCCGGCACGCTGCCGAATCTCATAGCGGAAAAAGACCAATTGGGCGAGGCACTTTCGACTCGCCGTACCGTGCCGGTCTGAAGCAGCCGCTCAGTGCGCCGCCGCTTCGCCTCCCCGAAACCGGACGACCGAATGGTGCAGCAGGACAATCACCGCTCCGACGACCAACCCGCCGAGGCCCGCCCCGACCGCACCAACCACCCATTCGATCAGCGAGGGAAGCAGCGGCGTCGCATGCGCGACCCGTTCCGCGAAACCGTGGATCGCATGAGCGGGACCGGCCACGCCGAACACCTCGAGCCCGTGGATGAAGATCCCGCCGCCGACCCAGATCATCGCCGCGATCCCGATGACCGAGAGCGCCGCCATCAGTTTCGGCATCGCCCGGACGAGGAAGCGACCGATCGTCTGTGCCGTCCGGTTCGCGCGCTCCGCAAGATGGAGGCCGATATCGTCCATTTTCACGATCAGGCCGACCGCGCCATAGACCCCCACGGTGATCGCGACCGCGACGACGGCAAGGATCGCCGCCCGGATGCCGAACGGCTCGGTCGCGACCTCTGCGAGGGCGATCGCCATGATTTCCGCAGACAGGATGAAATCGGTGCGAATCGCGCCCGCGACCATCACCTGCTCATGTTCAAGGCTATTGAGCGCGGCCGCCCGCTCCACGAGCGTTTCCTTGCGGTGTGCCACCGCCTCCCACACCTTCTCGGTGCCTTCATAGCAAAGATAGGCGCCGCCGATCATCAGCAGCGGCGTGATCGCCCAGGGGAGCAGCGCCGAAAGCGCGAGCGCGACGGGCAGGATGATCAGCACCTTGTTCTTGATCGATCCCTTGGCGATCCGCCAGATGATCGGCAGCTCGCGGTCCGGGGTGAAGCCCGTCACGTAGCGGGGCGTTACCGCCGTATCGTCGATGACAACCCCGGCGGCCTTGGTGCCGGCCCGGCCGGCCGCAAGCCCGACATCGTCGATTGACGCCGCGGTCAGTTTCACGATCGCGGCGACATCGTCGAGAAGGGCGGCGAGACCGCTGGGCATGGCCGAAAGAATCCCCCCATTGCTGGTGTCCTTCGCTCTAGATGCTGAGCGGCGGGGATCAACCCCGCACCGCCGCCGGGCATTGAGCGTTCAGGAAGCTTCCCCTATCTGCTTGGCCGATGGCGATACATTTTCACGAAGAAGACCTGCCCGAAGGGGCGCTGGGCCCAGGTCCGATCGCGGTCGATACGGAGACCATGGGGCTTGCGCTGGGCCGTGACCGGCTCTGCGTCGTCCAGCTGGCCGACGGGCGAGGCGACGAGCATCTGGTGCGCTTCGGGCCGGGGAGCGACTATGCCGCGCCCAATCTCAAGGCGGTGCTCGCCGATCCGCAGCGGCTCAAGCTCTATCACTTCGCCCGCTTCGATCTTGCCTCCATCCAGGCCTATCTCGGCGTCATGGCGGCGCCCATCTATTGCACCAAAACCGCCTCGCGCCTGATCCGCACCTATACCGACCGCCACGGTCTCAAGGATCTGGTGCGCGAGTTGCTGGGGCAGGAAATCTCCAAGCAGCAGCAGACGTCGGACTGGGGCGCGCCCGAGCTTTCGGACGCGCAGAAGGATTATGCCGCGTCCGACGTTCGCTATCTTCACGGCCTGAAGGAGAAGCTGGACGAGCGGCTGGCGCGCGAAGGCCGGTCGGAACTGGCCCAGGCCTGTTTCGATTTCCTGCCGCACCGGGCGCGGCTCGACCTCGCCGGTTGGGCCGAGCAGGACATCTTCGCCCATGTCTGAGGCTGCGACCCAAAGTCGGGCGGTCAAGCGCGGCTGGGCCCGGCCCGGCGCCGCGCACGATCGGCTGATCGGGGTTATGAAGATCGCGCTGCCGGCGCTGATCGGCATCGTCCTCGCCTTCCTCGTCTTCTCGCCGCTGGAGGACAAGCAGGAGGTGAGCTTCCTGTTGAAGAAGGAAGAGGTCGACCGGGCGGAGGAGCGAATGCGGGTGCAGGCGGCGCAATATCGCGGCCAGGACAATCGCGGACGGCCGTTTGTCCTCAATGCACAGCGCGCGCTGCAGCGAAGCGCCTCCCAGCCAATCGTCGAGATCGGCGGCATGAGCGCCGAGATGAACCTCGAGAACGGCCCGGCCCGGATCGAGGCCGGGCGGGCCCGCTACAATATCCAGCAGGAGCAGGTGCAGGTGATCGGGCCGATCCTGCTGACCGGCGCCGACGGCTACCGGATGGTCACCCACGACGTCGCCGTCGATCTCCACAACCGGCGCCTGGCCAGCCAGGGCAGGGTCGAGGGACAAATGCCGCTCGGCCGCTTCTCCGGCGGCCGTCTCGAAGCCGATCTCGGCACCCGCACGGTGGTGCTCACCGGCCGGCCGCGACTGCATATCGTGCAAGGGGCCTTGCGATGAATTGGTTTCGCTGGAGCGCGGCGGGCGCAGCGGCCGCCATCGGAATTGCCGTTGCGGCAATGCAGCCGGCATTCGGGCAATCCTCGCTCAAGGGGCACAATACCGACGCCCCGGTCGATGTCGCAGCCGACCGGATCGAGGTGCAGGACCGGTCCGACCGCGCGATCTTCTCCGGCAACGTCCAGGTTCGGCAGGGCAACCTGCAGCTGAACGCCGCCCGGATCACCGTCGCTTATGCGAACAGCGGCGGCAGCGGTACCCAGATCCAGCGCATGGATGCGAGCGGCGGCGTGACCCTGCGCAGCCCGTCGGAGACGGCCAACGGCCAGTTCGCCATTTACGACGTGCCGCGCCGGCTGGTGACGTTGATCGGCGGCGTGTCGCTGCTTCAGGGCGCCAACCGGGTTCAGGGCGGGCGCCTCGTCATCGATCTCGATACCGGCCGCGCGGTGCTGGACGGCGGCTCCGCGGGGGCGCCGGGTCAGACGGGGCGGGTCACGGGCCGCTTCACCGTCCCCCGCCGCGGCAGCTGAGCCTTTCATCGCCATGCAAGACCCTTGCCGGTTGAGCGTTCGCCGCTGATCGCCTAGGCAACGCGGCGGAGTAGCTGGACGAACGCATGAACGAGGCCATTGCTGTCGAACGCCCGCCGCAGGATGCGGCGCTCGAGGCGATGACGCACGGCCTCGCCGTGGTCTCGATCGCTAAATCCTATGACAAGAAGGCAGTGTTGACCGATGTCAGCCTCGGCCTCGATCGCGGCGAGGTGCTCGGCCTTTTAGGTCCCAATGGGGCCGGCAAGACGACCTGCTTCTATTCGATCATGGGGCTGGTGAAGCCGGACAGCGGACGCATCCTGCTGGACGGCGCCGACATCACCGGCCTTCCCATGTACCGCCGCGCCGTGCTCGGCCTTGGCTACCTGCCGCAGGAGACATCGATCTTCCGCGGGCTGACCGTCAGCCAGAACATCATGGCGGTGCTGGAGATCGCCGAGCCGGAGAAAGCGGCGCGCGAGGTGCGGCTGGAGGAGCTGCTGGCGGAATTCCATATCGAGCGGCTGCGCGACGCGCCGGCAATGGCGCTGTCGGGCGGCGAGCGGCGGCGCTGCGAGATCGCCCGGGCGCTCGCCGCCAACCCGTCGATCATGCTGCTCGACGAACCGTTCGCCGGCATCGATCCGATCTCGATCCAGGACATTCGCGACCTGATCGTCCAGCTGAAGACGCGCGGCATCGGCGTCCTCATCACCGACCACAATGTTCGCGAGACGCTGGAGATCGTCGATCGGGCCTGCATCATCTATGGCGGCCAGGTGCTGTTCGCCGGCAGCCCGGAGGCCCTGGTCGCGGACGAGAATGTACGCCGCCTCTACCTCGGCGAGAGCTTCGAGCTGTAGGAATGTTCTGATCGATGGGCCTCGGGCCACGCCTCGAACTTAGGCAAAGCCAGCAGCTGGTGATGACGCCGCAGCTGCAGCAGGCGATCCGCCTGCTGGCGCTGAGCAATCTGGAGATCGAGAGCTTCATCGCCGAGGAGATCGAAAAGAACCCCTTGCTCGAAAGCGGCGGCGATGGCGCGGATGCGGACAGCCGGAACGCCGCCGAAGCGGAGGCCGAGCCGGCGGCCGAGGCCGGGTCCGACAGCGAGGATTTCGATCCCGACCTCCTGCTCGCCGGGGCCGATGCGGGCGGCGGCGAAACCGCGCTCGACGTCGATCATGACTCGGAGGATTTCCATCAGGACAGCGCCGCCGACCGGATGGCCGGCCCGGACGTCAGCCTCGGCGAGATCGGCGGCGGCGGCCACGACGGCGATGGCCCCGATTTCGACGCCTTCGAAGGCGAGGCCCTGTCGCTGCACGAACATCTCATCGCCCAGGCTGGCGAGGCGCTCGGCGGCGGCGATCTGGACATCGCCGAGGCGATCATCGCGGAGATCGACGAGACCGGCTATTTCACCGGCGACCTGCTTGGTTTCGCGCAGCGGCTCGGCCGTCCGCGGGCCGAGATCGAGCGCGTCCTCGCCATCGTCCAGACCTTCGATCCGGCCGGGGTGGCTGCGCGCAACCTTGCCGAATGCCTCGCTTTGCAGGCGAAGGACGCCGATCGCTATGATCCGGCGATGGCGCGGCTGATCGCCAATCTCGATTATCTCGCCAAGGGCAATCTGGCGGCGCTGAAGCGGATCTGCCAGGTCGACGACGAGGATATGGCGGACATGATCCGCGAGCTTCGCGCCTACGATCCCAAGCCCGGCTGCCGCTTCGCCGCCGCGTCCGAAAGGGTCGAGGCCGTGGTTCCCGACATCTTCGTCACCAAGGGCAAGACCGGCTGGGCGGTGGAATTGAACAGCGCCACCTTGCCGAAGCTGCTGGTCAACCGCGTCTATTATAACGAGCTCGCCAGCGGTCCGCAGGACAAGCAGTCCAAGGCCTGGCTCAACGAATGCCTGCAAAGCGCCAACTGGCTGATGAAGGCGCTCGATCAGCGCGCCCGCACGATCGTCAAGGTGGCGAGCGAGATCGTCGCCCGGCAGGACGGCTTCTTCCGCCACGGCGTGTCGCAGCTGAAGCCGCTCACCCTTCGCGCCGTCGCCGAGACGATCGGGATGCACGAATCGACGGTGAGCCGGGTCACCTCGAACAAATATCTCTCCTGCGAACGGGGCCTGTTCGAGCTCAAATATTTCTTCACCAGCGGCATCCAGTCGGCCGATGGCGGCGATGCCGCCTCCTCTGAAGCGGTGAAGAGCCGGATCAAGGCCCT
>JBFWUJ010000005.1:57217-62859 GCA_050247295.1 Sphingomonas sp. | reverse complement strand
CCAGGATTTCGTGCGGCTGCGCCTCCCCCTCGCGATGGATGAGCGTGGCGCCCTTGGCGCTTTCGACCTTTAGCGCGTGTTCCTGGCCGGCGATCCGGACGATCAGATCGCTGGCCTTGTCCGCCCGTCCATTGAGCCGGCCGCTTACGAGCGCGGCACGATTTGACGTCTCGTGCGCCACCAGCGCCGCAATGGCGGCGAGATCGGCGAGCAGCGTATCGTCGGCCGGGGCGCCGGTGAAGCCTTCCGGATATTCCTCGGCGATGAAGCCGGTGGTGAGTCGCCCTGCACGGAAGCGGGGATGCTGCATCAGGGCCGAGAGAAAATCGACGTTGTGGCCGATGCCGTCGATCCGGAAGGCGTCGAGGGCGCGAATTTGACGATCGATCGCAGCTTCCCTGGTCGGTGCCCAGGTAACCAGCTTGGCGATCATCGGATCGTAATACACCGAGACTTCACCGCCCTCCGCGACACCGTCGTCGATCCGGGTGCAGCCCGCCTCCTCGTGCCGGCCGGTCGGCGGCCGGTAGCGAACCAGTCGACCCGTCGAGGGCAGGAAGCCCCGGTAGGGATCCTCGGCATAGACGCGGGTTTCGATCGACCAGCCCGTCAGCTTCACGTCACTCTGAGCGAAAGCGAGCTTTTCGTCCGCCGCGACGCGGATCATCTGCTCGACCAGATCGAGATCGGTGACCATCTCGGTCACCGGGTGCTCAACCTGCAACCGGGTGTTCATCTCAAGGAAGTAGAAGCTTTCGCCGGTCTGATCGGCACCGGAAACAATCAGTTCGACGGTTCCAGCCGAATGATATCCCACGGCCTTCGCCAGCGCGACGGCCTGCTCGCCCATCGCCTCGCGCATCTCGGGCGTCACGAAGGGCGAAGGCGCCTCTTCCACAACCTTCTGATGGCGACGCTGGATCGAGCATTCCCGCTCGCCGAGATAGACAATGTTGCCGTGCTTATCGCCCAGCACCTGGATCTCGATATGGCGCGGATCCTCGATGAACTTTTCGATGAACACCCGGTCGTCGCCGAAGCTCGCCAGCCCCTCGCGCTTCGTCGCCTCGAATCCCTCGCGGACATCCTTTTCGGAATAAGCCAGCCGCATGCCCTTGCCGCCGCCGCCGGCCGAAGCCTTCATCATCACCGGATAGCCAATATCCCCGGCGATCCTCACCGCCTCGTCGGTGTCGGCGATCTCACCCAGATAGCCGGGGACGACGTTGACGCCAGCCTCCTTGGCCAGCTTCTTCGACTGGATCTTGTCGCCCATGGCGGCGATCGCGCTCGACGGCGGGCCGATGAAGGCGATGCCGGCCGCGTCCAGCGCCTCGACGAAGCTCGCCCGCTCGGACAGGAAACCGTAGCCGGGATGGACCGCCTCGGCCCCGGTCATCCGGCAGGCATCGATGATCAGTTCGGCCTGCAGATAGGATTCGGCCGCCGGCGGTGGGCCGAGGCGCACACTCTCATCCGCCATCCGCACATGCGGCGCCCTCGCATCGGCGTCCGAATAGACAGCGACCGTCTTGATCCCCATCCGTTTGGCGGTGCGGATCACACGGCAGGCGATCTCGCCACGGTTCGCGATCAGGATTTTCGAGAACATCAACGCTCCGTCCGGTCGCCACGCAGTTGTTCGATGCGCGCCCGGGTCACGGTCGCGCGGCAGGCCGAATAGGACATCGGTTCCATCGAACCGCCTCGCGCGTCCTGATAGCCCTGCCAGGTGCAATGCTGATCGCGAAAAGTGAGCCAGGCGCGTTGGGCGGCGCGCAGGACCGTTTCATAACCCGCACGCGTATCGGTGGTTCGGTCGAGTCCGCGATCGTAGCGCTGGGCCTGGGCGATCGCTTCCGCCCACACCTGGTTGAGCTCAAGATCGGCGCGTTGGAATTCGATCTCCTCGCAGGCATTCATATCCATCTGGGTCATGGGCTCGGTACAATTATGTTCGCGCGCCTCGGCGTCGAGTGCCGGCGTCGAAACCTGCAACGCGAGCATCAGGGGTAGCGCAATCATTGATCCTCTCCGCTATTCCGCAGCGACCCGCGCCGGCAGATTGCCGGTCATAGCGCGAAGCCCGAGCTTTTCGAACAAGGCCGCGTCGCGATCATCGCCGGCATTGGGCGCGGTGAGCAATTTGTCGCCGGTGAAGATCGAATTGGCGCCGGCGAGGAAGCAGAGCGCCTGCGTCGATTCCGACATGCTCTCGCGTCCGGCGGAGAGACGGACCATGGAGCGCGGCATGGTGATCCGCGCCACCGCAACGGTGCGGACGAACTCGATCTCGTCGATCCCGGCGAGAGGCGTGTCCGCGAGCATGTCTCCGAGCACGGTGCCTTTGATCGGCACCAGCGCGTTGATCGGGACGCTGCCCGGATGCGCCGGCAATGTCGCGAGCGCGTGGATGAAACCCACCCGGTCGTCACGACTCTCCCCCATTCCGATGATGCCGCCGCAACATATGTTGATGCCCGCCGCGCGCACCGCTTCCAGCGTCTCGAGCCGGTGCTGGAAATTACGGGTCGTGATGATCCTCTCGTAATGCTCCGGGCTCGTGTCGATATTGTGGTTGTAATAATCGAGGCCTGCCGCCGCCAGCGCATCGGCCTGATGCGGCTCCAGCATGCCCAATGTCATGCAGGTCTCCAGGCCCATGGCCTTCACGCCGCGCACCATCGCTGCCAGCGCCGGGATGTCACGGTCCTTCGGATTGCGCCACGCCGCGCCCATGCAAAAGCGCCCCGACCCCGCGTCCTTCGCCTGCGCCGCTGCCTGGAGCACGGCGCGAACGTCCATCAGCTTTTCCGCCTTGAGGCCGGTCTTGGCGTGCCTCGACTGCGAGCAATAACCGCAATCCTCCGGGCAGCCGCCGGTCTTGATGCTGAGCAGGGTGGAGAGCTGGACTTCGTTCGCCGCATGGTGGGCCCGATGAACGCTCTGCGCCTCGAACAGCAGGTCCGTCAGCGGCAGATCGAATAAGGCCGCGATCTCGTCGCGGGTCCAGTCGGTGCGGGGCTCGCTCATTCCGCCGCCTCGTCGAGCGGCGGCATATTGTGGCCCAGCAGCTTCAGCACTTCGCCAGCCGCCTCGACCAGATTGGTGCCGGGACCGAAGATCGCCTGTACGCCGGCCTGCCGCAGCATCTCATAATCCTGCGCCGGAATGACGCCACCGACGACGACCTTGATGTCGCTGCGCCCCATGTCCTTGAGGTGACCGATCAGTTCGGGGACCAAAGTCTTGTGCCCGGCGGCGAGGCTGGAGGCGCCGACCACGTCGACATTCTTCTCCACAGCGAGCCGGGCGCTCTCCTCCGGCGTCTGGAACAGCGGACCCGGCACGACCTCGAAGCCGAGATCGGCGAAGGCGGAGGAAACGAGGTTCGCGCCCCGGTCATGCCCGTCCTGTCCCATCTTCGCGACCAGCATGCGCGGCTTTCTGCCCAGCCGGTTGCCAACCGTCCCGACGCCGCTCTTCGCCCGGCCCCAGGCGGGATCGTCGGCGAAGGCACCGCCGTAGATGCCTTGAACCGGCGTCGGCACCGTGCCGTAGCGGCCAAACGCATCTTCCAGGGCCGCCGAAATCTCGCCCAGCGTACAGCGGGCTCGCGCCGCCTCGACCGACAATGCCAAGAGGTTCGCGTCCCCCTTTGCGCCCTCGCGCAGCGCCTCCAGCGCAGCCTTGGCCTTTGCCGGATCGCGCTCGGCGCGGGTCTTCTCGATCCGCGCGATCTGGCCGGCGCGGACCTTCGCATTGTCGACCTCCAGGATGTCGAGATGATCTTCCTCCGCCTTGCGATAGCGGTTGACGCCGACGATCACCGTCTCGCCGCGATCGACGCGTGCGGCGCGGGCGGCGGCGGCCTCCTCGATCCGGCGCTTGGGCAACCCTTCGGCCACAGCGTTGGTCATACCACCCAGCGCCTCGACCTCCTCGATCAACGCCCAGGCCTTCTCCGCCAGTTCGTTGGTCAGGCTCTCGACATAATAGGAACCTCCGAGCGGATCGGCGACGTTGGCGATGCCGCTCTCCTCCGCAATGACCAGCTGGGTGTTCCGCGCGATCCGGGCCGAGAAATCGGTGGGGAGCGCGACAGCCTCGTCGAGACTGTTGGTGTGCAGCGACTGCGTGCCGCCCAGCACCGCTGCCAGCGCCTCCAGCGTCGTGCGCATGACATTGTTGTACGGGTCCTGCTCGGTGAGCGACACACCGCTGGTCTGGCAGTGGGTACGCAGCATCTTGGACTTGGGGTTTTGCGCCCCGAATCCCTCCATGATGCGGTGCCAAAGGAGCCGCGCCGCGCGTAGCTTCGCAACCTCCATGAAGAAGTTCATGCCGATGCCGAAGAAGAAGCTGAGCCGCGGCGCAAAGGCATCGACGTCCAGTCCCTTGGCGCGCGCGGCACGCACATAATCCATGCCGTCGGCGAGGGTGAAGGCGAGCTCCTGCACCGCCGTCGCCCCGGCCTCGTGCATGTGATAGCCCGAGATCGAGATCGAGTTGAACTTCGGCATATTGGCCGAGCAATATTGGATGATGTCCGCGACGATCCGCATCGAGGGCTCGGGCGGATAGATATAGGTGTTGCGGACGGCGAATTCCTTCAGGATGTCGTTCTGGATCGTGCCGGTGAGCTGCGCCTGCGCGACACCCTGCTCCTCCGCCGCGACGATATAGAAGGCCATGACCGGCAGCACCGCGCCGTTCATCGTCATCGACACGCTCATCTGATCGAGCGGGATGCCGTCGAACAAAATCTGCATGTCCGCCAGAGTGTCGATGGCTACCCCGGCCTTGCCGACATCGCCGACGACGCGCGGATGGTCGCTGTCATAGCCCCGGTGAGTGGCGAGATCGAAGGCGACCGAGAGGCCTTTCTGCCCGGCGGCGAGGTTGCGGCGGTAAAAGGCGTTGGAGTCTTCGGCGGTCGAGAAACCGGCATATTGCCGGATCGTCCAGGGCCGGCCGGTGTACATCGAGGCATAGGGCCCGCGCGTGAAGGGCGCGAAGCCGGGCAGGCCGGGATCGAGCCCCTCCGCGTCGGCCGACGTGTAAAGCGGCCGAACGTCGATTCCTTCAGGCGTGCGCCACGTCAGGTCCTTGCCTTTGACTTCCTTGCGGGCGGCGGCATCCCAATCGGCGCGCGCGGGTTTCTTGTCGGACATCGTCACAAACCTACTCGTTCGTCCCGAGCGAAGTCGAGGGGCGTTCGCGCGGACGTGTCGACATCCCCCTTCTGCTGCGCTCGACCCACACACGCTCGGCGATGCGCTAACGCGAGGTTTTCGGGCTCTCCATGATCTCGGTCAGCACGCCGCCCATATCCTTGGGGTGGACGAAGAAGATGAGCGTGCCATGCGCACCGATGCGCGGTTCGCCAAGCACTTTCGCACCCTTGCCTTCAAACCAGGCTTTCGCTTCGTGGATGTCCGGCACTTCATAGCAAAGGTGGTGCTGCCCCCCGGCTGGGCTCCTCTCCAGGAAAGCGTGGATCGGCGACGCCTCCCCCAAAGGCTCGATCAGCTCGATCTGGGTATTCGGCGTATCGACGAAGCAGACCTTCACGCCTTGTGCCGGAAGATCGAAGGGCGCGTGAATCACCTCCGCGCCCATCACCTCGCGATAGAAGGCGA
>JBFWUJ010000005.1:20226-57117 GCA_050247295.1 Sphingomonas sp. | reverse complement strand
AGCAGGGCAATGAGGCCGACCAGCAGATCCTCGCCCCGCGCCATCAGCCGCCCGGGCCGAAATGGGGGACGGCGTAAGCCAACGCGCCCGCGCCAACGACGACGCTGCCAATGACGATACCCCAGAAGGCGCCAGGCTGCGCCTCGCGGTCGACATGGAGATTGCCGATGATCTTCATATTCCCCCGCGCGATCGCGACCACCGCGACCGCGATCAGGGCGATGCCAAGCCCCAGCAGAAAGCCGACCCACATCGGCGCGGTTTCAGAACGCATCTGATGCCTCCGTCAGAGCGGAATATTGTCGTGCTTCTTCCACGGGTTCTCAAGCTGCTTGTCGCGCAGCTTCCGTAAGCCCAGCGCGATCCGCCGCCGCGTGGAATGGGGGTAGATCACCTCGTCGATGAAGCCCTTGCTCGCCGCGACGAAGGGGTTGGCGAAGCGCTCCTCATATTCGCGCGTCCGCTCGGCGAGCTTCTCCGGATCGCCGATATCCTTGCGGAAGATGATCTCGACCGCGCCCTTGGCGCCCATCACCGCGATCTCGGCGGTCGGCCAGGCATAATTGAGGTCGCCCCGCAAATGCTTGGAGGCCATTACGTCATAGGCGCCGCCATAGGCCTTGCGGGTGATCACGGTGATCTTCGGCACCGTCGCCTCGGCATAAGCGAAGAGCAGTTTCGCGCCGTTCTTGATAATCCCTCCATGCTCCTGCGCTGTGCCGGGGAGGAAGCCGGGCACATCGACGAACGTGAGAATCGGAATGTCGAAGGCGTCGCAAAAGCGGACGAAGCGCGCACCCTTCTTCGAACTGGCGATATCGAGCACCCCCGCGAGCACCATCGGCTGGTTGGCGACGACGCCCACTGTTCGTCCCTCCATCCGCCCGAAGCCAGTAATTATGCTCCCGGCATGCGCCGGCTGGATTTCGAAGAAGTCGCCGTCGTCGACCACCTTGGCGATCAATTCGTGCATGTCATACGGCTTGTTGGCGCTGTCCGGGATCAACGTGTCGAGGCTGTCCTCCAGCCGGTCCCAGGGATCGTCGCATGGCCGCTCCGGCAGATCGTGACGGTTGGACAGCGGCAGGAAATCGAAGAAGTCACGGGTCGCGAGCAGCGCGTCGATATCGTTCTCGAACGCCACGTCGGCGACGCCGGACTTGGTCGTGTGCGTGATCGCGCCGCCCAATTCCTCCTGCGTCACCACCTCGTTGGTGACGGTCTTCACGACGTCCGGCCCGGTGACGAACATGTAGGACGAATCTTTCACCATGAAGATGAAATCGGTCATGGCGGGCGAATAGACGGCGCCGCCGGCGCAGGGGCCCATGATCAGGCTGATCTGCGGGATCACGCCGCTCGCGAGCACGTTGCGCTGGAACACTTCGGCATAGCCGCCGAGGCTGGCGACGCCTTCCTGGATGCGGGCGCCGCCGCTGTCGTTGAGGCCGATGACCGGGGCTCCCACCTTCATCGCCATATCCATGATCTTGCAGATCTTCTGCGCGTGTCGTTCGCTCAGGGAGCCGCCGAAGACGGTGAAATCCTGCGCGAAGACATAGACCAGCCGGCCATTGATCGTACCGGATCCGGTGACGACGCCGTCGCCGGGAATCTTCTGATCGGCCATGCCGAAATCGACGCAATCATGCTCGACATACATGTCATATTCTTCGAAAGAATCCGGATCGAGCAGCACCGTCAGCCGCTCCCGCGCGGTCAGCCGCCCCTTGGCATGCTGCGCCTCGATCCTTTTTTCACCGCCGCCGAGCCGCGCCTGCGCCCGCCGCGCCTCAAGCTCCTCGATCCTCGTCGCCATCAGGCCCTCTTATCTCGTCGACGAAGGGCCGGGCTTATCGTGCGTGGCGGATCGGCGCCAGTGCCCGGCCGATCTAACGCCCCTCGAACCGCGGCGTCTGCTTCTGCAGGAAGGCCATCACCGCGCCCTTGAAATCATCGGTCCGGCCGGCGTCGCGTTGCGCGAGCCGCTCCGCCGCCAGCGCCTCCGTCAGCGACGATTGTTCGGCGTCCCGCGCCAGGCGACGAAGCAATCCGTAGGCGACCGTCGGTCCGGCGGCGAGCCGGCCGGCAAGGGCGCGTGCTTCGTCGAGCAGCCGGTCATCCTCGACCATCCGGCCGATAAGGCCCCATTGCTCGGCCTTCTCGGCCGAAATGCGCTCGCCGAGCATCATCATCTGCATCGCCCGCGCCCGGCCCGCGAGCCGCGGCAGCAGCCAGGTCGCGCCGGCATCGGGGATCAGGCCGATATTGATGAACGCCTGCAGGAAATAGGCCGAGCGGCCGGCGATCACCATGTCGGCGGCGAGCGCGAGACTGCAGCCCGCGCCGGCGCACGGCCCGTTCACCGCCGCGATGATCGGCATCGGGCAGGCGAAGATCGCCTCGACGAGCGGATTGAAATGACGTTCCAGCGAGGCGCCGACATCGTCCGGCAGGCCGCCTCCGGATGCGAGATCGGCGCCGCTCGAAAAGCCCCTTCCCTCTCCGGTGAGCAGCAGGCAGCGCGCGCCGGAGCCGGTCAGGCTTTCGATCGCGACCCGCAGCTCATCGACCATCCCGGCGTTGAGCGCATTCAGCGATTCCGGCCGGTTCATGGTCAAGGTCGCGACCGCGTCGTCGCCTTGCTCCAGCCTTACATGACGAAAGTCCATTCGCGCTTGTATCGCGCCCGGCGCCGAACGCCAGATGTCAGTCCGAATCCGGCTCGTCGGGTGCATGAAGCCGCAGGCGGGTCACGCGCCGGGTGTCGCCTTCGGTCACCTCCAGCCGCCACCCCGTTGGATGTTCCAGGACTTCGCCCGGCTGTGGAATATGTCCGGCGAGGATGAAGGCGAGGCCCCCGAGCGTATCCACGTCCTCTTCGACCAGCCCCAGCCGCTCGTCGATCGCCTCGGCGACGTCGTCCAGTTCGGCCCGCGCATCCGCGTCCCAGACCCCCGGCTCGACTTCCGCCAGCAAGCCGACCGGCTCCTCGTCATGCTCGTCCTCGATGTCGCCGACGATTTCCTCGACGACGTCCTCGATCGTGAGCAGTCCTTCAGTGCCGCCAAATTCGTCGACGACGATCGCGAGATGAACCCGCTCGGCGCGCATCCGCGCCAGCAGATCGAGCATCCCCATCGATTCCGGCACGTAGAGAGGCGCGCGCATCAATGTGGTGATGTCGACCGGCGCCGGAAGGCCCGACACCTGATGGGCGAAGATGTCCTTGATGTGGATCATCCCGATCACCCGGTCGAGGCTTCCTTCGTAAACCGGCAGCCGGCTATGCTCGGCCTCCCGCAACGCTTCGACGAGCGCCGCGAAGCCGATCGTGCTCGGCACCGCGATGATATCGCCACGCGGCACCGCGACGTCGCCGGCATCCTTCTCGCCGAAATGCAGGATGTTCTTGAGCATCAGCCGCTCGGCGGCGCTCAGGTCGCCGACCCGCGGCGCCTCTCCCTCGCGGCTCTCAAGCGCTTCCTCGATCTCGTCGCGCAGCGTCGATTCGTCGTCGTCGCCGAGCAGAAAGGCCCTGAGGCCGCCCCAAAATGTTCGCCCCTGTTCGCGGTCGTCAGGACTGTCGTCGTCCATAGTCTAGGATCTTACCTCGCTCAGTTCATAGGGATCGGCAACGCCGATCGAAGCGAGCGCCCGTCGCTCGACCGCTTCCATTTCGTCGGCTGCCGCTTCGCTCCCCTCATGATCATAGCCGAGCAGGTGAAGCGTGCCATGGACGACAAGATGAGCGGCGTGCGCCTCGATGGGAAGCCCCTTCTCCGCTGCCTCGCTCGTACAAATGCCGCTGGCCAGCGCGATGTCGCCCAGCATGGGTGCATCCGCGACCTCGTGCGCTCCGGCCATCGGAAATGAGAGAACGTTCGTCGCCCTGTCCTTGCCCCGCCAGGTGAGGTTCAGCGACCGCACCTCGTCGTCCGACGTGAAGAGAACTGAAATCTCGGAATCCGTCAGGCCGGGAAAACGGCTGGCCGCAACGCCGGCATGAACGGCGCTCCGCGCCAGCGCTGGCCAATCGATCCTACTGTCCCACTCCCCGGACACGTCGGTTTCAACGCCAATCACTGACCCGGCCCCTCATAGGCTTCGACGATTCTGCCGACGAGCGGATGACGGACGACATCGCCGGGCCCGAAGCGGACCATGGCGATCTTTTCGACCCCCTCCAGCTTTGCCACCGCGTCGTTGAGACCGGAGGTGACGCCGATCGGCAGATCGGTCTGGTTCGGGTCGCCGCAGATCACCATCCGGCTGCGCATGCCGAAGCGGGTGAGGAACATCTTCATCTGTTGCGGCGTCGTGTTCTGTGCCTCGTCGAGAATGATGAAGGCATCGGAAAGCGTCCGTCCGCGCATGAAGGCGATCGGCGCGATCTCGATCTCGCCCGACGCGATCCGTCGCTCGACCTGCTCCATCGGAAGCATGTCGTAGAGCGCGTCGTAGAGCGGTCGCAGATAAGGATCGACCTTGTCCTTCATGTCTCCGGGAAGGAAACCCAGCCGCTCGCCCGCCTCCACCGCCGGCCGCGACAGAATGAGGCGGTCCACCGAGCCGCCGATCAGCTGCTGCACCGCCTGGGCGACGGCCAGATAGGTCTTGCCGGTGCCCGCCGGCCCCAGCGCGAAGATCATGTCGTCCCGCGCCAGCGCCTCCATATAGATGCCCTGCACCTTCGATCGCGGCACGATTGTCTTCTTGCGGGTGCGGATCATCACCTTGGGAGGCTCGATCACCTCGTTGGCTATGATTCCGTCCAGCGTCGGCTGGCCTGTCATGCCGATGATCGCGTTGACCAATTCGGCGTCGATGTCGTGGCCCTCGTCGAGCCGGTTGTAGAGGCCGAGCAATACTTCGCGAGCCCGGTTCGCCGATTCCGGATCGCCCTCGATCTGCACCCGGGACCCACGCGCCGCGATATAGACGCCGAGCCGGTCCTCGATGGCCACGAGATTGCGGTCGAACTCGCCGAACAGCGGCCCCAGCAGATGCGGCTGCTCGAACTCGACCTCCAGCCGCGCGCGCGGCGCCTGCCCTTCGATCTTCTTCTGCTGCGCCATCAGGCGGCTTCCTTCACCAATGCCGCGCCGGCGAGACTGTTCGGACCGGCGGAAACGAGTTCGACGTCGACAATGTCCCCGATCACGGCGTCGGTTGCGAGATGTACCGATTGCAGCCACGGGGTTTTGCCCACCAGTTGTCCGGGCTTGCGGCCCGGACGCTCCAGCAGCACCGTACAGCGGCGACCGACGCTGGCTTGATTGAAGGCAAGCTGTTGTTCGTTCAGGAGCGCCTGCAAGCGCTGAAGCCTCTCATCCATCACCTCGGGCGCCACCTGCGCATCCATATCCGCCGCTGGCGTACCTGGGCGAGGTGAATATTTGAAACTGTACGCCTGAGCGTAGCCGACCGCCTCGACCAGTTTCAGCGTCGCTTCGAATTCCGCATCCGTTTCGCCGGGGAAACCGACGATGAAGTCGCCCGACAGCGCAATGTCCGGCCGCGCCGTGCGAACCCGATCAAGGATGCGCAGATAGGAGACGGCTGTGTGGCTGCGATTCATCGCCCTGAGTATGCGGTCGCTCCCCGCCTGCACCGGCAGGTGCAGATAGGGCATCAGCTTCTCGACCTCGGCATGGGCGCGGATCAGTCCTTCGGTCATGTCGTTGGGATGGCTGGTGGTGTAGCGGATGCGGGCCAGCCCCGGCAACGCGTCCAGCGCGCGGATCAGCGCGTCCAGCCCGCGTGCCCCCTCGGCCCAGGCATTCACATTCTGGCCGAGCAGGGTGATTTCCTTCGCCCCGGCGTCGATCAGCGCCCCGGCTTCGTCGAGGATGTCGCCGAAAGGCCGGCTGACCTCCGCGCCGCGCGTGTAGGGGACGACGCAATAGGTGCAGAATTTGTCACAGCCTTCCTGAACCGTGAGGAAAGCGCTCGGGCCCTGTCGCCGCCGCGCGGGCAGCGCGCCGAATTTCGACAGCGACGGCATCCCGGTGTCGAGCGCCGTACGCCCGGCCGCCGCCTCGACCACCAGCGCCGGCAGGTTGTGATAAGCCTGCGGCCCCACCACCACATCGACCTTCGCCCGCCGCGCAATCTCTTCGCCCTCGGCCTGGGCGACACAGCCGGCGACCGCGACCATCGGCCGCGTCCCATCGGCCCGCTTGAGCCGGCCGATCTCCGAATAGACCTTCTCGGTCGCCTTCTCGCGGATGTGGCAGGTATTGAGCACGACCAGGTCGGCCGCCGCCGGATCGGCGGCGACGGCGAGACCATCGGCCTCGAGCAATTCGGCCATCCGGTCGCCATCATAGACGTTCATCTGACAGCCGAACGATTTGACCGCATAGGTGGCGGGACGAGTCATCGGGCGGCCTATAGGGGATGGGCCAGCGGGGCGGAAGCATCCAGCGCCGCGACGATCTCGGCGCGCGACGCAGCGGCCAGCGCCTTGCGATCGCCGGCCTTCGCGGGATCGATCGGCGCGAGAAAATCGAGGGTCACGACGATGGTACCGGGCCGGGCAAGAATGCGCCGCACATTGCCGCCGGTGCTCTCGTCATCCAACCACGCAATGTCGGCAGTCGCGCCGCCATAATCGATCGCGACCGGCTGCACCCTCACCGCCGGGATCGGCGGATAGAGGGAGGCGAACAGGCTGGCGCGGAAGGGCAATACGTCCCGGCTACCGTCGACCGTTCCTTCAGGAAACAGCGCGACCCTGCCGCCAACGCCCAGCGCGTCGCGTATCTGATCCGCCTGGCCCCGGACTTCCTGCCGGGCGGTACGGACGACGTAGAGGGTGGCGTTGAGGCCGGCCAGCCACCCGACCAGCGGCCAGCGCCGAATCTCGTCCTTGGCGACAAAGCTCGTCCCGGTCACCCCGCCCAGGGCCAGGATGTCGAGCCAGGTTTCGTGATTGGCGGCGAACAGCACCCCGCCGGCGATCGGAACGCCCCGCACCCGAACACGCAGCCCGCAGCGCCGTCCGGCGAAGGCGAGAAAGCGCCGCGGCCAAGGCGAACGTGCACCGGCGAGCTTCCAGCCATAATGAAGCGGCAGGTAGAAAAGCAGGCTGAGGGTGATCGCGCCCAGCCGGAGCATCAGCCGGATCAAGGAACAATGGCCCTAGCGGTCACGCGACAGGGAGACCCCGTAAAGCTCCATCCGGTGATCGACGAGGCGGAAACCGAGCTTCTCGGCGATCCGGCGCTGCAATTGCTCCAGCTCCTCGTCCACAAACTCGATGACATTGCCGGTTTCGACGTCGATCAAATGATCGTGATGGGTTTCCGCCGCCGCTTCATAGCGTGCGCGGCCGTCACCGAAGTCGTGCCGCTCCAGGATACCCGCCTCCTCGAACAGCCGGACGGTGCGATAGACCGTGGCGATCGAGATGCCGGGATCGATCGCCGAGGCGCGTTCGTGCAATTTCTCGACATCCGGATGATCCTCGGATTCGCCGAGGACGCGGGCGATCACCTTGCGCTGTTCGGTGATCCTGAGGCCTTTTTCGGCGCACAGCGCCTCAATATCGATGCTGCGGGTCATATGATCCCATATCTAGAACAGATGTCGGGCGGCGCAAAGCGCGCGGATGCAAAAACGCCGCCCCGCCGGGAACGGAGCGGCGTCCTTGAACGATCGAACGATCAGCCTTTGCGGCCGCTACGCTTGCGCTTCGTGCCAAGCCCGATCTTCTTCGCCAGCGCCCGGCGCTGCTCGGCATAATTGGGTGCGACCATAGGATAGTCGGCCGACAGGCCCCAGCGCTGCCGATATTCGTCAGGCGTCATGTCGAAATTGGTCTTGAGGTAGCGCTTCAGCATCTTCAGCTTCTTCCCGTCCTCAAGACAGACGATATAATCCGGCTTGATCGATGAACGGATCGAAACCTTCGGCTCGGGCCGCGCCGGCGTTTCCGCCGACTGCTCGCCAAGAGCGGCAAGCGCACCATGTATGTTATTGATCAACATCGGCAGATCGGACACTGCGACGCTGTTATTGCTGACATGCGCCGAGACGATATCAGCGGTCAGGGTGATCAACGTCTCCCCGAAAGCATCCTGATTTTCCATAGGTCGTTCTCAACTTTCACATTCAGAGGGGACCGACCATTGGCCGTGGCCGGCTATGGGCATTAGGTCCATTCCGGAGCGAATAGCAAGGCGGCCGCCATCGGACCTGATCGTTACTGAGCCGAGCAAACCTTCTTCATCAGCGTGATCGCGTCGTGATGGCCGCCATTCGAACCGCGATAGTAATCGCGGCGGCGACCGACCGGCGAGAAGCCCGCCTTTTCGTAAAGCGCGATCGCGGCGTTGCCGTCGCGAACTTCAAGATGGAGCCGGGTGGCGCCGCGCGCCCCGGCCCGCACACCGAAATCCTCCAGCAATGTCCTGCCGATGCCCCGGTTCTGCGCCGCCCGCCGAACCGCCAGCAGCAGCAACTCCGCTTCCTCGGCGACGATCCGCGAGAGGGCAAAGCCAACGACGTCGCCGCGATCGTGAGCCAGCGACAGCCAGACGCCGGGCAGGGGCAGCAGGCCGGCGCATTGCGATACGGTCCAGGCTTCGCCGAACGCCGTGTCGAAACTGTCGTCCATTACCGCCATCGCGGCCGGCAGATCGGCAAGTCCGCCTTCGGCAATACGCACCGCCAGCATGTTCATGGCATCGGCCTCGCATCCGGCGCGCGGCCGTAGATCGGCCGCGGCGGCAAGCCGCGGAGCGCCGGGGGCAGCCTTGGTGCTTCTGCGGCGCGGGGCAAGACATCGATGGCGCGTCCGCCGCCGCGCTCGGCGACCACCAGGGCGGCGGCCGGACCGATCACGGTTTGGGCCACGATCGTGCGCGCCGCGTCCTGCGGTGCGAGCGAACGCACGGGGCCAAGTGCGGCAAGCGGTTCACCGGCAAAGTCTTGCACGAAAAGCTCGCCATGTCCTCCGTGAAGCGCGGCGGCGATCTCCGCCTCGCCGCTCATCGCGGACAGCAGGGCGAGCGAGGAGTAGCCGGTGAGCGGCACGCCCCAGCCGATGGCGAGCCCGTGCGCACAGGCAAGGCCGACGCGCAGGCCGGTGAAACTGCCGGGGCCGCAATCGACCAGTACCGACTCGGGCCGAATTCCGTCCAGCAACGCCGCGATCATCGGCGCCAACCGCTCGGCATGCCCGCGGCCAACCACCTCGTGCCGCTCGGCCACGACCCCGTCTCCGCGCAGCAACGCGGCAGAGCAGGCCGCGGTCGCGGTTTCGATCACGAGAATGGTGCCGCCCATATGCAATCGTCACTCCCGCAGGCGCGGGAGTCCAGCGCTCTCAGACGGCCTCGACCGCCTCGACCTCGGGCACGTAATGTTTGAGCAGGCTTTCGATGCCGTTCTTGAGCGTGATCGTGGAGGACGGGCAGCCGGCGCATGCGCCGTGCAACGCGAGATAGACCTTGCCGTCGCGAAAGCCGCGATAGACGATATCTCCGCCGTCATTGGCGACCGCCGGTCGCACCCGCGTTTCGATCAACTCCGTGATCTGGGCGACGATGTCGGCATCGGCTGGATCGTCATCGAACGCGGCATCCGGGGCGATCGCGATGCCGGCGGCGCTGCCGGGACGAAACAGCGGCGCATCGCTCGCGAAATGATCCAGCAGCACTTCCAGAACCTGTGGCTTCAGCTGCCGCCATTCGACGCCGGGCCCGGCGGTGACCGAGATGAAGTCCTTGCCGAAAAACACGCCTTCAACATCGCCGATGGAGAAAATCGCCTCGGCCAGCGGCGAAGCCTCGGCCTCCTCCGGCGTCGCGAAATCGCGCGTCCCCGCCTCCATCACGGCGCGGCCGGGAAGGAATTTCAGTGTCGAGGGATTGGGCGTGGCTTCGGTGTGGATCAGCATAAGGGCGATGTGGGCGTCCGGATCGGACGGATCAAGCTCAGAAATCGACCTTGTCGTAATCGGCCGGCGGCTGGATGACCTCCATCCGCTCGCTGAGCAGGGCACGGAAACTGGGTCGGCTCTTCATCCCCGCATACCAGCCGGCGGTCTGCTTGTGACCGCGCCAGTCGATACCGCCCAGATAATCGGCGACCGAGAGCTGGGCCGCCGCCGTCAGGTCGGCGAGGCTGAGCGCTGGGCCGGCGAGCCAGCGATTATGATCGAGCAGATAGTCGATATAATCCAGGTGGCCGTTGGCGGCGGTCATCGCCTTGCGCAGCACATTCGTGTCCGGCGGGTCGCGGTTGACCAGCCGCTTGATCATCCGCTCCTGCATCAAGGGCGCGACGACATCGTGATGCAGCTTGCCGTCGAACCACTGGACCAGCCGGCGGATTTCCGCCCGGGCGATCGAATTGCCGGGGATCATCGGCGCCTTGTCCAGCACCTCTTCGAAATATTCCGCGATCGCGATCGAATCGACGAGGACGATACCCTTTGATTCCTCGACCAGTACGGGCGTCTGCCCGGCCGGCGTCAGATCCGCGAACTCGTCATCCTGTAGCCAGGGCGAGACGCGCTTGAGCTCGACCGGAACGCCCTTTTCGGCAAGCGCCAGCCTGACCTTGCGGGAAAAGGGACAGAGCGGAAACTGATAGAGATGCCACATCGGTGCGGCCGGTCTTTAGCGACCGCGCGCCATTCGTCCACCGGCGAAATCGCGGCCGCGGTTCAGTCTTCCGGATAATCTTCTTCTTCATAGCGTCGCGGTGGCGCGCCGCGATGATAATCGTCGATCGCGACGCCGATCGCCGCCCGCGCCTCGTCGAGCGAGCGGCGCACCGCCGGCATCGCCGCCGCCAAGGCGTCCATCATCCGTCCCGCCTGCGCCGCGCCGCCATAGATGGAGGCGCGAAGCCTGGCATCGAAATAGGGATCGTCGCGGCGCGCCAGCGCGCCCAGCGTCCGCCCCGGGCGGCCATAATCCGGCCGCCGCGCGTAAGGATCGGCTGCATCCACGATGCCGCCGACTTCAACGTCGAGCAGCGCCCCGGTGATCCGGTCGATCGCCGGCGCCATTGCCTCGATCTCGGCGCCGGAGGGCACACGTTGGGCAAGCACCGTCGTCGGCAGGAACGCAAATGTCGCGGCAATCAGGATCGAAAGGCGGGGCACGGCGAAACACTCCTCGAAACGCGGGCCGATGCCTCCATCTAGCCCCGCGGAGATGAGCGCGAACTTAACAGATCAGCGCAGTGCAAGCCAGACGAGAGCCGCGCCACCGGCGAGGATCCGGTAGTATGCGAAAGGCGCGAAGCCGTGTTTGCTGACGATGCCGATGAACCAGCGGATCACGACGACGGCAACGATGAAGGAGACGACGAACCCGAGTGCGATTCCGCCGAGACCGGCGACGCCCAGATCGTCCTGGTTCTTGACCAGTTGCAGAGTGGTCGCCCCAAGCATGGTCGGCACGGCGAGAAAGAAGCTGAACTCGGCGGCGGTGCGGCGCTCGACACCGAGCGATAGCGCGCCGAGAATGGTCGCACCGGAGCGGCTGACCCCCGGAATCATCGACAGACACTGAATCACTCCGACCCCGAGCGCCTTGCCAAGCGAGATATCGGCCACGCCCTTTTCTGTCCCGTGCGGCGCCGCCCGCTCGATGATAAGGATCGCGACCCCGCCCAGGATGAGCGCCCAGGCGACGATCGTCGCACTGCCCAGCATGGCCTCGATCCGGTCGATAAGCAGCAGCCCGAGAACCGCCGACGGCAGGAAACCGAGCAAGATGTTGCGGACAAAACGCCAGGATTCGGGCTTGTTGTGAAGGAGCCCGACGAAAACCGCCCAGAAGGTCCGCCAATAAAGCACGATCACGGCGAGGATGGCGCCGAGCTGGATGACGACGTTGAACACCGCCCATTGCGCCGCGTCATAGCCCAGCAGTTCCGAGGCGAGAATGAGGTGCCCGGTCGAGGAAACCGGGATGAATTCGGTAACGCCTTCGACGATGCCGAGGATGATGATCGCGATCAAAGTTTCCATAGGCGCGACCGCTTAGGGGGCCGGTGCAGGACGGTCCAGCCCGAACATCCGTCGCATTATTGACACGATTGTCAGTCTAGAAAGCGACATGACGATCGCTCCTGCCGGCCCAGCCCACCTCCACCCGCTCACCGTCGCGCCCGGCGACGTGGATTTCATGGGGCATGTCAACAATGCCGTCTATCTAGCCTGGGTGCAGGAAGCCGTCATCGCCTACTGGCGGGCGGTGGCGCCGGCCGAAGCGGTCGCCCAGCACCTGTGGGTCGCGATCAGGCACGAGATCACCTACCGCCGCCCGGCCTTCCTCGACGACATGATCGTCGCCTCCGTCGTTGCGGAGGGGGTGCAAGGCGCCCGCGCCTTCTTCTCGACCCTGATCAAGCGTGGCGAGGAGGTGCTGGCCGAGGTCAAATCGAGCTGGTGCTGCCTTGATGCCGCGACGCGTCGTCCCGCCCGTCTGGCGCGTGACGTCGTCCGTCGCTTCCTGCCGGAATGAACTATGCGGTCGGAGCCTTCGCGAACCGGCCCTGACGCCGGTAGAGCATCAGCCATTCTTCGGCCACCGCCTCCAGCGGTGTCGGCCTGATGCCGAAATCGGCGAGGCCGGGCAACGCCGGATCCGCAACATTGTCCCGCGCCAGCATCAGCCACTGATCCCAAGTGATCGGCGCGCCGGGCAGGAAGCCGCCGACCCGCGCCATCGCCCTCGCGATCGGATCGGGCAGATCGAATTGCGGCCGCGGATGGCCGGCGGCGCGGGCCACCCAGCGGTTGAAATCCCGCATCGTGGTCACTTTCGGCCCGGCGATCGCATAGGTCTTGCCGCCATGCGCCGCGGCATCGAGCGCGGCGAGCCCGATCGCCCGGCCGAGATCGGCGACATGGACCGGCTGCAGCCGCCAGCCGCCGCGGATCACCGGCAGGATCGGCAGCCAGCGCGCCATGCGAGCGAACCTGTTCGAGAAATCATCCTCGGCCCCGAAGACGATCGAAGGCCGCAGGATGGTCGCGCCGGCGTAGGCGGCGCGCACCGCCGCCTCGCCATCGCCCTTCGACCGGCCATAGGCGCTTGGCGATTCGGGATCGGCGCCGATCGCCGAGACATGGACCAGCGACCCCGCGCCGGCCACTGCGGCGGCGCGGGCGACGTTCGCCGCGCCATCGACATGGACCCGCCGGAAATCGCCCTTCAGGATGCCGACAAGATTGACCACGGCCGCCGCACCGGCGACCGAAGCGGCGACGGCCTGCGGGTCGTCGATATCGGCGCGCACCGCCTCGAACTGGCCGAGTCCGCCCTGGGTGCGCAGGAAATAGGCCCGCGCCGGATTGCGGTCGGCGATCCGCACCCGGGCGCCGGCCGCGAGCAGCGCGCGCACCGCGTAGCGGCCGACGAAACCGCCGCCGCCGAACAGGGTAACCAACCGGTCGGTCTTCACGCTCATGGCGCGTCCCTACGCGCATTCACCAGCGACGCTCAATAGATTCGGCGCTCGGTTGCCGCGTTGCCTAGCGAGGCACCCGCTCCTAACCGGCGCGCGCCCCGAGTTACCGCGAGAGCGCCGTGATGGCGCGTCGATCCCCTCAGTCCTCGGGATGTGCACCGGCTGACGGTTCCACCGCAGGATTAGCGCGCGGCGGCCCGGCCAGTGCGCGATCGAGCTGTTCCCGATCCAGCGCCCCTTCCCAGCGAGCGACCACGATCGTCGCCACCGCATTGCCGATGAAATTGGTGAGGCTGCGGCATTCGCTCATGAAGCGATCGACGCCCAGGATCAGCGCCATGCCGGCGAGCGGGATGCCAGGCACGATCGACAGGGTCGCGGCCAGCGTGATGAAGCCGGCTCCGGTGACCCCGGCCGCACCCTTCGAGCTTACCATCGCAACCAGCAGCAAGGCGACCTGGTCCCATAGGCTGAGTTCGATCCCGGTCGCCTGGGCAATGAACAGGGCGGCCAGCGTCATGTAGATATTGGTGCCGTCGAGATTGAACGAATAGCCGGTCGGCACCACCAGCCCGACCACCGGGCGGGCGCAGCCGGCCCGCTCCATTTTCTCGATCAGCGCCGGCAGCGCCGCCTCCGAAGACGACGTGCCGAGGACGAGCAGGAGCTCCGCCTTGAGATAGCGAATCAGCCGGAAGATCGAAAAGCCCGCAAGCGCGGCGACGGCGCCTAACACACCGAGCACGAAGACGAGCGCGGTGAGGTAGAAGGTCGCGACCAGCGCACCGAGATTGACGAGCGTTCCGATGCCGTAGGCGCCGATCGTGAAAGCGATCGCGCCGAACGCGCCGATCGGCGCCGCGCGCATCAGGATCGCGACGATGCGGAAGACAACCGCCGCCAGCCGTTCGAGGATGTCGGTCAGCGGTCGCGCCGGCTCACCGACGATCGCGATCGCGATCCCGAACAGGATGGCGACGAACAGGGCTTGCAGGATCGATCCCTCGGTCAGCGCCGAGACCATCGTCGCCGGGATGATGTCGAGCAGAAACTGGGTCACGCTCGCTTCGTGAGCACGGGTGGCATAGGTCTCGATCGCGCTGCTGTTCAAAGTCGCCGGATCGATATTCATGCCATCGCCCGGCCGTACGAGATTGGCGACGACGAGGCCGACCACCAGCGCCAGCGTCGAGAAGAACAGGAAATAGGTGAAGGCCTTCGCCGCGACCCGGCCGACGGTTCGAATCTCGCTCATACCGGCGATCCCAAGCGTCACCGTGAGAAAGATCACGGGCGCGATGATCATCTTCACGAGCTTGATGAAGCCGTCGCCGAGCGGCCGGAGCGCCGCGCCCAGATCGGGCCAGAAATAGCCGACGATCACTCCCAGCAGGATCGCGATCAGAACCTGGACATAAAGCTGGGCGGCGAAGTGAGGCGGCCGATCAGACGTTTCGTCGAGAGCGGCGGCGGCGCGCATCACGGCAACCTACCGCATTCACCTTGTCGTGCAACTCGTTGCCGTCAGGCGCGGCTCACCGCCTTTGCGCTCTTCTCGCCGCGCTGTTCGATCTGTCCGGGAACCGACCAGCGATAGTCACCGGGCTTGTCGACGTCGAACACCAGCTGACGCGCCCGCGCGGCATCCGCGACCGCGTCTTCATAGCGATCCCGCCACCGGCCGGTGAGCACGCTCGTGCGATAGCGATACTGGCGCATGCGGGGGCCCTCCCACATGGTTAGTCCGAGGCTAACCCTGTTTATGTCGCTCGACCGTTAACTTTTTTCGGCGTCGCGGATTTGACTTCGCCGACACGGAGGCGAAGGAGTGACCGAGGCCCGCCAGCGGGCGACGAAAGAGGACGATCTTGCCAACCGGTTCCAACACCATCTCCGACCTCATCGACCGGCTCTGCGCCATCTATGACGAGTCGGTCTCCAATCTGCGCGGGGCCCTGGCCCGCTATCTCAAGACCGGCGAGACGCCCGACGCCGAAGCACGCGAAAATGGGCTGTTCGCCTATCCCGAGATCCGCATCGAATACCGCCCCGGAAGGCCCAGCGAACTGCCGCCCCGCGCTTTCGGCCGGATGAACCGTCCGGGCATTTATGCGGTAAGCGTGGCGCGGCCCTATTTGTTCCGAAAATATTTGACCGAACAACTTGGCTATCTGATCGAGGACTATGGAGTTTCGGTCGAGGTCGGCCGATCACCCAGCGAAATACCTTATCCCTACGTGCTCGACGCGACCGACGACTTGCGTCTCGATGGCGCCCGAGCGGCCGATCTGGCCCTTTGGTTTCCGACCACCGAGCTTGCCCATATCGGCGACGAGGTCGCCGACGGCGCCTGGATCGCGGGGCCGAACGCGCCGCTGCCGCTGTCGCTGTTCGACGGCCCGCGAGTCGATTTCAGCCTGGCCCGGCTGAAACATTATACCGGCACTCCGCCGGAGCACACACAGCGCTATCTGCTGTTCACCAACTATGTCCGCTATGTCGACGAGTTCGTCCGCTGGGCGGTGGAGGAACTGGAGCGCGACGACAGTCCCTATGAGGCGCTGTCGGCGCCCGGCGGCATCTTCATTACAAAGGGGACGCCGGACGCGGTCGCCAAGGTTGCCGAGGGGCCGTGGCGCAAGCATCAGATGCCGGCTTATCATCTGATCGCGGCGCGCGGCGAAGGGATCAGCCTGGTCAATATCGGCGTCGGCCCGTCCAACGCGAAAACGATCTGTGATCACCTGGCGGTGATGCGGCCGGAAGTTTGGCTGATGATCGGCCATTGCGGCGGCCTGCGGCCGAGCCAGTCAATCGGCGATTATGTGCTCGCCCACGCTTACCTGCGCGACGATCACGTGATGGACGATGTGCTGCCGACCGAGGTGCCGATCCCGGCGATCGCCGAGATTCAGCAGGCGCTGTTCGCCGCCGCCGTCGACGTGACCGGCGAGGAGCCGCAGGAATTGAAGCAGCGGCTGAGGACGGGCACCGTCGTCACCACGGATGATCGCAACTGGGAACTGAGGTTCACACTGTCGGCGCTCCGCTTCAACCAGTCGCGCGCGGTGGCGATCGACATGGAATCGGCGACGGTGGCCGCTCAGGGCTATCGCTTCCGCGTACCCTATGGGACGCTGCTGTGCGTTTCCGACAAGCCGCTGCACGGGGAGATCAAGCTGCCCGGCCAGGCCAACGCCTTTTACGAACGGGCGATCAGCCAGCACCTCAGGATTGGTATCGAAACGCTGCGTATCCTGAAGGACCGCGGAGCCGCGCTCCATTCGCGCAAGCTGCGCGCCTTCGACGAGCCGCCGTTCCGCTGAGCCCGAAAGGAAAACGGCGACCCGGAGGCCGCCGCTTCCTTCCTTTGACGAGGCCTGGCGTCAGAAGCGCCAGCTGATGCCGACCTTCACGCGCCACACCGACGACGACACGTTGATCGTATTGTCGCTGTCGATCTGGGCCTGTGTCCGGCCGGCAGTCACCACATAACGGCCCTGGGCGTCGATGCTGCCCAAAGTCGCAACGTTCTGCAGACCGGCGAAGTTACGCCGGCGCTGCACATTCCAGCTGTCGTCCAGGAAGTTCAGGAAGTTATCGAACGTCGCGAACAGCCGGATCGTATCGTTCATGCCGATCAGGCGGCCCGGCCCTGGCAGCTCCTGCGAGAAGGTCAGATCGAGATCGTAATACCAGTCGTTCGTGCAGGTGTTGCGCGGGATCGTCTGGCCGGCATAGCGGCGCGCGCAAGGCGTCGCATTGACATAGTCGACCAGCTGCTGGACGGCGGCAGCGTTGGACGTCGGCGCGATCGCCGGATCGTTCACGCCGGTCGGGACATAGAGCAACGCGTTGTTGTTGCCCGACGCGCTGTCGTTGAACACGCTGCCGCCGGTCCAGGTCAGGCTGTACGGACGACCTGAACGGGCGACGAAGGTGAAGCCCAGGCTGGTGTCATATTCGCCGAAGAAGCGCTCCCGGAACAGAGCGGAAAAGGTGATATTGTGCCGGCTCTCGAAGAAGCCCCGCGATGCGGCCGGATTCTGGCGATCGAACGCGGCGGTGAGATCGTAATTCGACCCCGCCGTCGAATTGTACATGTTCCGGCGATCCTGGGCGTTCGTATAGGAATAGCCCATATTCACCGAGACGCGGCCGCCGGACGTAAAGATGCCGCTGCCAAAGTCCCTCGACAGCAGGAACGAAGCGACGTGGGTCCGATAGCCGCCGGAATTGGTCAGCATCAGCTCGTCGTCGCGACCGGTGTTGAAGCAGGGCGCATTGACATTGGCCCAGACCGGCGGCGCGCCGGCATCGACCAGTTGCGCCGTGCAGCCCGCGACCGTCGGGTCGATCGCCCGATAGATCGGACGGCCGTCGATCGTGAACCCGTTGAGGCCGGCCCCCGCGACACCGGCGATTGCCGGCGTCTGTGAAAGATCGACGATCGTGTAGGGGTTCATGTACCGGCTGTAGATATAATCGAGGTTGAACCGCCAGCCGCTGAAGAAACCGGACGCGAAGCCGATTTCGCCCTGCAGGCCGAGATTGATGCGAAGCACCGTGGGTTGCTCGATATCCGGATCGATCGACTGGGCATCGCCAAGGCCGGCAGCCGCCTGCGCGATCGCATTGGCCCGGATGCAGGTCGGCACGCCGGTGAACGTACCGCCAACGACAACGTCGATCTGGCCGGCGGGGCAGCCGGCCGCCTGGCTCGTGCCGGTGGCGAAGCCGCGGCCGTCATTCTGGAACGCATTACCGAACCAGACCAGCGGATCGCCGCCCGAAAAGATGCCGATGCCGCCACGGAGCAAGCCGCGGCTGATCGGACCGAAATCGTCGAACCGCCACGAGAAGCCGAGGCGCGGCAGAACAACCGGGTCGAGATCATTGAATCCGGTCGTGTTTGGAAAGCCGTAGCGCAGGGCGTAAGCGGGGTTCGCGTTCGGACGGCCACCGCCATACCAGTCGACGCGGACGCCAGCGACGATGTCGAGCGAATCGTTCACCGTCCAATCGTCCTGAAGATAGGCCGAATAGATGCTGCGGGTGAAGCGCGCCGCGGCGTCGTTGACGTCGCCGGTGGCGCTGAAATTGCCGAACGCGCCCTCGGTTTGACCGCTAATGACCTGATTGGGGAACGTTCCGGTCTGGTTGTTGCCGGTGCCCAGCGACAGCAGGCCGGCCTGCAAATCCGCTATATTCTGGAAAACCAGGGTGCCGGTCGCGTTCTGGACGAACAGGTTGAAGATACGCGCCCGATTCCATTCGAAGCCGAGCTTGAAGCTGTGGTTGCCAGCTTCGAGGTTAGCCAAAGCGCGGTATTGCTGAATGTTGGTCCGAAGGTCGTTGGCCGAGCGCGAATTGCCTGGGCCGGCCAGAATCGTACCGTCCTCCACACCGGGATTGTCGATGCCGACAATGATGCGCGGAATCGGGTTCGCCGACTGCGCTTCTCCGCCCCCGACCGGATCCTGGCGATCGGTGACGTTGGAGCGCGAATAGCGCAGCTCGGTCGAAAAGCGATCGGTCCACTGCGAATAGAGGCGGCCCGAATAATATTCCGAACGCGTGCCGCTGACATAGAAGGTGTTCTGGCCGGTGATCTGCGGCGACGCCTGGTCGATAAAGAAGTCGTCCGGCCTAGTCGTCCCCTCACGCAGCCGCTGATAGGTCAACTCCAGCCGGTGGTCGTCGTTGATCTGCCAGTCGAGGCGGCCGAACCAGCGCTCGTTGACGAACGGGCGGTTGGTCACCAGCGGGCCGGGGTCGATCCCGTAGGTGTTGCGCAGAATGTCGGCGACCTGATTGAACTGCGCGACGCTGATCGCATTGATCGGGTTCGCATAGCCGGCGCCGGTCGGGCCGTCGTCTTGGCTCTGCCCGGCTTCCTGCCGCTCATAGGCGGCGAAGAAGAACAGCCGGTTCGGGATGATCGGGCCGCCCAGAAAGGCACCCCAGCGACGGTCGGGCTCGATCGGCGCGACCGGGCGGGTCGTGCCGGCGGCGGTGACCGAGTCGCCGCGCAAGCCGTTATCGGAATATTCGTAGAAGGCGCCGCCGGTGAACCGGTTGCCGCCTGAACGGGTGACGACGTTAATCGCGCAGCCCGTGAACTGACCGTGCTCGACGTCGAACGGCGCGAACTGGACCTGGGTCTCGCGAACCGCATCATAGGGTAGCGGCGTCGAGCTGCGCGACGAGAAGCCGGTATCGTTGAGGCCGTAAACGTCGCCCTGGATGATCCCGTCGACGGTGAAGGTGTTGCCGCGGTCGTTGCCGCCGAGGCAGGAGATGCGGTCCTGGCCGGAGCCGCCGTCGTCGCGATCAAGGCTGACGCGAGGATCAATGCGCACGATGTCGCGCACGTCGCGATTGAAGGTCGGTGCGTTCTCGATCATCGTCGATCCGAACGCGGTGCCTGGGCCGATGTCGCGCAGCTGCACGTTGACCCGGGTGCCGGTGACGACGATCGCCCGCTCCGCAGTCTCCGTCGCCGCGCGGTCGAGCGCGAAGCTCAACGTGGTCGCGCCCTGCAGAGAAGTGATGAGACCCTCGACCGTCTGGCCCTGCAAACCATCGGCGCCGGCAGTCACCGTATAGGGACCCCCGACGGTGAGGCCGCGCGCCGCGAAGCGGCCGGCGGTGTCGGTCGTGAAGGAGCGGACGTTGCCCGTCCGCGTGTCCGTGACATCGACCCGGGCACCAACGACAGGGACCCCGCCGGCATCGGTGACAAGGCCTTCGATGCTCGACGTGATCTGCTGCGCATAGGCGGCGACCGGCAGGGCGATAATGCTCGCCGCGCACAAATAACGTGCAATTTTCATTTTGATTGTACCCCCAAAATTCCGGCGAATCGACGTCCGGAAAATGCCCCATCGGCCCCGCCCCGCAGCAGCCGTTGGATTCGCATCTAGCGATGATTCTATGACAACATCAAGACTCGCATCGAGGGGCGCGGAAGACTCCTGTGGACTGTGGCTCGGCGCCCACATGCATAAGCAGTTTGGATAAATATCTTTTATTATTATCAATAGGTTATGCGAACATGTCGGCGCACTCTGTTCATTTTGTCCGCCATCCCTATGATCCCCAACCGATGACCGGGCAGGGAGCCAAGGAGCGACCAGATGAAGCGGCCGTTCGGCTGGTCGAACGCGCCCGCGAAGCGGCGCTCAAGGCCTACGCGCCTTATTCCCGATTCAGCGTCGGCTGTGCCGTCGAATCGGTGGATGGAGAGATCGTCGTTGGCGCCAATATGGAAAATGCCTGCTACCGGCTCGGCATCTGCGCCGAGATTTCGGCGCTGACCGCCGCGCGGCAGGCCTTCGGCCTCGACAAGGTGGCGCGGATCGCAGTCGCCGGCGGCCATGTCGGGCCGTCCGGGGCCCTGGTCGGCAACGATCCGGTGACGCCCTGCGGCGGCTGCCGCCAGGCGATCTACGAGGCGGCTGATCTGTCCGGTGTCGACATTGAGGTGATCAGCGCCAACGGCGACGGCACGCGAACGCTCGCCAGCACGATCCGGACGTTGCTCCCCAACGGTTTCGGGCCGGCCAATCTCAGCGATGCGGGGCCCTAGGCCAGCTTGATCTCGCGCAGCCGTTCCTGGAGATACTCGTCCGCGGTGATCGGCACCGGATAGAGGTTCGGCCGTTCGGGCGTGATGCAATTGGGCAGCGTCTCGATGCAGAAGTCCGACCGGAAATGGAGGAAGAACGGCATCGAGTAGCGTGAGACGCCACGCCGCTCCGGCGGCGGGTTCACTACCCGGTGCGTCGTGGATCGCATCACATTGTTGCTCAATCGCTGCAGCATGTCGCCGATATTGACCGCGAGCTCGCCGGGCTTGGGCGTCACCGGCACCCAGTCGCCGTCACGATCGAGAAGTTGCAGCCCCGCCTCCTCAGCGCCCAGAAGCAGAGTGATCGTATTGATGTCCTCATGCGCCCCGGCGCGGACATTGGGTCCATCGCCCGGGATCGGTGGATAGTGGAGCAGCCGCAGCACCGAATTGCCGTCCCGCACGGTATCGACGAAATAATCCGGCGCCAGGTCCAGATAACGGGCAATGGCCTCCAGTAGCTTGGCGCCGGTCCGGTCGAAAGCGGCGAACAGCTCCAGGAATGTCGCCTTGAACGACTCGACCTCCGCCGGCCAGATGTTGGGCGGCATCGACCCCGAATATTTGTGCCCCGGCGGCAGCTCGCGCGCGACGTGGTAGAATTCCTTGAGGTCGTAATGGGTCGCGCCCTTGGCGGTCTCGATCCCGAACGGCGTGTAGCCGCGGGCGCCCCCGCCGCCGGGCATATGATATTGACGCTTCACCTCTTCCGACAGCGCGAAGAAGTCCTTCGCTTTATCCTCGGCCTCGTGGATGAGCGCGGCCGGGATGCCGTGATCGGCCACGATCGCGAAGCCATAGCGTTCGAACGAGCGGCCGAGCATCTGCGAGAAGCCTTCGGGATCGCGGTCCGCGTCGAGCAGCGACACGGAGGCGACGGCCTTGATCGGAGCGACGGTGTCCATGGCCGCAAAGTAGCGCTTCGGCCGGACGAATCCAATCGCGCCCGCGCCGGAATGCGGCCGCGATTCGAAATGTAACATTCGGCGGCGATTCTACCCTCCGATCGGCAGGGGTCGATGAACGAACAGCTCCGAAAGACACTTTCTAAAGTTGACAAGAGCCTCGGGCCCTCCGGCAGTCCGCGGCGGCACTATCGGACGGTGTGGATTTCGGATGTCCATCTCGGCACCCGGGGTTGCAACGACCGGCTGCTGATAGACTTTCTCGACCATGTCGATTGCGAAACGCTCTATCTGGTCGGCGACATCATCGACGGCTGGCGGCTGAAGCGGCGCTTCTATTGGCCGGAACGGCACAATGCGATCGTTCGCAGAGTGATGAAGCGGGCGAAGCGCGGTGCCCGGATCGTCTACATTCCCGGCAATCATGACGAGATGTTCCGCCAGTTCGCGGGAATGAATTTCGGCGGCGTCGAGATCAGGAAGAAGGCAATTCATGCGACGGCTGACGGCCGTCGGCTGCTCGTCCTTCACGGCGACGAATTCGACACGATCGTGATGGCGCATCGCTGGCTCGCCTTCCTGGGCGACGCGGCCTATAATTTCCTGCTGAAGGCGAACGTCGTCGTTAACGCCGTCCGGCGTACCTTCAAACTGCCTTACTGGTCGCTCTCCAAGCACGCCAAGCACAAGGTCAAGAACGCGGTCGAGTTCATCTCCCGCTTCGAGGAGGCGGTGGCGCACGAGGCGGCGCGGCTGAAGGTCGACGGCGTCGTGTGCGGCCATATCCACACCGCCGAGACCCGCACCTTCGGTGACGTCACTTATTATAATGACGGCGACTGGGTCGAAAGCTGCACTGCGCTGGTCGAGCATCGCTGCGGGCGCATGGAAATCCTGCATTGGGCCGACGAGATGGAGGCACGCAAGACGATGTCGCCGGCGCCCGGCGCGACCGGCGACGTTCGGCAGGCCGCGTGATGCGTATCCTGATCGTCACGGACGCCTGGACACCGCAGGTGAACGGCGTGGTGCGGACGCTGCAGTCGATCCGCGCCGAGCTGGAACGCGGCGGGTGCGAGGTGGATATCCTGTCGCCCGACCAATTTCGCTCGATGCCATGCCCCACCTATCCGGAAATCTGCCTCGCGCTGGCGACGTCCGCGATGGTCGGCAGGCGAATCGATGGCGCTGCCGCCGACTGCCTGCATATCGCCACCGAGGGGCCGCTCGGTCTTGCCGCCCGACGCTGGTGCTTGAAGCGCGGCTATCGCTTCACCACAGCCTATCACACGCAGTTTCCGGACTATCTCGCGAACGGACCAAGCTGCCGCCTGGCCTGTTCTGGCGCTATATCCGCCGCTTCCACGGGCCGTCCCGCGCGGTGATGGTATCGACGCCGACGATGGCGGCGCAGCTGCACGGCCAGGGTCTCAAGCACACCCATATTTGGGGGCGCGGCGTCGATCTGTCCTGCTTCCGGCCCGACGCACCAACGCCTGCGGCGCTGGCGGCGCTGCCGCGGCCGATCCAGCTTTATGTCGGCCGCGTGGCGATCGAGAAGAATCTCGAGGCGTTTCTCGAAAACGTCCATCCAGGCAGCAAGGTGATCGTCGGCGACGGTCCGGCGCGGGCGGGTCTCAAAAGGCGCTACCCCGATGCCCATTTCCCCGGCGCGCTCAGCGGCGCGGCGCTCGCCGGAGCCTATGCGGGTGCAGACGTGTTCGTCTTTCCCAGCCGCACCGACACGTTCGGGCTGGTGATGATCGAGGCGCTGGCCTGCGGTACGCCGGTCGCCGCCTATCCGGTTCCCGGCCCGCTCGACGTGCTCAACGATGAGGTCGGCGCGATGGACGTCGATCTCGAACGCGCGATCGCTTCAGCGTTGACTCGCGACCGCGCCGCCTGCGCCCGCCATGGCGCGTCGTTCAGCTGGGAAGCGAGCGCGCGCCAGTTCCGCGCCGCGCTGGAACCGCTCCGCGAGGCCGAGCCGGCGCCGCAGCCGGTCGTTCGCGGCGAACAGCAAGGCGAGGAAGAGGGCGCCGGACAGGATCGCCACCACTGCGATCCCCTTGAGGACATTCGTCACCGCCATCGCGCATCTCCCGTCTGAGGGGCGATGACGGCCGTCTAGCGGGCTTTTGTTTCGCTTATGCGGCAGTCGCCGCCAGAATGAGTCCGGCCAACGCCGCGCTCATGAGGTTGGAGAGCGAGCCGGCGAGCAGCGCTTTCAGCCCCAGCCGTGCGATCATCGGCCGCTGATTGGGGGCGAGTCCACCTGTCACCGCCATCTGGATCGCGATCGAGCTGAAATTGGCGAAGCCGCAGAGCGCGAAGGTGACGATCGCTACTGTCGCCGGCGACAGCGTCCCTGCCGCCTGCTGGGCGCCGAGATCGATGAAGGCGACGAACTCGTTCAGCACCACCTTGGTCCCGAACAGGCCGCCCGCAGCGCCCGCCTCGTTCCAGGGCACGCCGAGCACGAACATGACCGGCTGGAAGACATAGCCGAGGATCATCTGAAAGCTGAGGTCCGGGCGGCCGAACCAGCCGCCGACGCCGCCCAGCAGGCCATTCGCCAGCGCGACCAGAGCGACGAAGGCCAGCACCATCGCGCCGACCGCGACCGCGAGCTTGACGCCGGTCTGCGCGCCCTGCGCCGCCGCCATGATGATGTTGGCCGGGCGCTCCTCGCCATGTTCGGTCTCGTCAACCGGCTCCGGCTCCTGGTCGCGAACCTCCGGATCGTCCGGCATGATGATCTTCGCCATCAATATGCCGCCGGGGGCCGACATGAAGCTGGCGGCGAGCAGAAACGGCAGCAGGTGCGCGCCGATCATGCTCGCATAGGCGCCCAGGATCGTGCCGGCGACGCCGGCCATGCCGACCGTCATGATACAGAAAAGCTGCGACGGGGTGAGGTTGGCCAGATAGGGTTTGATGACCAGCGGGCTTTCCGACTGGCCGACGAAGATGTTCGCCGCCGATCCCAGCGATTCCACCCGGGTGATGCCGGTGATCAGCCGGATCGCGCCGCCGACCCATTTGATGATCAGCTGCATGATGCCGAGATAGTATAGGATTGAAATAAGACTGGCGAAGAAGATGATCACCGGCAGCGCCGCGATCGCGAAGCTGTTGCCGCCGACTTCCGGCGCCGCCAGCGGGCCGAAGATGAAGCTGGTGCCGGCGGCGGCATAGCCGAGCAGGTTGGAAACGCCGCGAGACATCGCGCCGATCACCGCCTGCCCCCAGCTGGTGCCGAGCACGAGCAGCGCGATGCCGGCCTGCAGCGCGAACGCGGCGCCGACGACACGCGGGCGAATCCAGCGCCGGTTCGAGGAAAAGGCGAAGGCGATGGCGAGGATGAGGACGATCCCGCCCAGCCCGATCAGATAGCGCATGGCCTTTCCCCCTTATCCGGTCCTTACCAGACCATCTTGCGTTCGGCTTTGCCGATCGCCGCCGTCAGCACGTCGATCGCTTCGTCAATCCCGCCCGCCACCAGCAGTTGGGCGCGACGTGCCGGAGACATGAAGCCGCTTTCCGTCACATGGTCGAGGAACTGGATCATCCCATCCCAGAAGCCGTGCACATTGAGCAGCGCGAACGGCTTGGCGTGATAGCCGAGCGCGTTCCAGCTCCAGGCCTCGAACAATTCGTCCAGCGTCCCGATGCCGCCGGGAATGGCGACGAAGGCGTCCGTAAGCTCGGTCATCTTCGCTTTGCGCTCGTGCATGTTGGCGACGAAGTGCAGGTCGGTGAGCCCATTGTGGGCGACCTCAAGGTCGACCAGTGCCTTCGGGATCACCCCGTGCGCCTCGCCGCCCGCCGCCATGACGGCATCTGCGACCACGCCCATCAGGCCCAGCCGGCCGCCGCCATAGACAAGACCGATCCGCCGCTCGGCCATCCGCCGCCCCAGCGCCCGTGCCGTCTCGGCAAAGGCGGGATCGGCCCCCATTGCCGAGCCGCAATAGACCGCCAGCCGCTTCATGCCGCGATCAGACTCTTGAGGTCGCTCTCCGGCCGGGCACCGAAATGCGAGATCACTTCGGCCGCCGCGATCGCGCCGACGCGAAGGCTCTCGCCCAGATCCTTTCCCCGCGCCTGGCCGACCAGGAAACCGGCCGCGAACAGATCGCCCGCGCCGGTCGTGTCGATCACGCCTTTGCCGATCCGGGCGATCGGCGCCGCGACGGTCCGGCCCTGCGCGACCGCCAGCGCGCCCGCCGCGCCGCAGGTGACGACAAGCAACGGCACCTTGTCCTGAATCGCGGTGATCGCGGCATCGGTGGTCGCCGCCGCGGCCAGTTCCATGATCTCGTTCTCGTTAGCGAACAGCAGGTCGATCGCGCCGCTTCCCAGCATCGCCATCATCTCCGCCCGGTGCGGCTTGATGCAGGCGATGTCCGAGAGCGTGAAGGCGACCTTGCGTCCGGCTTCATGAGCGATCCGCATCGCCTCCTCCATCGCCCCGCGCGGCCCGGCGGAGCGCCAGAGATAGGCTTCGAGATAAAGGATCGCCGCATCCCTGATCTGCTCCGGATCGAGCGCCGCCACCGACAGTTCGTGCGCGGCGCCGCGGAACGTGTTCATCGTCCGCTGCGCGTCCGGGGTGACGAGGATCAGGCAGCGCCCGGTGGGCTCGCCATCGCTTTTCGCCGGGGTCAGGAATTCGACCCCCTGGGCGCGGATATCATGGGTGAAAATCTCGCCGAGCTGGTCGTTGGCGACCTGGCCGACGAACCCGGCCTGTCCGCCCAGCGCCGCAACCCCTGCCATCGTGTTCGCCGCCGATCCGCCGCTCGTCTCGCGCGCCTGGCGCATCTTGCCGTAAAGCGCCGCCGCCCCGTCCGCGTCGAGCACCTGCATCGAGCCCTTCGTCAGCCGCTCGTCGATGAGGAATTGGTCGGAGGCGGTGGCGATCACATCGACCACGGCATCGCCGATCGCCAGCACATCCAGTCGGGTCCCGCTCACGATCCGGTTGATGGCTGGAAAGCAGCAGGACGGAAAGCTCTTTTTGAACCCCCGGAAAGCCGTTACGCCACGGCGATGACCGATACGCCCGCGCCCCGATATCCCCGCTCGCTGTTCATCTACGCGCTCGTTTATGGCGGGCTCGTCGTGCTCGCCGGGGTGCTCGGCACGAAGATTTCCTCGCTCGGCCCGCTGCACGTCGAATCCGGCATCTTCGCTTTCCTGCTGCTGGTGGTGCTGTCGAGCGCCGTCGCCGAGCTGCACGGCAAGGAAACGGCCGACAAACTGGTGCGCTTCGGCTTTATCCCGCTGATCCTGTCGATGGCGCTGATCGCGACCGTCATCCGCTTGCCCGCAGCGCCGTTCTGGACGCTGCAGGATCAGTTCGCGACGATCCTGGGCCAGGGCGCCCGGCTCCAGCTCGCGGGGCTCATCGCCTACGGCATCTCGCAGACCCTGAACGTGTATGTCTTCACCCGGCTGAAGGGTGAGGGCACCGGCCGCGCTGCCTGGCTGCGCGGTCTGGTCGCGGGCCTGCTCTCGCAGGCCCTCGATACCGTCCTGTTCATCACCATCGCCTTCTACGGCGTCGTCGATCCCGGCACCGGCGAGCCGATGCCGATCCTCAACATCATGCAGGGCCAGATCATCGCCAAGCTGACCCTGGTGGTGGTATTCGTGCCGATCCTGATCGCGCTGTTCGTGAAGCTGGGTCGGGCGCTGGACACGCGCGCCTAATCTTCGCGGCGCCGCGACGCCAGCCGCGAAGGCCGCAGCCGCGCATCGATCAGCACGCTCTCGCCATAATCGATGTCGCCTTGCGTCACCCTGACGTCGAGGCGAAACCAGCGCGTGCGGACCTGCGGCTGCAGCTGGGTGTCCAGCGGCACCGCCAATTCGCTCAGCCGCTCGGTGCGCCAGAAATCGATGATGTTCGCCCAGCCGCCGCGCGGCCGCGCGGCCAGCACCCGTTCGGCGCGGCCGATATCGATCTGACCCGGCGCCAGCATCGCCAGCAATGGCGCCTGCTCCGCGGTCAGCGTGTTGACGTTGAGCGGCGACAACTCCGCCGCCGGGTGGACGCAAAGCCAGGGTCGCAGCCGATCGTAAAGGTCCGCCGTCATCCCCGCCAGCAGCCGCGCCTCGGCCGGATCGGCGAAGAGCGTGTTCGCCGTTCGATAAGGGGGCTCGGCGTTGGCATAGGCCGAATCCTCGGCGCCGGCAGGCCCCTGTTCAATATCGCTGTCGGCCCAATCGGCGGCAGCCTCGGCAATCCGCCGCGCATCGACCTCCGGCACCCGCAGCGCGATCATCAGGCCCGCGAACTGCTGCACCCCGGAGTTTCGCCGCACCAGCCGGCTGCGCGGATCGCCCTCGACGACGCTGTTCAGATTGAAACAATTGCCGCCGTCCAGCAATCGTGCCTCGGCCACGGCACCGCCGGGCATCGGCATCGAACGGGTCGCGCCCAGCCAGCCGCCCTCGAGCGTTGTCCGTTCGGGATCGCGCGCGATCAGATCGTCAATGACCAGAAGGCTCAACTGTTCGACGCCGCGGGCGTGGGCCCGCGCCTGAGCGATCATCGCCGCGTTCGACGCGATCGTCCGCGACAGGCTCAGCCGCTCCATCGCCGTCACCGCGATCGCCCCGGTCACCGCCACCAGCAGCAGCACCGCCAGCAGGGCGGCGCCGCGCTCGCGCCTTGGCGCGCCCCGCCTCACCGCGCGCCGCCGACGATGAACAGCATCCGCACCGTACCGTGCCGTGCCGAATCCACCATAAGCTCGACCGCTGCCGGCAGGCGGACCAGATCGGGCTCGTTCCAGGCGTCCAGCCATTCGCCCCGCTCGTTGCGGTAGCGCAGTCGGACGCTCCGCACGCTGTCCATCAGGGGAAAGACGGCAGCGCTTCCGCCGCCGCCGTCGACCCGGGCGAAGGCGATCCGCTGCAATTGCCCCTGGGCCAGCCGATAGCCGACCCGCTGCGTTCCCGTGCTCTCGCCATCGTCGGCGGATCGGCGCACGAACATCATCAGCATCGGTGCCTGTCCTCCCGCGCCGGCGAAGGCGCGCCGCGATCGCCCTTCGGGATCGCGATGAAGACGCGCTGCCGCTTCGCCGAGATCGGCGACGAGCAATGCGTTCAATCGCCTGACCTCGCCCAGCTCGGCGAGCAGGCGATCCGACGTTTCCTGGGTTCGCGCGCTCACCGACAGCAGCGCCACGCCCGCCGCCGTCAGCATGCCGAAGATCGTCAGTGCGATCAGCATCTCGATCAGGGTGAAGCCGTTGCGCTTCATCCGCCGGCTCGTTTGAAGATCGTCAACCGCACTCGTCCCGGCCCGCCGTCGAGGCTCGCGACGACGATCTCGATCTGGAGGATACGCGCCTCCGGCGATCGGGCGACGGTTCGGGTCCAGCTCCAGCGCCGCCCGGCATTTGCCGTCTGGCCCGCCTGGGTGCCGATCGGTGGCGGGCCGGGATCGGTCAGCGTCTCCACGGCGACATTTTCCGCCACCAGCTGCGCGATCGCCTGGTCTGCGAGCCGGGCGCTATTGGTCGCCGTTGCCCCCGACAATCGCAGCAAGGCCAAAGCTGCAAGGCTGAAGATAGCGAGCGCCACCAGCATCTCGATCAGCGTGAAGCCGTGTTCGGCGAAACGCTTCACAGGGCTGAAGCCGCATTCGCGCGGCCTAGCGCCGGACATGGACCGTGCCGTCGCCGCGGATCTCCACCCGCGCCTGCCGTCCGCGCCGGGCCAGCAGCAATGTCGTCGGCCGGGCGAGGCCAGTCGCATCGAAGCGGGTCTCCCCACCCTGCGCTTCGGTCCCGCGCTCCCAATCCACCCGTTCGCCGGCACGCCATTCGCCGCGGACCCGCCGCGCCACCTCATAACCGGAGGAATCGACTTTGATCATTGCCGCGCGGGCCTCGACGATCGCAAGGTCGCGCGTCGCCTTGGCGCGAGCTGCGAAGCGTTCAGCCTCCGCCGCCACGCCGCCGCCCGGATCGGGCATCGCCAGCACGACCACGCTCGCCGCAAGTCCGATGATGACGATCACCACCATCAGCTCGACCAGCGTGAAGCCGCCTATGCGCTTCGGCCTTCGTCCCATTGTCGCCCGTTCAAGATCAGATCGATGCGCCCTCCCATAGGATTGTTTGCGTCGCGATGACATCGCAAGCCGGCGACCGTTTCGCGTTCACGCCGCCTATGCCGCGGCGGCCAGCCTCGCTCTGCCGGCGCGGCGGCCGTCATGGAAGCGGTCGAGCAATTCCGCCGCCAGTCGCCGCGCCTCGGCCGCGTCGAGGTCAACGATGTCCGGCGGATCGAACGCCGGCGCGCCGGCCGTGTCGAAGCGAAGGCTGGCAAGCGCCAGGCCCCGCTGCACCGGCCCGCGCACGATCTCGATCACCTGCGCCCGCTCGAACGGCACGATCCAGAGCCGGCGCCGGATGAGGCCGCCGGTGACGAACAGCGCCCGATCGCCAATCGCATAGGCATGTTTGCGCCAGCGCAGCACCGCCCCGATCGCCATCAGGACCATGGCGCCGGCGCCGAGCCCAGCCCAGGGCGCGACGATCAGGGCCACGCCGCCCGCGGCGGTGGCGAGAAGCAGCCACGGCAGCACCCGACGGATCATGGCGCGGCGGGGCAGGCCGATAAACTGGCGGCGCGGCGGCGGCAGCGGGAAGGCCGCCTCGGTCAGTATCGGGACAAGCTCCCGGGATCGGGCGAAGGGCGCGGCGATCTGGACCCCGCCTTCCTTCCGGTCCGCCCCCAGGGTCTGGAATGACAGGCGGCGCCAGCCGAAGAGCCGTCCCGCGAGGCCGCTCTGGATCACGGCCGCCTGTGTCCGCCGGATCGGGATCACCACCTCGGAGAGGGTCAGCAGTCCGCGCCGCCGCCGGAAGCCCGCGGCGGTGCGGCTCAACGTGAACCCGAAGTCGCGCGCCACCGTGCGCAGCACCCCGGCGACCATGCCGAGCAGCAGGACGAGCGCCGCAAGCGCGAGCGCCGACGTCAGGGAAAAATAGGCCGCCGCCGTTTCCCGGCCGCGGCCGAGCGCCCAATCCTCCCAATCGAACAGGTTGAGCTGCTCCAGATATTGCAGGATGCCAATGATCGCCGCGAGGAAGACGAGCGAGAAATTGAACAGGCCGGCGAGCAGCAGTCGGCCGAAATCCATCCGGAACAGCACCGGCTCCGCCATCGGCGCCACCGGCTCGGTCGCGGCTGCCGCAGAGGCCCGGCCGCGACGGATATGATCGCGCAGCGCCCGCGCATCGGCGAGGGAAATCATGTCCAGGCTGCCTTCGTCGGCGGCCGAGCCCCCGGTCTCGATCTTCACCGTCGCGGTGCCGAAAAGACGCGCCAGCAGCTTCTGTTCGATCGCGATATCCTGCACCCGATCGAACGGAATCACGCGGCGCTGACGCTGCAGCAGGCCCTTTTCGATCACGATCTCGTTGCTGCCGATCATGTAGGTGAAGCGCCACCAGGCGATCAGTGCGAACAGTATCGCGACGATCGCGGCGATGCCGATCAACAGCAGCACCGGCCACAGGCCGCGGCCGCCGCTCGCCATTCCAACTCCCGCCGCCACGGCGCCTGCCGCGACCTGTGGGATCGCCCGCAGCCAGCGCAGGATCAGGGTTGCCGGATGCAGCCGTTGCGGCGGCGTGCCGGCCGCCGCATCGTTCACAGCAGGTCCTCGCGGATCTTGGCCCTGATCCGGTCGCGCATCCGTTCCGCCGCTTCCCGCGCAAGGCCGGGCAACGGCACCAGAGCGCCGCGGGTGCCGGCGGTGTAGAGGATCAGCCGGGCGAGGCCGAAGCGGCGCTCGATCGGCCCCTGCGCGACATCGATATGCTGGACCCGCGCGAACGGCACCGCCGTCTGCACCCGAACCAGGAGGCCGTGCCGGACATGCAGCTCATCCTCCTCCTCGCGATAGCCCCAGGCGCGATAGCGCCGGCCGGGGATCACCAGCGTGGCAGCCAGCCCGGCCAGCGCCACCGCGGCGGGGATCAGCCCCATCGGAATGCCGGTCTTCCGTAACGGCCCGAGGCACAGGGCGATCGCGACCACGACCAGCAGGCCGGTCGCGATCAGCCATCGGATGCGCAACACCCATTTCTGCCGGGGATCGAGCGGCGTCATCGCCTCGCCCGGCGCTGCGATCGCCTCATCGGTCAACGTCTGGCCTCCCGTCCGCGCGGCTTTCATCTAGGGCGTGGTGACTTTCCTGAAAAGAACGGGAAGAAGGGCCTGCCGATGATAAGCGAACGAAAGAGGTGTTGATGCGGCGGCGGCGTTTCCTGCGCGCACTCCTGTTCGGAGCGGTGGCGATCCTTGCCGGCCTGCTCATCTGGTGGGCGCTGCGGCCGGAGCCGCCGGCGCCGACGGCCCCCGCCAACGGCTTCGACCCGGCGGATTTCGTGAAGGCGCGACCCCGGCTCGACGCACCCTATGTCGTCACCGGCAATGACGTGGTGAGCGCGATGCTGGCGATCGCGGCGGTGCGCCCGAACGAGCGAGTGGTCGATCTCGGATCCGGCGACGGCCGCATCCTGATCGCCGCCGCCCGCAGCCAGGGGGCCCGCGGACTCGGCGTCGACATTGATCCGGCCCGCATCCGCGAATCCACAGCCAATGCCCGCGCCGCAGGGGTTTCCCACCGCGTCATCTTCCGTCGCGAGGACCTGTTCCAGACGCCGCTCGGCGACGCCGACGTGCTGACGCTCTATCTCTCCAACGACATCAATTTCCGGCTGCGGCCGCGCATCCTCGCTCAGATGCGCCCGGGCGCACGGGTCGTAAGCCATGATTTCAATATGGGCGATTGGCGGGCCGATCAGACGCAGCGCGTCGGCGCCTCGACGGTCTATCTCTGGATCGTGCCAGCCCGGGTGGATGGCCGCTGGGCAATGAACGTCGGCGGCCAGAACGCGACCCTGATCATCGGCCAGCGCTACCAGCAGTTCACCGGCGCGGTGACCGTCAACGACCAGTCGACCCGGATCGAACAGGGCCGCATCAACGCGACCGAACTGCGTTTCATCGTTCGGATCAACGGGCAGCGCAGGGTGTTCGAAGGGCGCGTCGAAGGCGATCGGATCATCGGACCGAACTGGCGGGCAACCCGCATCGGCTGATGCCTTTCGCCCTCGCCGCGCTCGTGCTTCTCTATATGGCGATGCTGCTGTTCGGCGGCGGACCTTGGGACGAGGCGATCCTGGCCGCCCTTTATGCCGGCCTGCGGCCACTCCTCGCCGAGGCCGCGAGCCGGGTGACCGGGCTCGGCGGCGCCGGCATCCTCGTTCCGGCCAGCCTGGTCGTGGCCCTGATCGCCTGGCGGGTGCGGCGCGACTGGCGGGCAGCCGGCCTGTTCCTCGTCGCAACGCTCGCCGGCCGGCTGCTGGTCGAATTGCAGAAGGGCTGGACATCGAGGCTGCGGCCTGAGGCCAACGAACATCTGGTCGCCGCCCAATCCTATGCCTTTCCCAGCGGCCACGCGGCCAATGCGACGATCGTCTGGCTCGGCGCCGCTCTGCTGCTGGCCGAAGGCCGCGCCCGGCCTTGGGCGATTGCAGCGGCGGCGGCGATCGCGATCGCGGTCGGGCTGACGCGGCCGATGCTCGGCGTTCACTGGCCGAGCGACGTCGTCGCCGGCTGGAGCTTCGGCCTCGCCTGGATATTGCTATGGCTCAAATTTTGCGGAGAACGACCGACAGGTTGTTTGCCGGCATCGCCGTGACGGAGCCGAGCGCGAACCCCCGGCCCTCCGCCTCGGCGACCACAAGCCCCAGATCGCGCAGCCCCCATTGCGGATCGCGCGCGCGGAGGCTCTCGTCGAACGCCTCGTTGCTGGGCGCGGTCTCGACCTCGGCCCGGCGATACGGGCCATAAAGATAAAGGGGGGCGCCGGGGCGCAGCAGCCGGGCGGCGCCCTGCATCAGTCCCGCCGTCGCCGCCCAGGGGCTGATATGCACCATGTTGATGCAGCAGATCGCGGCCGCGTGGTCGACCGGCCATTCGGGCGCCTGCGCGTCGAGCGCCACCGGCGGCAACAGATTGCGCAGCCCGGCCTCGGCCCGCCACGCCTCGATCGAGCGCAAGGCCGCCGGATCGGGATCGCTGGGTTGCCAGAGCAGTGCGGGAAATCGGCGCGCGAAATGCAGCGCATGCTCGCCCGATCCGCTTGCCACCTCCAGCACCAGCCCGTGCCTGGGCAGCACCTGGCGCAGGACCTCGACGATCGGCGCCGTGTTACGCGCGACATGCGGGGCCGAGCGGCGATAATCGGTCACGCGATCTATTCCGCCGCTTCGGCCTGCGCCCGCTCCTTGTAGACGAGTATCGGCTTGCGCGCCGCCAGCGTCTCGTCGAGCCGCCGCCGTGGCGCATGGACGGGCGCGGCCTTCAGGCTCTGGTCGCCGGCCTTCGCCCGCTCGGCCACCGATCGCAGCGCGCCGATGAACTGGTCCAGCGCCGCCTTGCTCTCGGTCTCTGTCGGCTCGACCAGCATCGCGCCGTGGACGACCAGCGGGAAATACATCGTCATCGGGTGGAAGCCCTCGTCGATCAGCGCCTTGGCGAGATCGAGCGTCGAGAGGCCGTCGCCGAAGCCTTTGTCGCTGAACAAAGCCTCGTGCATGCACGGGCCGCTCGTGCCGAACGGCGCGTCCAGCACGCCGTCCAGGCTGCGCAGGACGTAATTGGCGTTGAGAACCGCATCTTCCGCCACCTGCCTCAATCCGTCCGCGCCGTGGCTGAGGATGTAGGTGAGCGCCCGTGTGAACATCCCCATCTGGCCATGGAAGGCGGTCATCCGGCCGAATGTGTCGGGATGCTCGTCGCCGACGGTCTCCTCTTCGATCAGGTCGATATGGCCATCCGCCCGCCGCGCGGTGAACGGCAGCGGCCCGTAAGGTGCCAGCGCCTCCGACAGCACCACCGGCCCCGAGCCCGGACCGCCGCCGCCATGCGGCGTGGAGAAGGTCTTGTGCAGGTTGATGTGCATCGCATCGATGCCGAGATCGCCCGGCCGCACCCGGCCGACGATCGCGTTGAAATTGGCGCCGTCACAATAAACGAAGCCGCCGGCCTCGTGGACCGCGTCGGAAATCTCGATCATGTCCGGCTCAAACAGGCCACAGGTGTTCGGATTGGTGATCATCACCCCCGCCACGTCCGGTCCCAGCCGCGCCTTCAGCGCCGCGACATCGACCCGACCGCGCGGCGTGGCCGGGATGTTCTCCACCCGGTAGCCGGCGAAGGCCGCCGTCGCCGGGTTCGTCCCGTGCGCGCTTTCCGGCACGAGGATGACCTCGCGGGGATCGCCCCGTGCCTCCAGCGCCGATCGGATGCACAGCAGCCCGCACAATTCGCCATGCGCCCCGGCCTTCGGGCTCATCGCGACGCCATACATGCCCGTCAGCTCGATCAGCCAAACCGCCAGCTCATTGATCACTGCCAGTGCGCCCTGCACCGTATCGACCGGCTGCAGCGGGTGAAGGTCGGCGAAGCCCGCCATCCGCGCCACCTTCTCATTGAGCCGCGGATTGTGCTTCATCGTGCAGGAACCGAGCGGAAACAGGCCGAGATCGATGGCGTAATTCTGCCGGCTGAGGCGCGTATAATGCCGCACCGCTTCAGGCTCCGAGAGCCCTGGAAGCCCGATCTCCTTGTTCCGCTTGAGCCCGCCCAGCCTCGTTTCCGCCCTCGATACGTGTTCGAAATCGACACCGGTCAGGCCGGTATCTCCGATCTCGAAGATCAACGGCTCTTCGAGCATCAGCGCCCGGTTACCGGTGAACGTGCCTTCGCTCGCGCGCCGCTCCGGCGTCATTTCGGGCCGCCAGCCGCTCTGGTTGATGCTCATGCCAACACTCCCGCCAGCGCCTTGGCGAAGATGTCGATATCCTCGTCCGTGACTGTTTCCGTGACGGCGACGACAAGGCCGTTCGCGAGGCTGTCCGCGCCCGGATAGAGCCGGCCAAGCGACACGCCGCCCAGCACGCCCGCCTCCGCCATCGCCCGCACCATCGGTCGCGCTTCCTTCGGCAGGACGAGCGTGAACTCGTTGAAGAAGCTGTCGTTGAGAAGCGAAACGCCGGGAATTGTCGCCAGCCGCTCGGCCGCCGCGACCGCCTTGGCATGATTGAGCGCGGCGAGGTGCCTCAGCCCCTTTTCACCCAGCAACGTCATATGCATCGTCCAGGCGAGCGCGCAGAGTACCGAGCTGGTGCAGATATTGCTGGTCGCCTTCTCCCGCCGGATATGCTGCTCGCGGGTCGAAAGCGTCAGCACGAAGCCGCGCTTGCCTTCCGCATCCACCGTCTCGCCGGTCAGCCGCCCCGGCATCTGGCGGACGAACTTCTCCTGGCAGGCGAACAGGCCCACATAGGGCCCGCCGAAATTGAGGCCGACGCCGATCGACTGGCCTTCGCCGACGACGATGTCGGCGCCCATTTCGCCCGGCGATTTGATCGCGCCCAGCGCCACCGGCTCGGTGTTCACGACAACCAGCAGCGCGCCATTTTCGTGGCAGCGCGCCGCCAGCGCGGAAAGGTCGGCGATCCGGCCGAGAAGGTCGGGATATTGCACGACGACGCAGCTCGTCTCGCCGTCCACCGCCAGCGCGTCCACGTCGGTTCCGGCATCCAGCGTCGGCGCCGAATGCTCCAGCGCGTCGCCGGTGAACTTCGCCATCGTTCTCGCGACCGAGACATAATGCGGATGCAGGCCGGTCGACAGCACCGCCTTCTTCCGCCGCGTCACCCGCCCGGCCATCGCGATCGCCTCCCAGCAGGCGGTCGATCCGTCGTACATCGATGCATTGGCGACGTCGCAGCCGTAGAGCCGCGCGACCTGGGTCTGGAACTCGAACAGCACCTGCAGCGTGCCCTGTGCGATCTCCGGCTGATA
>JBFWUJ010000005.1:6469-20126 GCA_050247295.1 Sphingomonas sp. | reverse complement strand
TCTCGCGCGCGGGATCGAGCGTCTCGGCGTCGCCGACGAATGCGTCGACACCCCGCGCCCGCGCCGCCTCGACCATCGCCTCGCTGCTGTCGATCCCGATCGCCCGCGCTCCGGCGGTCCCGATCCGCTCGGTCAGCACCCCGTCACCGCAGCCGAGATCGAGGATCAGCTCCCCCGGCTGCGGGTTGAGCAATGCCAGCGCCGCGTCGCCGAGCGCCGGCACGAAGGCGCCGTTCGCCGCATAGTCGCTCGCCGACCATTGGGAGGTGAGGTTCACCATGAAGCCGGGCGGCCTTCCGCGATCACAGCCCGGCGCAATATTCGCGATACTGGTCGGCGTTCATCAGCCCGTCCAGCTCGCCGGCATCGCTCAACGTCAGCTTGAAGAACCAGCCTTCGCCTTCCGGATCCGAATTGACCAGATCCGGCTGGTCGGCCAGCGCCTGATTGCCCTCGGTCACGGTGCCGCCGACTGGCGCATAGACGTCGCTCGCCGCCTTCACGCTCTCGACCACCGCCGCGTCGCCGCCCTTGCTGATTTCGCGGCCGGCTTCCGGCACCTCGACGAAGACGACGTCGCCGAGCTGACCCTGCGCGTAATCGGTGATCCCGACCGTCGCCCGGCCGTCCTCGACGGCGATCCACTCATGCTCCTGGGTGTAATAGGTTGTCATACCGGCGCTCCCTTGCGGTGATAGCGATGGGGGACGAAGGGCATCGGCGTCACCGTCGCCCGGAATGGCTTGTCGCGCTGGACCAGCCCGATCTCGCTGCCCGGTTCCGCCTGAGCGACCGGCACATAGGCCATGGCGATCGGTCGCTCGAGGCTCGGCGAGAAGCCGCCGCTGGTGACGACGCCGACCTCGTCGCCGTCCGCATCGACGACGACCGCGCCCTCGCGAACCGGCTGGCGGCCCTCGACGAACAGCCCGACCCGCTTGCGGATCGGCCCATTGGCGAGCTCGCCGGCGATCCGTTCCCAGCCTGGATAGCCGCCCTCCGCCCGCCGCCGCTTCGACAAGGCGAAGGTCAGATCGGCCTCCACCGGCGTCGTCATATGATCGAGATCGTGGCCGTAGAGCGGCAAACCGGCCTCGAGCCGCAGCGAATCGCGGGCGCCGAGGCCGATCGGCTTGACCTCCGGTTCGGCGCACAGCAGATCCGCCACCTGGGCGACCGCGTTGGCCGGCAGCGAAATCTCGAACCCGTCCTCGCCGGTATAGCCGGAGCGGCTGATCCAGGCGCGGACGCCGTTTATCTCGAACGCGCCGCCGATCATGAAGGTCAGCGCCTCGACACCGGGCACGAGCCGCGCCAGTGCATCGACCGCTTTCGGCCCCTGCAGCGCCAGCAGCGCCTGCTCGCGCATATGATCGAGCACGACGCCGCGCGGCAGCCGCCTTTCCAGGTGCGCGATGTCGCCATGCTTGGTGGCGCCGTTGACGACCAGGTAGAAATGGTCGCCGCGGCGGGTGATCATCAGATCGTCGATGATCCCGCCTTCGTCGTTCAGCAGCAGCGAATATTTGGGCCGGCCGTCCTTCAGCATCGCGAGATCGGCGGGCAGCAGCGTCTCGAGCCCCTTCTCGGCGCCGTCGCCGGCGACGATCAGCTGGCCCATATGACTGACGTCGAACAGCCCGGCGCTGTCGCGGGTCCATTTATGCTCGGCGATGATCCCCTCATATTGGACCGGCATCTCATAGCCGGCGAAGGGGACCATCCGGCCGCCGCGGGCGCGGTGCCAGGCATCGAGGGGAAGTTTGGCTTGGACTTCGCTCATATCCGCTCCCTGACGCGCCGATCCGGCCGACGCCTGCCGCGCCAACCCTGTCGAGCGCCCCCTCTGTCGCGGAAACCTGAGAGCTTTCACCGGTCCTGCGATGGGCCGGCTTACCCCTTCGGCGGGATGCTTCGGCTACGCCTCGCATCCACTTTCCAGAGTGTCCTTGGCCGCGCGGTCCTTTTGCCTGAGAGATTCCGGGGCGGTTGCTCCTTCGGCGGCGGCCCCGGCAAGCCGGCGCCACGCTCTCCCGCGCGTCCATGGCGGCGGGCCGCCAGGACCTCGCCGCTGTGGACAGTCAGCGGAGACGAGTCAACGGGTGGCGTTGTAGCGCAGCTGGTCCGGCGTCAGCTCGAAGCCGACCATCACCTCGAACCGGGCCCGATCGACGGCGGCGCGAACCGCCGGATCGGCGAGCGGATCGACCGCGGCGCGCGGATCGCCCGCCCGGCGCTGCTGGGTGATCTGGCGGCGGATGTCCTCCGGCAGGGTGGCGGCGGAACGCAGCACCTGGGTGGTCGCGGTGCCGCTGCTGCTGGCCCGGTACTGCCCGTCCTCGAACCGGATCGCGACCCGGCTCACGCGCTTGGCGACGACCGTGCCGGTGCCCTGAACGACGCCGGCGAAATAGGGCAGGATCACCTCGCGCGCGCCGCGATTGTCGCGCCGGCGCGCCTGCACGTCGAACGTCGCGTTGGTGACGATATATTCGCCGGTCTCGTTGCAGGCGCCGCGCAGGTTCGTGATGTGCGCGACGACGTCGATCGCACTTGCGTTGGTGCTGCCGGCCGGATCGAACAGGGTGATGTCGCCTGTCGGCGCCGGAATCGCGACCGCCGGGCAGGCGGTATAGCTGGTGAGGATGCCGGCCTGCATGATGTCGCCTTCGCGGGCACAACCGGCAAGGCCGAAGATCAGGAGGGCGGCGGCGGCCGCTTTGGTTCGAAACAAGGGACCCTCGGAGTGATAATGCGACAGGCGAAACGCCCTAGAGCACCCCGGCGATCATAGGAAGCGGCTATCGCGCAGGCAAGCGGCGAACCGAGCGGTCGGTGGACGCGAAGGCTGCTTGTCCCTAAGGAGCCGGCGATGACGAACAGGCCCCCTCTCACGCTGCTGATCGCGGCGCCGCGTGGATTTTGCGCCGGGGTCGACCGGGCGATCCGGATCGTCGAACTGGCGATCGAGAAATATGGTGCGCCGGTCTATGTCCGGCACGAGATCGTTCACAACAAGTTCGTGGTCGAAAGCCTGAAGGCAAAGGGCGCCATCTTCGTGCCCGAGCTCGACGAGGTGCCTGACGGCGTGCCCGTCGTCTTTTCCGCCCACGGCGTCCCGAAGGCGGTGCCGGCCAAGGCGGCGGAGCGCGGCCTCAACTATCTCGATGCCACCTGCCCGCTGGTCTCCAAGGTCCACCGCCAGGCGGAGCGGCTGATCGAGCAGGGCAAGCATATCCTGTTCGTCGGCCATGCCGGCCATCCCGAAGTGATCGGCACGTTCGGCCAGGTGCCGGAAGGCCGGATGACCCTGATCGAATCGGCCGCCGACGCGGAGGCGATCGAGCCACGGACGGGGCAAGAGCTCGCCTTCCTCACCCAGACGACCCTGTCCGTCGACGATACGGCGGAGATCGTCGCGATACTCCGGCAGCGTTTCCCGGCCATCCAGGTGCCGCGCAGCGAAGACATCTGCTATGCCACCTCGAACCGGCAGGCGGCGGTAAAGGCGATTGCCGGTCGTTGTGAGGCGGTGCTGGTGATCGGGGCGTCGAACAGCTCCAATTCGCTCCGTCTGGTCGAGGTGGCGGAACGTGAAGGAACGCGCGCCCGCCTTGTCGCCCGCGGGAATGACGTGGATTTCGGTTGGCTGGGCGACGTGCGCACCCTTGGCATCACGGCCGGGGCTTCGGCGCCGGAGGTGCTGGTGCGCGAGGTGGTCGATCGCCTGAAGGAACGCTTCGACGTGACGGAAGAGCCGGTCGCTGGCGTCGAGGAAAATATGGTCTTCAAGCTTCCCGCAGCGCTGAAAGCCGCCTGACCCGCGAGTGACCGACGTCCAGATCTTCACCGACGGCGCCTGCAAGGGCAATCCCGGGCCCGGCGGCTGGGGGGTGGTGATCCGCAGCGGTGCTCGGGAGAAGGAGCTTTCGGGCGGCGAATCGGCGACGACCAACAACCGGATGGAGCTGACCGCAGCGATTCGGGGGCTGCAGGCGCTGAAGCGGCCGTGCCGGGTCATGCTCTATACCGACAGCATCTACGTCCGCGACGGCATCACCAAATGGATTCACGGCTGGCAGCGCAATGGCTGGCGGACGGCGGACAAAAGGCCGGTCAAGAACACCGAATTGTGGCAGGAGCTCGTCGCGGCGGCGGCGCCTCATCGGGTCGACTGGCACTGGGTCAAAGGCCATGCCGGCCATCCGGAGAATGAACGCGCCGATGCCCTCGCCTGCGCGGCGGCGCTGGATCAGCCGGTGAGCCGGCCGGCGAGATAAGGGGCCGGATCGATGCCGGCGGCAATGTCTTTCGCCTCACGGTTTAGGAGCAAGCCGGCTGCAAGCTTCGCGGCGGCCGGCGCGGTCTGGATCCCGAAGCCGCCCTGGCCGGCACACCAGAAAAAGCCCGGCTCGGCGAAGCCGTAGACTGGCAGCCGATCCGGCGCGAAGCTCCGCAGCCCGGCCCAGCTCCGCTCGACCCGCGCCACGCGCCAGTTCACGATCCGCTCCATCCCGTCGATCGCCAGCGCGATGTCGAGCTCCTCCGGCGCGCTGTCGCAAGGATCGCAGGCGGTTTCGTCATGGGGGCTGAGCCACAGTCGCCCGCCGGCCTCGGGCTTGAAATAGAACCGGCCGGCGGCATCGATGATCAGCGGCAGATCCGCTGGCGGGGCCGGATCGACCAGGGCCTGGACGATCGTTCGCCGATAGGGCTGGATGCCAATCGTCCGCATGCCCGCGCGACGCGCCAGATCGTCCGCCCAGGCGCCCGCCGCGTTGACCAGAGTGAAGGCTTCGAACGCACCCGTCCCGGTGTCGATCGTCCAGCGCCCGTTGCGCCGCGCCGCCTTATCGACCCGCGCGTCGGTCACGAGCGCGGCGCCGCGCGCGCGCGCGCGCCTGAGATAGGCAGCGTGGAGGGCGGCGACGTCGATGTCTGCGCAGCTTGGCTCGGCCAGCGCGCGATCCCATCCCGGCCGGAGACCCGGCAAGACGGCGGCGAGTGCGGCGCGGTCGAACGATTCGAAGCGAATTGCCGAACCGGCAAACTCAGCCGCCAGCGTTCCGAGCGCCTCTGCACCCTCGGCCTCGGCGACATGCAGCGCGCCGCGCGGCGTCATCAGCGGCGCTTCGGCGAAATCGTCCGGCGGCGACGCCAGGAAGGAGCCCGAGGCGCTGGTCAGCGGCTGTATGAGCGGGCCGCCATAGGTTTCGGACCAGAACGCGGCGGAGCGCCCCGTGCTGTGATAGCCGGGCTGTGCCTCCGCTTCGACAATCAGGACCGATGCTTCTCCGGCAATTTCCGCCGCCAGGCTGGCCCCGGCAATACCCGCGCCGACGATGGCGACATCATAGCACGTCATCCGGCCCGCTCGGCGAAAAAGGCGTCGACCTTGCCCAGGGCGTCGAGACGGATGGGATCGCTTTCGCGCAGGATTTCATGTGCCGCACCCTCGATCCATTCGATCCGCGCGTCCGGCAGCGCTTCCACGATCTCCTCGATCGCGACGCTGCTGACCAGGCGGTCCCGCCGCGTCGCCACCACGAGCACCGGTGTCGAAACCCGCGCCAGCTTCTCGGCCGTGAATGCTCCATCTGCCGATCGATAGGCGGCCCGCAGCCACCCCCAGCTCGGCGGGCCGATGTTCATTTCCGGTTCGCCTTCCCACCAATAGAGCTCGTCGGCATAGCGTTCGGCCGATCCGGTCAGGTTCCGGTTGCGCACCCCGCCCAGGCGGGCATGGTTGGGATTGAGCTTCCACACCGTCTCGTCGCGCCAGCCGGTCATCGCCATGATCTCGGCGATCTGCGGCGCCAGCCATCCGGGCATCGGGTAGGAATTCACCCGGATCATCGGCGCGACGAGAACCGCTGCATCGAGCGCTGGCGCCTTGTCGACCATTGTCCGCAGCAACAAATGACCGCCCATCGAATGCCCGATCGCGACGTGCGAACCGTTCCCCCCGCCGCGCCAATCCTCGATCAGTGCGCCGAGATCCTCGATCAGCGGATCGAAGCTGCCATGATTGCCGCGCACCATATCGCCCCGGGATCGACCCTGTCCGCGCCAGTCGAACGCGGTGACCGTCCAGCCCTGGCCGCGCCACCAGGCATAGGCCTCCAGATATTTCTCGATGAAATCGCCGCGCCCGCCGGCGAACAGCAACGCTCCGCGCGATGCGCCGTCCGGTGCCCAGGTGAAGCGACGCAGGGACATCCCGTCCGGGGCGCGCCAGGAATCGATCACGGCGTTCGCCGGGACCTCGCGCCGCATTGCCGCCATGTCGCTCATCTGGCTCGGTTACGGTTTGGAAAGGCGCGACGTCTAGAGCCTTGACGCATGTCGAACGCGCTTTCCTGGATTCTGCTCGCCATCCTGGCGCTGCTGCTGCTGGTCGCCTGCTGGGGCGATCTCAGGACGCGAACGATTTCGAACGGGCTCAACATCGCCATCGCGCTGCTCGCCGTCCCCTTCTGGTGGGCGACCGGCCTCGCCTTCTGGCCCGATGCGGCGTTGCAGATCGGCGTCGCCGCATTGGTCTTCGCGGTCTTCGCCGGTGCGTTCGCGATCGGCGCCATGGGCGGCGGCGACGTCAAGCTGATCGGCGCCCTGTCATTGTGGCTGCCGTGGCAAAGCGTTCTCGTCCTGCTCTTCATCATGTCGGTCGCGGGCGGTGCGCTCACGCTCGCCATGCTGATCCGCAAACGGCTCGCCCGCACCGAGGGCACGCTCGAAATTCCTTATGGGGTCGCGATCGCCTTTGGCGGTTTGTGGCTGATTAGCGAACGGTTTCTTTACCAATTTGGCTGATGACTGGCGACTGAACTTTCAGTCCCGTTGGGGGAGCGACGAACGCCATGGACGTCAAGAAAATCGCGCTGCTGGTTGGCGCGCTCATCATCGCCGGAGTGACCGCGGTCATGGCGCGCAACATGTTCGCCGGCGCCGGCGCTCCGGATGCTCAGGCCAGCGCCGTTGTGCAGCAACAGGCCGCGCAGGTGCTGGTCGCGACCCGCACCTTGCCGGTCGGCACCATCATCGACGCGGAAATGCTGCGCTACCAGCCCTGGCCGGAAGGCCTGGTGCAGGGCGCCTATTTCGTACGCGGCCAGGAAGGCGCGGCCGATCCCTCCGAACTGATCGGCACCGTCGTCCGCGCCGAAGTCACGGCCGGCCAGCCGATCACCCGCGGCACCCTTGTGCGCCCCGGCGAGCGCGGCTTTCTCGCCGCGGCGCTCGGCCCGGGCATGCGCGCCGTCACGGTGCCGGTCTCGGCCTCCAGCGGCGTCGCCGGGTTCGTCTTTCCGGGTGACCGGGTCGACATCGTCCTGACCCAGGAGGTCGAGGGCGACGGTCCCGCGCTGCGGGCCTCCGAAACGATCCTGCGCAACGTTCGCGTCCTCGCCGTCGATCAGCGTCTCGACGCCCGCGACGAGGAAGGCAACCAGGTCGCTCAGACGGTCTCCAACGTCACCCTTGAGGCGACGCCGCGGATCGCCGAGCGGATCGCGGTCGCCCAGACGATCGGCCAGCTCTCGCTGTCCCTGCGCTCGCTCGCCGACAATTCGGCCGAGCTGGAGCGGGCGATCGCGGCGGGCGAGGTCCAGGTTCCCCAGAATGGCGATCCGAACGCCGAGCGGCGGATGCTGCTCGCGGTCGCGAGCCGCCCCATCGACACCGGCTCCACCTACACGGTCGGCGCCGACGTATCCCGCTTTCAGCGCCGCACCGTTCCCGCCCGGGAGCGTAACGATAGCAATGGCGCACCTGCGGCCACGGGAGGCTCGGGCCCGGTCAATGCGGAGGGCAGGCCGGCAGGCCCCGTCGTCCGCGTCGCCCGGGGCAACAATGTGACGCTCGTTCCGGTGGGAGCACGATAAGATGAACAGGATCAAATCGATCGGGCGCGGCCCGGTGGGCATGGCGCTGGCGACTGCGCTGGCCATGGCGCTCGCAGCGGGCGTCGCTGCCCCGGCGGCCGCCCAGCCCGCGGGCGCGGTGGCTCCGACCAATGACGTGACCTTGTCGGTCGGCGCCGGCCGGATGGTCCGCCTGGCCGGCGCGATGACCGATCTGTTCGTGGCCAACGACACGATCGCCGACGTCCAGGTCCGCTCGCCCAATCAGATCTACATCTTCGGCCGGGCGGCCGGCAACACGACCGTCTATGCCACCGACCGCGCCGGCCGCGTCGTTTATTCGGCGAACGTCCGGGTCGGCCAGAATCTGGGCTCCGTCAGTCAGCTGCTCGAATTGGCGATGCCGGAGGCGGAGATCCAGGCAACGACGCTCAACAATATGGTGCTGCTGACCGGCTCGGTCGCATCGCCCTCCGACGCCGAGGAGGCCGAGCGCCTCGTCCAGGCGTTCGTCGGCGAAGGCACCCAGATCGTCAGCCGGCTTCGCACCGCGACCCCGCAGCAGGTGATGCTGCAGGTCCGGATCGCCGAGGTCAGCCGCACCCTGGTCCGCGAGATCGGCACGAACCTGCTCAGCCGCGACAATTCCGGCGGCTTCCAGTTCGGCGTCGGTCGCGGTAACGCCGGCACGATCCGCACCGTCACGGAAGCGGGCGATCCGTCCGGCCTGCCGATCGGATCGACCGTGTCGACGTTCAACAATATCGCCGGCGCGACGACGCTCGGTGCGGCCGGACGGCTGCTCGGCATGGACATCCTGTCGACGTTGAACCTCGCCGAGACCAACGGCATGGTGACGACGCTCGCCGAGCCGTCGCTGACCGCTCTGTCCGGAGAGACGGCGAGCTTCCTCGCCGGCGGCGAGTTCCCGATCCCGATCTCCCAGTCGCTGGGAACCGTTACCATCGAGTACAAGTCGTACGGCGTCGGCCTCGCCTTCACCCCGACGGTGCTGGAAAACGGCCGCATCTCGCTTCGGGTACGCCCGGAAGTGTCCGAGCTTTCCAGTGAGGGCAGCATCCGGTTCAACGGCTACGAGGTTCCGGCGCTGACCACCCGTCGCGCAGAGACCACGGTCGAGCTCGGCTCCGGCCAGAGCTTCGTGATCGGCGGCCTGCTCCGCAATTCGAACAACAATACGATCGATCGCGCTCCGGGCCTCGGCAGCCTGCCGATTCTCGGCGCGCTGTTCCGGTCGACCCGCTTCCGCCGGGCCGAGACGGAGCTCGTGATCGTCGTCACGCCGTATCTGGTCCAGCCGGTCTCGGCGGGCCGCGTCACCCTGCCGACCGACGGCTTCCGTACCGCCAATGATGGCGCCCGGGTGCTGCTCGGCCAGGAGCATGGCAGCCGGACGGGCGAGACTCGCCCGGCACCGCAGGCCGGCCCGCCGCAGGTTGTCCAGCCCGGCATCAGCGCCGGCGGCGGCTCCGCCGCGGCGACCGTCCCGGCACCGGCCCAGGCGCAGCCAGGCGCCCGGGCCCAACGCCGGCAGACTACGGCCGGCGCCGCGCAGCCCGGTTTCGAACTTCGCTAAGCGCCCGGCACGAAAGGACTTTGGACATGTCTCGCACCAGGATCTTCGCCGCTGCCAGCCTCGCCCTCGGGGCAGGCCTCGCCGGCTGCGCCGCGCCGGGCACCAATCAGCTCACGGCGATCAACAATCCGAGCCTCTATTCGGTGCACCAGCCGGTGGTCGAGCGGAACGACTTCGTTCTCGATCTCGCGACGGAAAATGGCCGGGTCTCGCGGGCCGAGATCGAGCGGCTGCACGGCTGGTTCGAATCGATCGGCCTTCGCTACGGCGACCGCATCTCGGTCGACGAAGGCTATGGCTCGGGCCGCGCCCGTGACGACGTCGCGCTCGCGGTCTCCGAATATGGCCTGTCGCTGAACGAAGGCGCCCCCGTGACAGCCGGCGCCGTATCGGCCGGTTCGGTCCGCGTCGTCGCCAGCCGGACCAGCGCCAGCGTCCCGGGCTGCCCCGACTGGAGCCCCGAGGACAATGGCGTGTCGCCGCGCCAGAACACGTCCAGCAACTATGGCTGCGCCACCAACGCCAACCTGGCCTCGATGGTCGCCGATCCGAACGACCTGGTTCGCGGGCGCTCCGATTCCGGCAGTGGCGCCGCGGGCACCGCGTCGCGCGCCATTCGCGTCTATCGCCAGCGTACCCCGACCGGCTCGCAGGGCCTGCCGGCCACGACCACAACTCAGAGCGGAGGCAATCGCCAATGAACGCGCCTTTCAATAGCGGCGGCCGCGCCGGCGCGCTTCGCGATCCCTTCAGCGCCTTCGTTTGCGACGATGCGACGGCCGATCTGCTTCGGCCGATCGCGGTCGAGCATGGCTGGTCGCCGGAGAAGGTCAACAAGGGCGGGCTCCGGAACGCGGTCCAGTCGCTGTCCGTTGCCGCCAGCCCGTCGATCCTGTTCGTCGATCTGTCGGAAAGCGGCGATCCGCTGTCGGACATCAACGCGCTCGCCGAAGTCTGCGAGCCCGGCACGGTGGTGATCGCCGCCGGCCAGGTGAACGACGTCCGCCTCTATCGCGATCTCGTCGCCAGCGGCATCCAGGACTATCTGCTGAAGCCATTCTCGCCGGATCAGCTGCGGGACGCCTTCGCCAATGCGCAGCTCACGATCTCCGGCCCCCGGCTCACCGAGACTGCCAGCGAGCGGCCGAACGTGGCCGCGGCGGTAATCGGCGTGCGCGGCGGCGTCGGCGCATCGACCGTCTCCTCGTCGCTGGCGTGGCTGATGGGCGACAAGGCCGGTCGATCGACGGCATTGCTCGATCTCGATGTCCATTTCGGCACCGGCGCGCTTGGTCTCGATCTCGAGCCCGGACGCGGTCTGACCGACGCGATCGAGAATCCGAGCCGGATCGACGGGCTGTTCATCGAGCGCGCCATGGTGCGTGCCAATGACAAGCTCTGCGTCCTTTCCGCCGAGGCGCCGATCAACCAGGCAATGCTCACGGACGGTTCCGCCCTCTACCAATTGCAGGAGGAGATCCGGCACGCGTTCGAAGGCATGGTCATCGATCTGCCGCGCCACATGCTGGTTCAGCATCCGCATCTGGTGAACGAAGTGCAGGCGGTGATCGTCGTCGTCGAGTTCACTCTTGCGGCGACCCGTGATGCGATTCGCATCCTTTCCTGGCTGAAGGCGAACGCGCCGCAGGCTCGGATCATCGTCGTCGCCAACAAGGCGATGCCCGGCGGGCAAGAGGTGACGCGCAAGGACTTCGAACATTCGATCGAGCGGAAGGTCGATATCGTCCTGCCGTTCGACGCGAAGACCGCAACCCAGTCGGCCAAGCTCGGCCAGCCGCTCGCCAAGGCGGCGAAGTCGGCGAAGCTGTCGCAGCCGCTGGCTCAGCTGCTCACGCAGACGATCGAGCAGGCCGCTGAGGAAGGCGCCGAGGAAGCCTCGAACCCGACCTCGCTGCTGGGCAAGCTCGGCGGCTTCAAGGCGCTCGTCGCCCGGAAGCCGACTGCGAACGCCGCCTGACGTCTGTTTAACGCCGCGACCGCGGGGAGAATCGAGTGCCCGGTTTTTCGATCATGCTGCTGGCGGCCGGGTTGTTCACGACCCTGTTGCTTGTCATGGCCGCTTTCGCCGGGCCCTCGGTAGCGAAGGCCCAGGCGAAGCGGCTGGAGAGCGTGCGCGAGCGGCACAGTCGTTCGAGCGAGACGGTAGCGCAGCTGCAGTTGAAGCGCATCTTCGCCCAGCGCCAGAACCGGATGGAAGGCCTGGCGCAGCAGCTCATTCCCAATCCCGCCCTCCTCCGCCGTCGCCTGGAGCGGACGGGCCGGAGCTGGACGCTCGGTCAATATGCGATCGTTTCGATCGGCCTGGCCGCGATCGCTTTCGGCGGTCTGGTGATGAAGGGTGTGCCGCTGATCCTGGCGCTCGCGCTCGGGCTGCTGGTTGGCCTCGGGCTGCCGCATTTCATCGTCGGCAAGATGATCCAGCGGCGCGTCGACAAGTTCACGGCGCGCTTCCCGGACGCAATCGAATTGATGGTGCGCGGCCTGCGCTCCGGCCTGCCGATTTCGGAGACGATCGGTATCGTCGCGAGCGAGATTCCGGATCCGGTGGGGATCGAGTTTCGTGGTGTCGCCGACAAGATGAAGCTCGGCCGGACAATGGAGGCCGCACTTCAGGAAACCGCGGACCGGCTCGAAACGCCGGAGTTCCAATTCTATGTCATCTCGCTGCAGATTCAGCGGGAGACGGGCGGCAATCTCGCCGAGACGCTGTCGAATCTTGCGGAGGTGCTGCGCAAGCGCTCGGCGATGAAGCTGAAGATTCGCGCCATGTCGTCGGAATCGAAGGCATCGGCCTACATCATCGGTGCGCTGCCGTTCATCGTGTTCGGGCTGATCTGGTTCATCAACGGCCAGTATATGCAGAATTTCTTCGTCGATCCGCGATTGATGATCGCAGGCGGCGTCGGCCTGGTGTGGATGTCGATCGGCGCCTTCATCATGGCCAAGATGATCAACTTCGAAATCTGAGGAGGGAAGACGAATGATGAATCCTCCCTCCGGCCCGACCATCATGGGTGTGGACGTCGTGATGGTCGCGACGGCGCTGGCCGCCGTCGCGACCTTCGCGGTGCTCGTCGCGATCTATGCGGCGACCACGGTGCGCGACCCGATGGCAAAGCGCGTCAAGGCGCTGAACGAGCGGCGCGAGCAGCTGAAGGCCGGCATCGTCGCCTCGACCAACAAGCGCCGCCGCAACATTACCAACCGCAACGAGATGGCGGACAAGGTCCGCGGCATGCTCGCCTCGCTGAAGATGCTGCAGGACGAGCAGGTCCTGAAGGCGCAGGGACGGCTGATGCAGGCCGGCATCCGTTCGAAGGATCTGGCGTTCGTCGTCATCTTCGCCCGCTTCCTGCTGCCGGTCGTGCTCGGCGGCTTTGCGGTCGTGATGGTCTATGTCGTCGATTATTTCCCGGAATGGGGCGCGTGGAAGAAATATGGCCTCGTCGCCGGCACGCTGCTCTTGTCCTACAAGGCGCCTGACCTGTGGCTGAAGAACAAGGTCGACAAGCGCACCCATGCGATCCGCAAGGGCCTCCCTGACGCGCTCGACCTGCTCGTGATCTGCGCCGAAGCCGGACTCACCGTCGACGCCGCCTTCGGCCGGGTCGCACGCGAGCTCGGCAAGGCCTATCCGGAGCTGGGCGACGAATTCGCGCTCACCTCGATCGAGCTTGGCTTCCTCACCGATCGCCGGCTGGCGTTCGAGAATCTCGCCAAGCGCATCGACCTCGACGCCGTCCGCGGCGTGGTGACGACGATGATCCAGACCGAGAAATACGGCACCCCGCTGGCCAGCGCGCTGCGCGTCCTTTCGGCCGAATTCCGCAACGAGCGGATGATGCGCGCCGAGGAGAAGGCGGCGCGGCTGCCGGCGATCATGACGGTGCCACTGATCCTGTTCATCCTGCCGGTGCTGTTCATCGTCATCCTCGGTCCGGCGGCCTGCTCGATCAACGACGCCTTGCTCTCCGGCCAATAAGGAACCATCGGTCGAAGCGCGCCGTTGAAAGCGCGTAACGACCGAGGAGCCTTGTCCGATGACCGCATTCACCACCGACCAGTGGATGATCGTCGCGCTCGTGTTCGTGCTCGGCGTCGTGCTCGGCATGGCCCTGCTCGCCAGCCCGAAATGGAAGCGGCGCTACCAGGAAGAGGTCGAGCGGCGCGAGGCGGC
>JBFWUJ010000005.1:0-6369 GCA_050247295.1 Sphingomonas sp. | reverse complement strand
GGCACCATGATTTCCGGCAGCGGCGGATCGCCCTCCCCCGCCGCGTCCAGCGCGGCTTCGAAGATGGCGCGGGCCTGCATCTCGTAGATTTCCGGATAGGTGATGCCGAGCCGGCAGCCGCGATGGCCGAGCATCGGATTGCTCTCGGCCAGATCGGCCGCGCGCCGGCGCAGCGTGTCGATGTCGATGCCGGATGTGCGGGCGACCTCCGCAAACTCCTCCTGGCGATGCGGCAGGAATTCGTGCAGCGGCGGATCGAGCAGCCGGATGGTCACCGGCAATCCCGCCATGATCCGGAAGATCTCCACGAAATCGGCGCGCTGGGCGGGCAGCAACTTGTCGAGCGCAGCGCGGCGGCCGGCTTCGCTGTCGGCGAGGATCATCTGGCGGACATTGGCGATCCGCTCCGCATCGAAGAACATGTGCTCGGTGCGGCAAAGGCCGATCCCTTCCGCCCCGAATTCGCGCGCGGCGCGGCAATCCGCCGGCGTTTCGGCATTGGTGCGAACGCCGAGCCGGCGCTTCGCATCGGCCCAGTCCATGAGAATGCCGAAATCGCCGCTGAGCTCCGGCTGGACGGTCGGCACCGCGCCCAGCATCACTTCGCCGGTCGAACCGTCCACGGTGAGAATATCGCCCTCGCGCACCTCGCGGCCGGCGACCCGCATCAGCTTCGCCCTGTAATCGATGGCGAGGGAGCCTGCGCCGCTGACGCAGGGCCGCCCCATGCCGCGGGCCACGACCGCCGCATGACTGGTCATGCCGCCGCGCGCCGTCAGGATGCCTTCCGCCGCGTGCATGCCGTGAATGTCTTCCGGGCTCGTTTCGACGCGGACAAGGATCACCTTTTCGCCGCCGGCGGCGCGGGCCTCCGCGGTATCGGCGTCGAACACCGCCGCGCCGCAGGCGGCGCCGGGCGAGGCCGGCAACCCCTTGCCGATCACGTCGCGCGTCGCATCGGGATCGAGAGTCGGGTGCAGCAATTGATCGAGGGCGGCCGGATCGACCCGGCACACCGCCTCGTCCTTCGAGATGAGCCCTTCCCGAGCCATGTCCACCGCGACCCTGAGCGCCGCTTTGGCGGTGCGCTTGCCGGTGCGGGTCTGCAGCATCCACAGCGCGCCGCGCTCGACCGTGAACTCGATGTCCTGCATGTCACGATAGTGCCGCTCGAGCGTGTCGAACACATCGGCAAGCCGGCCGTAAACCTCGGGCATCGTCTCTTCCATCGACGGCGCCGTCGCGCTCGCTTTCTCACGCGCTGCGCGGGTGAGATATTGCGGCGTGCGGATGCCGGCGACGACGTCCTCACCCTGGGCGTTGATCAGATATTCGCCGTAATAAGCGCGCTCGCCGGTCGAAGGATCGCGGGTGAAGGCGACGCCGGTGGCGCTGTCTTCGCCCATATTGCCGAACACCATCGCCTGGACATTGACCGCAGTGCCCCAATCGCCCGGTATGTCGTGCAGGCGGCGATAGGTCTTCGCCCGATCCCCCTGCCACGATCCGAACACCGCCGCGATCGCACCCCAGAGCTGATCGTTCGGATCGGCCGGGAAGGCGCGGCCGAGCTCCTCCTCGACCAGCGCACAATAGCGGGCGCAGAGCCGTTCCCAATCGGCGGCGCCCAGATCGGTGTCGAGATGGACGCCCTTATCCTCCTTGGCGATTTCGAGCGCCTCTTCGAACAGGCCGTGATCGAGGCCCAATACGACGTTCGCGTACATCTGGATGAAGCGGCGATAGCTGTCCCAGGCGAAGCGCGGATCGCCGGAAATGGCGGCGAGGCCGCGCACGGTTTCGTCGTTGAGGCCGAGGTTGAGGACGGTATCCATCATCCCCGGCATGGATACCCGGGCGCCGGAGCGGACCGAGACCAGCAACGGATCCGCGGCGTCGCCGAATCTCTTGCCGACGACCTTCTCGATATGGGCGATGCCTTCCGCAACCTGATCGGCGAGGCCGGCGCGAAAGCCCTCGCCCTGTTCATAATAAAGCGCGCAAGCCGGCGTCGCGATGGTGAAGCCGGGAGGAACGGGCAGGCCGATCGAGGCCATTTCGGCAAGATTCGCCCCCTTGCCCCCGAGCAAATTCCTGTTCCCCGCCTCGCCATCCGAGGCGCCGCCGCCAAACCGGTAGACCAGGCGGCTCATTTCGCACCACCGTGCGGGCGAAGTTCGGGAGGTTCGGGCGAAAACGGAATTTTTTCGCCTTCATGGCAATGAAAACGTCCGATTTCCGCCATTTCCACCGATTCTCCCGGTTCGGGCCTTGTCCAGTCCGCGACAGCGGATGGCCGATCAGCGCACACCCGTCAGCCCTCGATCTTCGAAAAATCGGCAACCCGGTGAACGAGCGCCCGCATCCGGGCGAGCAGATCGAGGCGCACTTCGCGCTTGGCCGGATCGGGATCGTTCACGGTCACCTTCTCGAAAAACGCGTCGATCGGACCGCGCAGCCCGGCAAGCGCCCGCATCGCCCGTTCATAATCTTCCTCGGCAAGCGCCGCCGCGACCTTGGGCTCGGCCGCGTCCAGCGCCTCGTCGAGATCATTTTCCTCATTCCGGACGGTGTAGGAAAGCGCGTCCTTGCGCCAGCCGCCCGGCCGCGGCGTCGTCGACCAATCCTCGCGCTTCAGGATATTGGCGGCGCGCTTGTAGCCGGCGAGCAAATCGGCGCCCTGCCGCGATTCGACAAATGCCTGCAGCGCCGTCACCCGGGCCAGCAGCCGGACCAGATCGTCCTCTGGTTCGCCGCGGTCGCGGCCCATCGCGAAGACGGCGTCGATCAGATCGTGGCGGACGCCGGCCTCGCGCTGCTGGACCTTCAGCCGGTCGCCGAGGAAATCGAGCAATTGTTCGCTGACGCCAGTCGCTTCCTCGATGATCTCGCCGCGCTCGACGCTGGGCGTCAGCGCCGAATCCCAGCGGACCAGCACATGGGCGCCGTGCCGATAGGTGAGCCCGCCGACGCTGGCGGTGATCTCATGCTCCTTGTCGCTGCTGTCGATCAGGTCCGGGAAGGTCACGCTTTCGAGCGCGCCGAGCCGCGAGACGACGTTCAGCACCGCTGCCTGCGTCAGCACGTCGCCGAGCGGCAGGCGCAGATCGTTGCGGGTGATCAGCTGGATCAGCGCCAGCGCGGCACGGCGGAGCGCGAAGGGATCGCGCGAGCCAGTGGGCTTTTCGCCGACCGAGAAGAAAGCGACGAGCGTATCGACCCGGTCGGCGAGATTGACGGTGACTGTGACCGGATCGGTGGGCACATCGTCATTCTGACCGGCCGGCCGGTAATGATCGCGGATGGCGTTCGCGACCGCCTCGTTCTGGCCCTGCGCGCGCGCATAATAGCCGCCGATCACCCCCTGCAGCTCGGGAAACTCGCCGACCATCTCGGTCACCAGATCGGCCTTGGCGAGGCCGGCGGCGGCCTGCACATCGGCCATGTCCGCGCGCACGAACCGCTCCCGCACCAGCCATTCGGCCAATTTGGCGACCCGCAATGCCTTGGCGGCCACGGTACCGAGCTTTTCGTGGAAGACGATCTGGTCCAGCTTCCTCGCCTGATCGGCGAGCGGCGTCCTGAGATCCTGATCCCAGAAGAATTTGGCGTCCGAGAGGCGGGCGGCGAGCACCTTCTCGTTGCCGGCGACGACCGCGGCGGGATCGCTGGAGGCGATGTTGGCGACGCAGACGAAGCGGTTGGAGAGCGTGCCATCGCCATTCCGGCAGGCGAAATATTTCTGGTTCACCCGCATCGTCAGCCGGATCAGCTCCGGCGGCAGGGCGAGAAAGGCGGAATCGAAGCTGCCCTTCAGCGGCACCGGCCATTCGGTGAGGCCGGCATTTTCCGCCACCAGCCCGTCGTCCGGGATCGTCCTGGTGTTGCGCTGAAGCTTGTCCGATTCCCTGCGGATGATCGCCTTGCGCTCCTCCTGATCCACGATGACGTGGCAGGCGCGGAGCTTCTCGGCATAATCGTGCGCGCCGCCGAGCGTGATCGGGCCGGGATGGTGGAAGCGATGGCCGACCGTGGCGGCGCCGGACGTCACGCCGGCGACCTCGAAATCGACGACCTTGTCGCCGAGGATGGCGACGACGCCCTGCAATGGGCGGACCCAGCGCGGGCTGTCGGTCGACGCCGACGCCTCGCCCCAGCGCATCGATTTCGGCCATGGGAAGGCGCGGGCGATGGCGGGGATCGCCTCGGCCAGCACCTCGGCGGCGGGACGGCCGGGCCTGTCGATCTTGGCGAACCAGATGCCGTCACGGTCTTCGAGCTGATCTTTCGAGACGCCGGTCTTGCGGAGGAAGCCCTCCAGCGCCTGTTCGGGCGCGGACGTGCGGGGGCCCTTCAGCTCCTCGCTGACCGCCTCGGTGGCGTCGGGCAGATCGCGGGCGATGAGGGCGAGGCGGCGGGGCGTGGCATAGGTTTCGACCGCGCCGGCCTTCAGCCCGGCATCATCCAGCTGCTCCTCGAACAGCCGCGCGAGATCGGCCCGCGCCTTGTCCTGCATCCGCGCCGGGATTTCCTCGGACAGGAGCTCAAGCAGGAAATCGGCCATCAGGCCGCCCACCCGTTCTTGTCCATCCACGCCTGGCAGGCGCCCTTCGCGAGGTCGCGGACGCGGCCGATATAGGCCTGCCGCTCGGCGACCGAGATCACGCCGCGGGCCTGCAGGGTGTTGAAGATATGGCTCGCCTTGATCGCCTGATCGTAAGCGGGGAGCGGCAGCTTCGCCTCGATGCAGCGGCGGCATTCCTCCGCCGCCTGCCGGAAGCGATCGAACAGGCTGTCGGTATCGGCGACCTCGAAATTATAGGCCGAGAATTCGACCTCGTTCTCGTGAAAGACCTGGCCGTAGGTGACGCCCTCGTCGTTGAAGGCGAGATCGTAGACGCTGTCGACGCCCTGGATGTACATGGCCAGCCGCTCGAGCCCATAGGTGAGCTCGCCCGCCACCGGCCTGCAATCGAAGCCGCCGACCTGCTGGAAATAGGTGAACTGGGTCACCTCCATGCCGTCGCACCAGACCTCCCAGCCCAAGCCCCAGGCGCCGAGCGTCGGGCTTTCCCAATCGTCCTCGACGAAGCGGATGTCGTGCTTCAGCGGATCGATGCCGATGGCGTGGAGCGAGCCGAGATAGAGATCCTGCAGGTCGGGCGGACTGGGCTTCAGGATCACCTGATATTGGTAATAATGCTGCAGCCGGTTCGGATTGTCGCCATAGCGGCCGTCGGTCGGGCGGCGGCTCGGCTGCACGAAGGCGGCCTTCCACGGATCGGGGCCGAGGGCGCGCAGGGTGGTCGCCGGATGGAAGGTGCCGGCGCCCATTTCCATGTCATAGGGCTGCAGGATGAGGCAGCCGCGATCGCTCCAATAGCGATGGAGAGTCAGGATCAGCTGCTGAAAGGAGAGCGGCCGGGAGCCCAAGGTTCGCGCCTTCGCACCTGCAACATGAGGAGGCCGATGCTTTGGCGTATGGGGCGGGAGCGGTCAAGGAAGGCGGGCCGGGCCGCGGCTATGATCGCGCCCGCCTTTCCGCTAAGCGGCGGCGCGTGATCCGGAATATGCTGAAATCGCTGTATTTCGCGCTGGTCTTGGGCCTCGCCGCGCCGGCCCTGGCGCAAACCGACATAGCGCCTGCACCGGCCGAAGCCGGCCCGGCCGCGACGCCGCCGCCCGCGACGACGCTGCCCGACGCCGATCCGGCGCTCTGGGTGCTGCGCGACGAGGATACGACCATCTACCTGTTCGGCACCTTCCACATGCTGGACGGCCGCCCCTGGTTCAACGACGAGATCCGAACCGCCTTCGACGCCTCCAGCGAGCTGGTGCTGGAGGCGATCATGCCCGAGGACCAGGGCGCGATCGCGGCGCTGACCATCCGCAGCGCCATCGATCCGCAGGGCCGGACGCTGTCCGGCCGGCTGACGGCACGGGAGAATGAGCGGCTGGCCGCCGTGCTCGCCGAGATGGGCATTCCGGCCGTGGTCTTCGACCGGTTCGAGCCCTGGTACGTCTCGCTGGCGATCACGGTGAGCGCGATCCAGCGCGCCGGCCTCGTCGGTGCCCATGGCGCCGAGAACGTGCTGAGCGCCGCGGCGCGGGAGCGCAACATGCCGATCGCGCAGCTCGAAAGCTTCGAGGCGCAGCTCGCGATGCTCGACGGCATTCCGGAGGACCTGCAACTGGTCCAGCTGCGCGCCACGCTCGACGAACTGGCGCGGCTGCCCGAGATCCTGCAGCCGGCGCTGGCCGCCTGGTCGCGCGGCGACATCGAGGAAATGACCGCGGTGATGGACGATCCGACCAATGACGATCCCCGCCTCCGCCGCATCTTCCTCGCCGATCGCAACGCGCGTTGGG